>NZ_JBYZMP010000003.1:0-432425 GCF_058216375.1 Pontibacter sp. GD7 | reverse complement strand
ACAGCTGGTGTAAAGAGCGGCTGTGCTATCCTTGACGAACCGCCGTATACGCGACCCGTACGTACGGTGGTGTGAGAGGCGCACCCCGTCAGTTAACACTGGCGGGGCCGTCTACTCGATTAGGCACTTTTTTATTCAATTTTATTCAGTTCTAACGAAATTTTATTTTCATTCAGAAACTTGTCAAAATCTTGTCGGTTATCAAATTCTGTCGTATTTCTTTTTACAGTTTCCGAATCAGGTAAGCTTTCATAATCATTCTTTATTACCCAATATTTAAAAAATCTGTCTTCTGTTCGTTTTCTGCCGTTTCCTGTTTTTGCAATAATCCATTTGTCATTATCTGCAATCTCCAAAACAGTCATTGGTACAATTTCATCTCCTGAAGTGGCACAACTTTCCGTTTGATAAAGAATTCTTCGGTCAACATTATCATATTCGGATAGGTAGATGTTATTCCCCAAGTAATCTTCTTTTGCGCCAATACAGCAAGAGTTAAGTGAAATAACTAAAATCAGAAAAGCCAATATGTTTTCAATTCTATTTTTCATTCAAATTGTGCCTAACGTTTTGCGGCTTGGCGTTCGGGCGGGGTTTCGGAGCACCCAACTTTCAAACCGCTATAAATTTTATTAATTGCACTTACCTTTCGCCTTGCACGACACCCCGACTGACGCCAAACCGCTGTTATAGCCAGTTTTTACTCTAATTTCATTATTAAAAGTCCATTCAACTCACACAAGTAGGCAACATATTTTTCGTCAGGAGAAAGAACAAGACTATGGCAATTTTCTCCACCGCTTGTCCAAAGTTTCTTTGCTTTTTCTCCCTTCTTAGACACTATAAGAGAAACAGCCATTCCTTCCATTTTAAGTTCAACCTTTGTCCCGTTTTTTGTTTTGACTTCACGTGGATTAAATTTAGATACTTTTTCAAATTCTTTTTGCTCCTTATCTGTCAGTTCTGAATATGCGTCTTTTGTTGTCAAAACGCCAATTATTTGTCCACGCCATTTAGCATCAACTAAGTCAATATTTGTTAATCTAAACTTATACCACTTTCCTTCAATATTACAGGCAACAAAATCTGAGTTTGGCGACCATAATGGATATTCGTCAATAGCTTGAGACTGTACAATTAAAACTGTTTCCGTTTTTAGTCGTGCCATTTCTGAATTCAAGTTCTTCGTAGTGTCTTGTCCGTAAACATTGAAAGTCAAAACTGTCAAAATGATAATGTAAATTTTCTTCATTGTCGTCTTTTTTAAAATAGGCTATAACGTACTTGACCATAAGGCGGCGTAGCTGGCTTATGGGTGTGGTTAGTCTAATTTTTATTTTATAATTTCTTCCCACTTTCTAACAGCACTTGAGTATTGATTAAATTCAGTCCATTCGTCTTCTGAACCGTATTGAGAGCTCTTATAGACAGAAGAGTCGTTCAGTATCCTAATCTCAATTCTTTTATCATTGACAGGAGAGTACCTTCCCGTAATAAAGCCTTCGATATTCTTTCCATTGATTTCAAATGATAATCTTATTCCTGTATCATCTGGGTATTCAATGCGGGAACAGTAACAATGAAAAGTTGCGACACCACTTGGCTCTAATTTAGAAACCTTAAAACTTTTATTGTTTCTTGCTACAATTTTGAGTTCAGAAACTTTATACTTAGAATAGTTTGCAACAGATAACTCAACCTTATTTGAGTGTATTCTTACAGAGTAGAAAACTACTAGATTAAATATAAGCGTAAATGCAAAGAGCTTGGCAGAGAAGCCCCAAACAGAATCTTTCTTTATGCGCTTCGCTTTGAACAACAGTATGCTGGCCCAAACTAACAGACTCGGCGCAACAAATAAGACAAGGGAATAAATATATAAATAGCCGACCCAAATCCACAAAGCAGAGATTGTCCCTTCATACCAAAATGTTTTAACAAGATACGCACTTAAAGTAGCTAAGCTGATAAATACATTCAACGAAGTAATAGCTATTGATGCGCTTCTATTCATCTCTAAGAATTAAGACTAACGTTTTGCATATGGCTTGTGGCGGTTTCGAAGTACTTTCCTGTCCACCGAAACCAAAGCTGGCTACGAAGCGAAAACCTTGCTGGCAGCCGTTTACCCGCCATAAGCTATATGCTGTGTGTGCGCCCAGTATGGGCACCTGATACTAAAGGTATCATATTATTCCAGAGGGTGCAAGTCCCTTACAGGCAAGTTGGTGAAGCCTGTTAGCAAGCCGCAAGCTGGCTGGCCGCGAGGCATGCAGTGAAGAAAGCGGGACTGCAAAATCCGGTACTGACGAACAGAAAGTACATAAGAGGCATAGTAGCGCGGGTAAGCAAGCACACCTTTGCAACGCCCCTGACCAACAAGCGCTGGTATGTAGATGTGCCGGGAATCGGAGGAAGGAATGTGCTCTTACCTGGGGAGGCCTTGGAATAGATTCGGTTTCTATGCGCCAAGGAGTCAGCAGAGGCCATAGTAGTTGGAGGACACGAGCTGCCAGAGAGAGGCAGAGGTCTCACAAACCAATGAAGGGCTGAACGTTCAGTTGCTCCAAATTCGGCAGGGAGGCTTTAGCCAGCCTTGCCTTAAGCGGGGCAGAGATTACAAGCAAAGTAGTAAAGATGGTAGAGAAGGTACTTCACCGGGGGAACATGCTCCGGGCATACAGGCACGTTGTGGCCAATAAAGGTTCGGCCGGTGTGGACGGTATGCCTGTGGAGCAGCTGGCGCAGCACCTGAAACAAAACAGGGACGTAATCGCCACTGACATCTGCCACGGCAGGTATCTGCCCCAGCCTATCCTTGGGGTAGCCATACCCAAAAGCAACGGCAAGAGTCGCCTGCTGGGCATTCCCACCGTCACCGACCGGGTGCTGCAACAGGCCGTAAGCCAGGTGCTCACTCCGCTCTTTGAGCCCGGGTTCACTGAGCACAGCTACGGCTTTCGTCCGGGCCGCAACGCCCACCAGGCCGTGCAGCAGTCACACCGCTACATCCACGAGGGCTATCAGCACATCGTGGATATTGACCTTGCCAACTTCTTTGACGAGGTGGACCACTGCCTGCTCCTGCAACTGCTTTACCGCAAGGTAAAGTGCCCTCTGACCCTTCGCCTGGTCCGCAAGTGGCTTCGCGCTCCCATGCTTATGGGAGGGAGGTTGGTCAAACGCCGCAAAGGTGTGCCGCAGGGAAGCCCGCTCTCGCCGCTGCTCTCCAACATCCTGCTTCATGAGCTGGATAGGGAGCTGGAGCGGCAGGGACTGCGCTACGTGCGCTATGCCGACGACTTCAGTGTCTATACCGAGCGTGCAGATACGGCCCGCAAGGTAGGCAACGCCGTGTTCCTTTTCCTCAGGGACAGGCTAAAGCTGCCTGTCAACAGGGAGAAGAGCGGTGTCCGCAGACCGGTGGATTTCCAAATCCTGGGCTACGGCTTCGTGCCCACCTACAAGAAAGGAGACAAGGGTAAATATCAGCTGGTAGTGGCCAAGAAAGGCTGGGACAGGTTAAAGCAGAAGCTAAAGGGTATCACCCGTAAAACGATGCCCTGCTCTTTTGATGAGCGTATCGGGCAGCTGAAAGAGGCCCAGCGAGGCTGGGTTCGCTACTTCCGGTTGGCCAGTATTCAAGGCAAGCTCAAAGAAGTGGACAGCTGGATACGGAACCGGCTCCGGCATTGCATCTGGCATGACTGGAAAAGACCGGAACGGAAAAGGAAGAACCTGATTCGGCTGGGCGTTCCCAAATGGCAGGCGTATGCCTGGAGCAGGACCAGGAAAGGAGGCTGGGCTGTGGCTCAGAGCCCTATTCTGGTGACGACGGTTACGGTGAAAAGGCTGGTCCGTAGAGGGTATGAATCACTGCTTGACTACTACAGGAAAGTAGCTCCACAACTTAACGAACCGCTGTATACGAGACCCGTACGTACAGTGGTGTGAGAGGCGCACCCCGTCAGCTAAATCTGGCGGGGCCGTCTACTCAATTAGCGGTTCGGGCTTTTTTTATTTGTCGGTAAAGTCATTTTTATTCTGTCGAATGTAATTTACCTGAATTTGTTGCAGGTTCTCAGTCTGATAAAGTTCATAGAATTCATCGTCTAAGTCGTTTAATGGATTGTCTTCATATGATTTGCTAAATCCTTCAATTGTTCCGTCTTGATGTTTTGTGATTTCTTGGTTTTCTTTTTCATAAATCTTATTCGCTCGTTCAGTCAGGTTGGCAAATTTGTTCGCACCGACAAGTTTTAATGCTGCTGGTAGTTCATTGTAAAACTGTCCACTTGAGTTGAAGTAGAATTGATTGTATCCACCGTTATTTACTTCTGCTTCTAACAGCCAAATCAAATAGATTGCTTGTCTTGACTTATTCCAAGTCATTACGGTTTCATATTCTTTTTCGTAGTTGTCTGGAAGTTTTGTCGTGAGGTTATCAAAAACCACCTGCAATAACTCATCATCAGAATTAGAGTCAATAATTTCATTCGTCAATTCTTCGTGAATTGGTCTGTTTTTAAACGCTTCTATTGATTGGGCAATCTGGTCGTCCATATCATTTGTTTTTGTACTGTCATTGTTCTTAGTCCGTCCCGAACAGCCGAACAAGTTTAAAATTGTTGATATTATTCCCATTATTAAAAATGTTCTTATCATCGGTGTCGTCTTTTGCCTGACCGCTAACGGTTTGTGTAAACAGCGTGCGAGGCCGCCGGCCGAAGGATGTTGTTTACGCAATGTTGGCGCATTTAATTTTACGGATTGTCTTTTAAATTCCTCTATTCTTAAGTAAATTTCTTTATTTACTTAAATTCAGCTTTTGATTAATCAAAGGGTTGCTTTTGGCATATTCTCTAAACCTCAACTTTTGGGTCCATTCATAGTTTCCCAGATGGCTTAGGACCATTTTGTTTTCAGTAAAAGATACTTTCCATTTTTTCCCTTCATATGTTCCATTATTCAAAATCAAGGTATCAATAGTTATTCCTGCAAACTTGCCGTAATCTATCCGTTTGAGAATGAAAATTTGGCCATTAGGGATAAGCAAGGTTTCAGTTCTACCCATAATCCCCAAACTATTTAATCTTGAATTATAATAGACCTTTTCTACCTTCTGGGCATACAAAGTGAAGCAGAAAAGACATAAACTAAAGGTCAATATTAAAGTTTTCATAACTTTTATTTGTGCCAACGGTTCGTGTATACCTTGTGCGAGGCCATCAGCCGAAGCATAAGGTATAAACCTTGTTGCCCGACGTGGTTTTCCTTTTATTTACTATCGTGACAAAGACATGCTTCTCTAAAACTTAGCTGCTCTGCCAACTCAAATTCGTTTAGTAAACTGTAAATCGGCTGGTAGTTAACTTGCTCTGGTACACTAACAGAATAATAACCTTTAATAACGTTTTCCATTCCTTCATATTCGCATCCAAAAGAGGTAAGCTTATCTAAGACTTCCTTCTTGTCCGCATGCTCAAAGAAGATAATATTTATAGTAGTGTTTCCAGAAGGTTCTACTAATTCCTTTACTACCAATTCATCATCTTCTTTTTCAACTCTCACAACGTCTCCGTCCGAATAGCTCGTGACAAAGTACGGAATGTTGTCAATCTTGTAATAGCCCTTTTCTTCATCTATAGGTTCAGCCCAAACTCTTTCCACATAGTCTTCATCTAAGATGTCATTCCAGAACCTAAAGATTATTTTTTTCATAAATTTCTATGACGGGCAACGTTTAGTACAGCCTATGTGCGAGGCGTAGCCGAGCATAAAAGCTGTGCCTTGTTATGTGAAGAAGTTCTTGTTTAAATTATTTCATTTTTTTCGCAAAGCTGAATTAGTTGCCCCTGCTGGTCAAATTCAAGAAAGTAGTAGTCAATTGACCTATGTCTCCTATATGCCACAACTTCTACAAAATAGCTTTCTCCAATAAGTTTTCTAGGAAGCACGAACACTTTAATTCTATTTGACCTTTTTCTAATCTTTTTTACCTGAATATTTGACTTCGGGAGTTGTAAAACTTTAGGTTGTTCGATAGGCTGAGAAAAGATTGCTTTCCTTGTTTCTTCGTCCCATTGTTTACAAGTCATCAATATTCCAGAGTAATTTGATGTGTCGGTTTTAGTGGCAAACTCTGCTATTTTTATCTCTGGGTACTTGTCAGTTATGATATTCTTGAAATAATAATTAGCTGCCAATTGCTCAAAGTTTGGTTCTGCACCAGATGTAAAGAGTGCAAGTAGTAGATGAACAAATAACAGCTTCATTTCTTAGATTATTTTACACATAACGTGCTGGTATAGCGGGTGGTGAGGCAAAGCCGAAGTATACCTGCTATACTTTGTTGAGCTAAGTTATTTTTCTTTTTTACACTTAAGACTGATTTCCTTCACCGCTTCCAGATAGGCTATCCCAAAGGCAACGTCAACTGTTTCATAGCCGATAGAAGTCTTTTCTGCTCCGATTGAGTACTCAATGAGTCCCTGCTTCTCCTGTGTCAGGTAGGTAGAGGTTTTACCGTCCGAGAAAGTGAATTTGTAGAATGTAAAAGGAAATTCACCTACCACTTTTCTTTTTCCTAGGTCGCCTAAATGCATGAGTGTATCTATTTGAATAGTTGTAGATACTTGCTCAATCTTACTTATTTCTCCTGTGCTGCTTGACCATGATGTGCAAACTTTAGCTCCTGTACTTGACGTTGTTTGTTTAAATTTAGCTAAGTCTGTGTTTGAAAGAGAATCAAAGTATTTTAAATCTTTCTCTAGCTTGACGTTATCAGGCAAGACATTGTGAGCTTCCTTAAGAATGGCCCTGTCCTTCGCCAAACTTTCCTTCAATGTAGAAGAATTGTCCAGATAAAAGAACAAGTATAGAGCAAACAGAAAGACTACCTTCATAACTCTTTTCTCTTAATTTTAATTAAGCTCAACGTTAGTCTAGGTGGCGTCTCGTTGGAGGGTCGCTGTGCTCGGCAAGGTTCCTCCAATGGCATCTAGACGGTGTTGGTCGAGGTTGTTTTCCCTTTTTTCTCCCGGGTTATGCGAACTTTACCCCGGATTAATGCGAACTTTTTCTTTTTATTTTTTAGGGAAAACAACCTGAATGGTTGGGTTATTTTCACCTTTTAAATTCCTTCTAAGTGGCGCTTTAGCCGCAGGCAATGACGTTAATGTGCTATTGGCGACGTTGCCACAGGCGTCAGGCCCCGGCCTGGCTCACAATCAAAAGAAAAACAAATCAATCATTGGCCTCTCTATTGCCGGCAACCCTCTGTAAAAGAGCCACTAGGCGAAGTTATGCGCTTGACTTTGTCATTTCCCAACTATAACTTCGCCCGCTCAAAGTCTTGCCTGGACGCTTCCGTCCGAAAGCCAGCTTTCTCCCGGCTTCGCCGAAGCAAGACTTCCAGTCAGAAACTAAATTTCTTCCTTTGGCTCTTTTCTGATCGTTGCCCGCTTTAGTGGCCTTTGATGCCCTCCAGCCCCTTAAAAGCCTGAAAGACACGCCACTTTAAAATTTGAAAATAATCCCAATCACGGCCAACTATCGTGTATAAGGAGGAGTTCCGGTTATTGGCCCTTTAGCTGGAGTGCTGAGAACCTGCTCTTCAAGGGTTTTTGACATCAGGTAAGGGTCCGGCTTCATCTTCTATACAATTTAAAGCTAAATATAGAACATTCCTATAAATTGTCAAGCGGGCTGACAATATTTTCCAGTCCGTGGCTGGTGATGTGGGTGTAGATTTCAGTGGTCTTGCTGCTCTTGTGCCCCAGCAGCGACTGGATGTAGCGCAGATTCGTGCCCTGCTCCAAAAGGTGCGTGGCAAAGGAGTGCCGGAGCGAGTGGGGCGTCACCTTCTTCTGCAAGCCCGCTTTTTTCACGCAGTCCCTGAACACGTTGCGGATGCTGTCGGTGGTGTACTGGCCCCCGTACTGTCCCTCAAACAGCCACACTTGCGGCCTATACTCCCGGTAGTAGGCCCTGAGGCTCTCCAGCAGTTTCTGCGAAAGCAGTGTGGTGCGGTCCTTCTTGCCCTTGCCCCCGCGGATAAGCAGCAGGTTCCTGTCAGACTGTACATCGGTGATTCTCAGGTTGATCACCTCCCCGATCCGCAGCCCCCCGGCGTAGAGCAGCTGCAGCAGGCAGCGGTGTTTCAGGTTGTTAGTGGCCGAGAGAATCTTCTGCACCTCCTGCCTGCTGAGCACCGTGGGAAGCCGGTCGGCCTTCTCGGGCCGCTCCACCTGGCTCAGGTCAAGCGTGTGCCTGCCCAGAATGCGGTGGAAGTAGAACTTAACCGCATTGATGCTCTGGTTCACAAAGGAGTAGGAGTAGGTTCCGGCCTGCACCATTTGCCGATGGTAGGAGTTTATCTCTGCCGTGTCGAAACCGTTGATCTTATCAAGGCCTTTCTCCCTGTGTCCGTTAAAGAAGCGCAGCAACAGGGAGTGATAGGTGCGGATCGTGGTCAGGGAGTAGTTGAGCAGGAAAAGCTTCTCCAGGTACGGCAAAGGGCAAGTGATGTAGTCTGTGTCTTTTCTGTAGGTCTGCTCCCAAAGCCTGCGCATGATGGTCATGTCATTTATCTTCAGCGTGCCAGAAAGCCATACCTGCGCCGTGTCCTGAACCAGGTCCAGCAGTTGGTGCAGGTCAACTGACGCTGTGTCCAGGGCAAAGCAGCGGGACTCTGCAAGCCAGCGGCAGCTGCTGCTTGACCGTAATAACCTGTAAATGCGCTCGTTGTAAGGGAACGAGATCTGTATGAGCGCCTTGCCATCGTACTCGAGCGGCTGCAGTCGGATGACCGGAAGCTCAGGTAATTTTATGAGCGGCTCCGACTGCAGGCTGCCCGAGGTTACCACAGCGCCCAAGGCCGGCCTCAGCCTCTTGGGCCTGTTAAGGTATCGCACATCTACAAACGCCACCCCCTGGAAGTGCCTGTGCAACAGTTCAATGGCCTCCGGCGTTTTGTGCGTCACAAAGCACTTGTACGTCTTGCTGTATTTCACAATGTTGCTGCCTTTCAAAAGCTTGGTGATCCGGTGGTCTGGCTTGTACCACAGGCGAATGAACTGCTTCCCCTCGTGCTCAAGCGTGTTCAGGTACAGGACGGGGGCTGTGTGGTAAGTCTGCTGCATAGGGTCTGCTGTTAATTTTGCCCAAATGTAAACCCCACGGACAACTCATCCGTTTTTTGAAACACATAAGTACGTTTATAAACGCAACTATACGTTTCAAAAAACGGATGTTCTAATGAAGGAGGAAAAACAGTGTCCGCAGTGCGGCAACAAATTGAGCGGGAGGCTAGACAAGCGCTTCTGCTCCAACCAGTGCCGGGCGCAGGCCCACAACGCGAACAGGCGGCAGAACAGCGGTGAGCAACTCATGCTCAGCATCAACTCCATCCTGCGCCGCAACCGCACGCTCCTCAAACAAGCCAGCCCACAGGGGAAAACCACCACCTACCGGGAGGTGCTGGAGATGGCCGGCTTCGACTTCCGCCACTTCACCCACCTCTACCGCACCAAAAACGGCAACACCTATCACTTCTGCTACGACTACGGCTACCTGCTGCTGCCCGAGGAGAAGGTGTTGATAGTGAACTGGCAGTCATATATGGAGGCAAAATAAAAAAGCCCCGGATTGCTCCGGGGCTTTTCATTATGTAACAAGCTTAAAATTAAGCGTTGTTCTCTTCTTCAGAAGTTTCGCCTTCGTTAGACTCTTTTGCTTTTTTAGCAGCAGCAGCTTCTAACTTCTTAACGCCAGCTTCTTTCTCGCTCTCCATCATTTGCTCTTTCAGGGCAGATAATGCATCAAGGTCGCCAAGTGTAGACTTGTTCTCTACTTCTTTTGGAGCCTTAGGAGCTTTCTCTTTCTTCTCGCCAGCAGGCTTCTTCGTAGCTTTTGCTATTCTTGCAGCATCAGCAGTCTCAGTGTGCGTTGCCGTGTGAGAAAGGATGATCTTACGATCTTCTTTAGAGAACTCAGTTACTTTAAAGTCAAGGCTCTCGCCTGCTTCAACCTGAGAACCATCCTCTTTAGTCAAGCCTTTAGGGAAAGCGAAACCTTCGATACCGTAAGGTAACTCTAGCGTAGCGCCTCTGTCTGATTTCTCAAGAACAGTAGCTTTGTGTACTGATCCGATGTTGAATACAGTTTCGAAAGTATCCCAAGGGTTCTCCTCAAGCTGCTTGTGGCCTAACGCAAGTCTTCTGTTAGGAACGTCAAGCTCCAGAACAACTACGTCAAGGTTTTCACCAACTTTAACGAACTCAGATGGGTGCTTGATCTTCTTAGTCCAAGACAGGTCAGATACGTGTACCAGACCGTCAACACCTTCTTCAAGCTCCAGGAACAGACCGAAGTTAGTCAGGTTACGAACTACGCCAGTGTGCTTCGTGCCTACTGCATACTTCGTTAACACATCCTCTTTCGTCCATGGATCTTCAGTAAGCTGCTTGATACCAAGAGACATCTTACGCTCTTCGCGGTCAAGCGTCAATACAACTGCCTCAACCTCGTCGCCTTGCTTAATGAAGTCTTGTGGGTTGCGCAGGTGCTGAGACCATGACATTTCAGAAACGTGGATAAGGCCTTCAACGCCTGGCATCAGCTCAAGGAATGCGCCGTAGTCAGCTACGTTTACGATCTTGCCTTTAACTTTAGAGCCAACCTCGATGTCAGCAGGAAGTGCATCCCACGGATGTGGTGTAAGCTGCTTCATACCAAGAGAGATACGCTTCTTGTCTTCGTCGAAGTCAAGCACAACGATCTGTACTTTCTGGTCAAGCTGCAATACTTCCTCCGGGTGGTTGATACGACCCCAAGAAATATCTGTGATGTGAAGCAGGCCGTCTACGCCACCAAGGTCGATGAACACACCGAAGTTTGTCATGTTCTTGATAACACCTTCCAGAACCTGACCTTTTTCCAGGTTGTTCAGGATAGCTGCACGCTGCTGCTCCAGGTCTTTCTCGATAAGTACTTTGTGAGAAACAACTACGTTGTCGAAAGCGGCGTTGATTTTCACAACCTTCACTTCCATTTTCTTGCCTACGAACACGTCGAAGTCGCGGATCGGCTTAACGTCGATCTGAGAACCTGGCAAGAAGGCCTCCACACCATGGATATCCATGATAAGACCACCTTTCGTTCTTCTCTTAACAACACCCTCAAGAATGTTATCATTCTCAAGCGCATCGTAGATGCTAGCCCAGGCAGAAACGATTTTCGCTTTCTTGCGAGACAAGATAAGCTGACCGTTTGGATCTTCCTGGTCTTCGATAAATACTTCAACTTCGTCACCAACTTTCAGCTCAGGTAGATCTCTGAATTCTGAAACCGGAACCAAGCCGTCAGATTTGAAACCGATGTTCAGGATCACGTCACGATCAGTGATACCAACAACTGTTCCTTTAACAACCTCCTGCTCCTGTACAGTAGTCAGGGTGTCGTCATACATTTTTTCCATTTCGGCTTTCTCAGCTTTGCTGTATCCGGCACCGAAACCTTGAGACTCAAACTTGTCCCAATCGAAATTTTCTGGAGAATTACTCATATTGTTTTACTGCTCTGGAGTAGCCACCAGCGTAGAGCAATCCGCTGGTTTGGTTTAGGTTATACATTTCCCCCTGGCAAGCCAAAGAGCCATTCACTTGAATGAGCCGCAAAAGTAATAAATTCTCTTATAAAATACTAATAATGATTGCTTTTGCAAGTATGGTTTTTGGTGAGGGGAGGTATAAAGAAGTATAGGATAGATGATAATCAGTGAAGGGGTTCAAGTCTTACGATGTTATTACATTCGATACGGTAGATCTGGAGGGAATTGCAACTGTCGTCCTTAGTGCTGGCTTTTCTATACTTTTATATCTAGTTACTGTGCATCCTTATTATAACTAGCCTATCGTTTCACCTTTGGCTTTGGTGCCCTCAAGGCCGGGCGGCCTCGCCTTTGCGCATCGCGCTGCTTTCGCTTCCTTTGCTCCTTGCGTCGCAATGCCTCGCTTGCGCTCGTCACCGGAACCTCTCGAGGCGCTCAACGCAAAGGCTGGGATGGACACTTCTTAGCTAGTGGTTTTTGCAACTGGAAACAAAGTATAAATCTGATTTGTAGGGACAGGTCGTGACCTGTCCGCTTGATGGCTGTACTACGAAGCTTATACTTCAATTTAAAAAAGGCGGAAAGTCCCCCTTTGAAGGGGGTAGGGGGATGTTTACACCTGCGTAACTCCCCTCCTTGGACAATCGAGAACGAGAGTTCGAAGATTGCGAGCGTAGCTCTGAGGGGATAAAGGGGTGGTTTGACCCGGATATGCAAAACTCCACTCTTTGAGAAGGGCGTATGGGTGTATCAATCGTGTTCTGAAAACTCCCCAACTCAGATAAGCCTACGACCCCGGACTAGCTTTAAGAGAGGGCAGACAAGGTCAGGTTCACCATCAGCCCAACCTTTTAAATCATGCCTTACAGCACCGGTTGTATCAAGTATAAACAACCGCATAAAGCTTGAAACCTGTGCTTAAACAGATGCTTAAAGCATTTACCTTAATCCAATTTTATACTTATACTTAAGCCTTATATAAATACACACTTATGCCTGATTGTATTATATTTATATATTTACAACTAAATTTTTTAACATATATACAGTACAATTATTTAACCTTACCAAGGTATACTTCCCAGTCCTGGTTACAGGTATTTACGTGCATTTGAAGGAAATACTGAAGCGATGGTTTGATGGGTTTGCGGTTAAGCTTAAGCCCTGCCTCTTCGGGGGTGCGGTCGCCTTTGCGGGTATTGCAACGCATGCAGGCCGTAACCAGGTTTAGCCAGTTGGTCTCCCCTCCCCTGCTGCGGGGCATCAGGTGATCCAGGGTAAGGTTCTTGGCTGAGCCGCAATACTGGCAACTGTAGTTATCCCGGCGCATAACGTTGTGCCTGCTGAGCGCAATACCGTAGTATGGCACCCGAACATAATTTTGCAATCGAATAACCGAAGGAACAGGATAAGCGTGGCTTACGGTGCGCAGGAAGGCGCCATTTGACTTGGATACAGTTTCTGCTTTATTCAGGTATACCAGCAGAAAGGCTTTGTGCACAGAACATACAGCAATGGCACTAAAATCTTGGTTAAGGATGAGAACTTTATCTTTCATGGCCAATTCCGTAGCTTATGATAAGCTTTTACGGAAAAAACCGGCCAGGTATAAGATAAGTTTTAGATAAATGCGCTGAAGGCCTAAAAAGAGATACGCTTGATAATGCGAAGGTTATGCGAATAACGTTTCCTGTCTGCATTGTATATGCCGTTGTGGTCTAAGGTATCGATACGCACCTCGCCATGGGCATGCATGATGCGCTGCCCCTCCAGCACGATACCTACATGTATAATGCGGCCTTCGTCGTTAGAGAAGAACGCCAGGTCGCCGGGTTGAGTCTGCGTTACGAAATGCACCTCATCGCCATGCGACACCTGCTGGTACGCATCGCGGGGTAACTGATAACCACAAATGCCAAAAACCTGCTGCGTAAAGCCAGAGCAGTCAATCCCAAAAATAGATTTACCACCCCACAAGTATGGCGCCTTCAAAAAGTTAGAAGCAACTTTAACCAAAGCATCTGAACCAACTGATCCTGAAATGCTTGAATTACCACCTTGATACGTCATCTCAAGCTCCCCGGCACGAATATTCTGCCCATTAAAGAATGGTAAATAGCTGCCAATACCCACCGGAATTCGAGTATCGCCGTAGGTCACAAACTGCAGCAGGTCCATCACCCTCGGGTGGCTGGTATTGGCCCAGTCCTGGAAGTATAAGTTGGAAACGGGATGGTGTTGCTTATGGTCGATCCAGCCCTGGTAACCGTCAGCGGCCAACTGTATGCGCACCCAGTTGCCATCCCTGGCTACCACCTCGTAGCATTCGCCAAAAAGCATCTGTGTTACGATCTCAGCCTTATCAGAAACCTCGGCGCGCATTGGCACCACACTAAGCAAACAAATTCCGTATTCCACGATTTTTTAAATTTTGAATGAGTGATTGAGTGAATGTGTGAATATGTGCGATGTAAAGAATAAGTTATTTATTAAAAGAGCGATTCGCAAAAAATGAAAGTATAACCTCATTAAATTTCTGCAGAAAAAACTCACTCATTCACTCATTCGCACATTCAAGATTCTAATACCCTGCCCTGTCCATTTCGCGTTTAACGTCTTTTTCCTTTATGTCCTGGCGTTTGTCGTAAAGCTTTTTGCCACGGGCAAGGGCTATTTCCACTTTGGCAAAGCCACGGTCGTTAATGAAAATGCGTGTTGGAATAATGGTTACACCCTGTTCCTCTGCCCCGGACTCCAGTTTGCGCAGTTCACGCTTGTTTAAAAGCAGCTTGCGTGGGCGCATGGGCTCGTGGTTATAGTGCGTGCCCTCGGTATAAGTGGAAATGTGCAGGTTATGCAGCCAAAGCTCCCCGTTCGTAAACACACCGTAACCGTCCTGCATATTCACCTTACCCTCCCGGATGGATTTGATCTCCGTACCCTTCAGCATGATGCCGGCGGTATACTTGTCCAGGAACTGGTACTCGAAAGATGCTTTACGGTTAACGATGTTAACGTGCTTCTGAATTCTGTCTTTGTCTTTTGCCATTTATACTTTCTTCGGCGCCAAAATTCTGGCTAATTTTTCTTTCTTCAAAATCTTCTGCCCCGTTTGCCCATCTGCCACCAGCCTGTCTCCTACGGTTGCCTTGTAACTGCAGATCACTTCATGCCCATCATACTTTTCCAGCGTGGCCACAATGGCAATTTCATCCCCCTCAAATGCCGGTGATTTATGATTGATCGTCAGGCTGGTACCTATCCCCTCTTCATCTTCTCCTTTCATCTCCAAAACAAACAACCTACCAGCCCACTCAGCAGCCTGCGCCAGCGAAAAAGTAGAGCAAACCGCATGCACCAGACCATCCTCAAAACGGGCAAAATCTGCTACGGTAACGTGCTTGATGTAGGTACGAGTGTCACCGGGTTTGATAATCGTTGTTCGTTTATCGTTGTTCGTCTTAACCACAGATTAAAATTGATTTGATGGATTAAGTATGATTTAGGTCTTTTTAAAATTTATACTTTACGCAAGCACAAGTAAGCTTGCATATTGTTTTTTTCCAATAACGGGTAAAATACATGCTCCGGTACGATCTGTTTTTAAACTTTATACTTGTTAACTCAATTCGATTAACCCACCCCTAACCCCTCCGAGGAGGGGAATTTTGCTCGTGTAGGTAATTCCCCTCTTGAGGGGGCGCAGGGGTGTGTTCACACCTGCTTGGTGTATCATATTTCGCAACTTGAGTTTATTAATCTAATAATAACCAATCATAAATTAGAGAATCCGATTTAATCATTTAAATCCCCCTTAATCTGTGGTTAAGACGATTAACGAACAACGAATAACTAAAAGCGTAGCCTCGGCTCTGGGCTTACGTACTGGTCTGTGAAATCGCCTTTCAGGTACTGATAGTGCGCTGCCATGGCGATCATGCCGGCATTGTCGGTGCAGTACTGGAATGCCGGGATGTATACGTTCCAGTTATACTTTTGGGCGTAGTCCTGCATGGTTTGCCTTAAACTGGAGTTAGCCGACACCCCACCTGCGATGGCAATCTCTTTTATACCCAGGTCTTTGGCGGCCAGCTTCAGTTTCTTCATCAAGGTCTTGATAAGGGTTTTCTGTACGCTGGCACAGATATCATCAATATTCTCCTCCACAAAATTCGGGTTCTCTTTTACCCTGTCGCGCAGGAAGTATAAAACCGAGGTCTTGATGCCGCTGAAAGAGAAGTTATACTCCGGCATGTTGCCCACCGGGAACTCAAACGCATCGGGGTTTCCCTTTGCTGCCATTTTATCCAGCATAGGTCCGCCAGGGTACGGTAATCCAAGCATTTTGGCCGTTTTGTCGAAGGCCTCGCCCACGGCATCGTCGGTGGTCTGGCCCAGGATCTCCATGTCCAGGTGGTCTTTAACCAGCACTATTTGCGTGTGGCCACCGCTTACCGTTAAACATAGGAACGGAAATTGCGGTTTAGGTTCATCGATGAAGTGAGCAAGGATGTGTGCCTGCATGTGGTTTACCTCAATTAGAGGGATGCCCAGGCCCATGGCAAAGGACTTGGCAAAGGAGCAACCCACCAATAAGGCGCCTAAAAGGCCGGGGCCACGCGTAAAAGCAACTGCATTTAACTCACTTTTATTTACATTTGCTACACGCAATGCCTGGTGTACCACCGGAATGATGTTTTGCTGGTGTGCTCTGGAAGCTAATTCAGGCACAACACCGCCATACTGCTCGTGCACGGCCTGCGTTGTTACTATGTTAGACAATACCTTTCCGCCACGTATAACGGCTGCAGAGGTATCGTCGCAGGAAGATTCGATTGCTAAAATTGTAGGTTCAGTCATTTTTTGGAAAAAGAACAGTCCATAAATTACTTCAAAGTTATAGGAAAAGCTATTCTAAAAATAGTTTTAGGGCTAATCCTGTTCCTTTTGTTGCTGTTTGCGGGTGTTTTTGTGGCTATTCGCTTTCCGGGAGTGCAAACCAAAGTAGTGCAAAAGGTGGCCGCATACTTCTCGGAGCGTCTTAACCACGAGGTAACCATTGGTGGCGTAGACATCTCTTTCTTCAGCAACGTGGTGCTGAAGGATGTGCTGGTAAAAGACTACAAAGGCAACGAACTCTTTTACATTGGCAAAGCCGAGGCCGAGATAGACACCTGGTCCGTCTTTAACCCCAACACCCTGTACATCGGCACCCTTACCCTGGAAGAACCGCGTGCCAGCTTTATAGTATACGAGAAAACCGACTCGCTTAACCTGAGCAGGTTCCTGTCGGCCGTAGGCGACCTTTTTGTAAAAGACACCACCAAACCCTCCGAGCCTTTCAATTTTAGCCTGAACGAACTGGTATTAAAGGACGGCCGCTTTATATACGATGACTTCCGGAAAGCCCCGGCCCCTGAAGGTATGGACTATGCCCACATGACCTTTGCCAACATAAACGGCAGGTTTACCGAACTCCAACTGGAAGACACGCTAAAGGCAACCATCACAAATTTCAGTACTGTAGAGACGCGCTCCAACACCAGACTGCGCAACCTGGATACCCGCATGACCTATGCCCCTACTTTCTGGGAGTGGGACCAGCTGGACCTGCAGGTGAATGAAAGTAACCTGAAGGACTATGTGCGCTTCGATTACGAGACGTTTGGCAATTTTGCAGAGTATAACGACAGTATAGATATGACGGTGCGACTGCAGGACTCCAAAGTATACTTTAAGGACATCGTTGTTTTCGCGCCGCAGATAAAAGAGTACAGCAACGAGGTAATACAGGTAAACACCGTAGACTTTAAGGGTAAGGTAAAGAACTTTACAGCCACAAACGTAGACCTGGAGTATGGCAACGATACCCGCATTGTAGGAAGTATAAGCGCAGACGGACTGCCAAACATAGAGGAAACCTTTGCCAACATGCGCCTCAAGTCCTCTACCATCAATGCCCGTGATATAAAGCGCTTCTTGCCGCAGGATGCATACGAGATAGCCGCACGGCTGGGCACCGTTAGACTCGAAGGCCGCTTTCTGGGTTTTTACAATGACTTTGTATCAAACGGCTCTTTTTCTACAGCCCTTGGCAGTGTGCAGTCCGACATTAACCTGAAGATTGACGACAATACCCGCCGTTCTTCTTACAGCGGCTTCCTGACCACGAACAGCTTTAACCTGGGCAGGCTCCTCAACATCGAGGATCAGATCAAAACGATAAGTATGAGCGGACGCCTGGAGGGAAGCGGCTTTACCTTGCAGGATGCCAATGTGCGTATGGATGCCACCGTGAGCCAGATCCAGATGCTGGGCTACAATTACCAGAACATTAAAGCCGATGGCACCCTGAACAACCAGACTTTCGTGGGCCGCATCTCGGCAAACGACCCCAACCTGATTTTTACCGCCAACGGTGAAGTAGACCTCGCACAGCAGGAACAAGCTTTTAACCTGCTTGCCAGTTTCAGGCGTGTTGACCTGCAGGCCATTGGTCTGTCTGATGCGCCGTTTACGATCAGGGCCAATGCCGACCTGAATTTCCGGGGGCTTAAACTTGATGCCTTTGAGGGCACAGCGCGACTGGACAGTGCTTTTATAAGCTACAAAGGAAAAGACCTTTCCCTGGATACCATCTCTGTTAACTCAGAGATAGCAAACGGCATGCGCAGCCTTAGCCTTAACTCGGATTTGCTGGCCTTGAAAGTGAATGGCAATTTCGATTACACTACTTTAATTGAGGACCTTAAAACTTTGGTGCACGAGTATGAGCTTAATTTTGAAAGCAACGATGCTGCAACCAACGCATACTACGCCCGGAAATCAAGGCAACCAAGCGAGAAGTATGCCTTAAATTATACTATCAACCTGAAAAACCCGCAGCCGCTTCTCAACCTCTTCGTGCCTGACCTTACCATTTCGCCGGATACAAAAGTAGAAGGCGCCTTCCGGCACGAGAACACCGTTATCCTGACGCTTTTCAGCGAGATTGACACCCTGATCTACCAGGACTATGAGCTATACAAGAATGCCGTCGAACTGAACACCTCTAAAATACAGTATAACCCGGACGTACTGGCATCAGCCTTGTTCACCTCGGAGCGCCAGCAACTGCCTGCCGCAGGCCAGACGCAGGACTTTTACCTGGAAGGCATCTGGAGTGAACGTACCATCGACTTCTCGACCAGCATCCGGCAACCGGAGCAAAATAACCGCGCCACCATTACCGGCGACCTTAATTTCTTACAGGACCAGGTGCAGATCGTTTTTGATAAGTCGAACATCACGCTGCAGCAAAATGCCTGGGCCTTTAACCCGGGCAACACCTTATATATAAGCGAAGCAGGCAAAAAGCTTGTGTTTGAGAATTTCTCCATATCTAACAAAAACCAGGTAATACGCGCCGAAGGCGAGATATCAGACTCACCGGATAGCAGGCTGGAGGTAAACGTGGCTAATTTCGACCTTGGCAACCTAAACCCACTACTTGCCATGCCAATTGCCGGCAGACTAACGGGCAGAGTGGTGACCCAGGATGTGTACCAGGACATGAAGCTTGATGGCAGCATGCGCGTGGACTCTTTCAACCTGGATGAAGTATACATTGGCAACGTGGTGGGCAAAACCAACTGGAACAACAGGCTGAAGCAGGCCATTGTAGACCTTGGTATTGAGCGCAACAACAAAAAGGTGCTGACGGTAACGGGTAATTACAATCCTTTTGCCGAAGACGAGCAACTGGACCTGCTGGCCGTGCTGGACCAGGCTAACCTGAAACTGGTGGAACCGGTGCTCAAAGACATCATGTCTGACCTGGAGGGTGAAATGGAAGGCCGCGTGCGCGTACTGGGCAGATTAGGCTATCCGGTTCTGAAAGGCTCCGTGATGGTGACCAACGGCAGGTTTACGTTTGACTACCTGAACACTACCTATACTTTCTCTGACCGGATTTATCTCGACGCCAACAGCATCAGTTTCAGAAATGCACAGCTCAGGGATATTTTTGGCAACAGGGCTACAGTTTCCGGGGGTATAGCGCATGATGGTTTCCAGGATATGGTACTTGATATTGAGGCCCGCTACCGCAATTTCATGATACTGAACACCACCGAGGCGCAGAACGAATTGTTTTATGGTACTGCCTTTGCCACCGGTACAGCCAGCGTACTTGGCCCTACAGATAACCTGCAGGTAAAAGTTGATGCCACCAGTAACGAGAACACCCGCATCGTGCTACCCCTGGATTACCAGACCGACGTAGCCCGAAAAGACTTCATCAGCTTTGTAGAGAAAGCTGGCGCCGACACAACAGGTATGGGACTAGCCGTAGAAGAACGAAAAGTTGACCTCTCGGGCATTAACCTGGACTTTAACCTGGACGTGACCGACAACGCATACTTCGAGATCATCATCGACAGGACAACCGGCGACGTGATCCGGGGCTCAGGTAACGGCGACATACGCATGACCATTGATACGCGCGGTGAGTTTAACATGTATGGCACTTTTGAGATAACTAACGGTGCTTATAACCTGAACCTGTTGGAAGGACTGGTAACACGCGAATTCAAGATCGTGCCGGGTGGCACCATAACCTGGAACGGCGACCCTACGGCCGGGATAATGAATATTACCGCAGAGTATACTCAGTTGGTATCGCTGGAGCCTTTAAACCCATCGCTGTATGCCGGAAGGCGTGAGCCGGTAACCGTTGAGATCAACCTGACTGGTCCGCTGCTTACACCGCAGGTTAACCTTGACCTGAGGGCCGAGCAAAGCGATGCATACTTATTAAGTAGTATAAACAACGATGAGGCAGAGCTAAACCGGCAGGTATTCAGCTTACTGGTGCTGCAGCGTCTTACCCCTCCCGGTTCACTGGCCTTCGACAGCGGCGCTGGAGCCAGCGCGGTGGGTGGCAGTTTGGGTAGCCTGCTTTCAGGGCAGCTTAACAGCTTCTTCAACAGCCTCGACAGCAACCTGGAGATCGATATCGGCCTGTCAGGCATCAACCAGGAGTCGCTTTCCACGCTGCAATTGCGTCTGAGTTATACTTTCTTCCAGGGCAGGCTGCGCGTAACCAACCAGACCGGCTTTGGAAATAACGACGTGAGCGGCCTGAACAGTGGCAACAACTACATCGGAGACTGGTTCCTGGAATACTACATCACACAATCCGGGGAGCTTAGGTTAAGGCTGGAGTATAGCACCACTCCACGCACCTATTTCGATAACAGAACCTCCGTATCGTCGAGGCAAAGGCTAAGCTTGCTGCATACCAAGCGCTTCGACACCCTGGACGAACTCTTTGGCAGCAACCGGCGTGAACGCAAGCAACGTGAACGCGAAATGCAACGTGAGCGCATCATCCTCGACTCTGACCCACGTTTGAATCTATAAGAAAAGGAGGCCCGGAAAGTATAAATCCGGGCCTTTTTGCTTTCCTGTGCCAACGGCCGCTACATTTCTAAATAATATTTCTATTTTTGTGAGGAAGCTAGTAGTATGGCACAAAACATTAAACACGTCAAGAAAAAGAAATTAGGAAGTTACCCGCACCTGATGGTGGTGTTCAGCATCTCCCTTGCCCTGTTTGTAATAGGGTTGTTCGGTTTGCTGCTGATACATGCCGGCAAGCTTTCTGAAAAGGTGAAGGAAAGTATAGAAATGCAGGTGTACCTGGACCGCAACCTGACCGAGGTGCAGCTTACCCGCTTGCAGAAGACCTTTGCCGCCAAAGAATACGTAGCCTTTAAGAACGACACAGCACAGGTGCGCTTCATTTCCAAAGAAGAAGGTGCAAAAGCTTTCCTGGACGAGACTGGCGAAGATTTTATGGAGTTTCTGGGTGATAACCCCTTGCGTGATGCCTACGTGCTCAGAATTGATGCAAACCATTCCAGCTCACCGGAGCTTAAAAGTATAAAACTGGACCTGGAGGATGTTAGTGGCGTGTACGAGGTGCAGTATGTGGAAAGCCTGATCGAGTCCATCAACTCCAACATCGAAAAAATAAGCATGATCCTGCTGGGTTTTGCCGCCATACTTATACTTGTGGTGATCATATTGATAAACAATACGGTTAAACTGGCCCTTTTCTCGCAGCGCTTCCTTATCAGAAGTATGCAGCTGGTGGGCGCCACCTCCTATTTTATACAGCGGCCTTTCCTTAACCGCGCTGCCCTGCAGGGCATGATCAGTGGTGTGGTAGCCTCTATCCTGTTGTTTGGACTGATGCAATACGCTTACCACGAGGTGGAGGAACTGAAATTGCTGCGCAACGATGAGCAGACCTATATTCTGATGGGCGCTCTTGTAGTAATCGGTATTGTGATCGGGTTTCTGAGCTCTTACAGGGCCGTTCGTAAATACCTGGGCTTATCTCTTGATGAACTTTACTAACATGGAAGAAAATAAAAACAGACTTGCCTTTGGCAGAAAGAACTACATTTTTATGCTGATCGGCATCGTGGTGCTTGCCCTTGGCTTTTTCATCATGACACTGGATACAGAGCCTTACGGACTTGGCTTTCTGGGCATCACGCTAGGCCCACTGGTGGTAATGGCAGGCTTTGTAATTGAGCTGTATGCTATTATGGTTAAAGATAAATCACACGAATAAATGAGCATCTGGCAGGCTATTATTTTAGCCATCGTGGAAGGACTCACCGAGTTCTTACCTATTTCCTCTACCGGCCACATGATTATCGCCTCGAGCCTGATGGGCATCAGCGAGTTGCCGATTACCAAGATCTTTACCGTAAACATTCAGTTCGGGGCCATACTTTCGGTGGTAGTGCTTTACTGGCGCCGTTTTGTGCAGGGGTTCGATTTTTACCTGAAACTGCTGGTGGCGTTTATACCGGCGGCCATATTTGGCTTTGCCTTCAATAAAGCCATCGATGCCTTGCTGGAGAGTGTACTGGTAACGGCCATTATGCTGCTGGTTGGCGGTGTTATACTTTTGTTCGTGGACAAGTGGTTCCGAAACGCCGCTAAAGAACACATCAGCTATAAAAACGCATTTATCATCGGTCTGGCACAGTGCATTGCGATGGTACCTGGTGTTTCAAGGTCTGCTGCCTCTATCGTGGGTGGCCTGGCACAGGGTATAAACCGCAAGGCCGCCGCCGAGTTCTCGTTCTTCCTAGCCGTGCCTACCATGCTGGCCGCGTCTACTTACAAGCTGATCACAGATTTGCTTGGCCTGGAAATTTCAGACATTATCAAGTTTGACCTCGTTAAAATAGAGAACAGCTTTGATGTAATAACAGCGGCTGATATACAGCTGCTCTTAATAGGTAATTTTGTGGCCTTTATCGTTGCCATGCTTGCCATCAGCTTCTTCATCAGCTTCCTTACAAAGTATGGCTTTAAGCTGTTTGGCTATTACAGAATTGCTTTAGGCGTGTTGTTGCTGGCCTTGCTGGCGATGGGCGTAGACTTACAGGTAATATAGAAATGGAATACAACTTTGCCGAAGGCGAAATATTACTCATAAACAAACCACTCGACTGGACCTCGTTTGATGTGGTAAAGAAAGTGCGCAACACCATCCGGGTAAAGAAAGTAGGCCATGCCGGCACTTTAGACCCTTTGGCTTCCGGTTTGCTTATACTTTGCACCGGCAAGTATACCAAACGCATCGACGAGATACAGGCACAGGAGAAGGAATATACCGGTTCCATTCGTTTGGGTGAGATAACCCCCTCCTACGACCGTGAGACGGAGGTAACCGAAACCTGCGACATCACTCACCTGACACTGGAAGACATCAATGCAGCCGCGCAGAGCTTCGTGGGTACCATCGAGCAGGTTCCTCCGATTTACTCTGCTGTGATGGTAGATGGCAAACGCGCCTACGACCTGGCCCGCAAAGGAAAGTCCGCCGAACTAAAACCCCGCACCATCACCATCAAGGCATTTGACATCACAAAGGTAGAAGGCGCAGAGTTATACTTCAGGGTAATATGCACCAAAGGCACCTACATCAGAAGCCTGGCACATGACCTTGGACAAAAGCTGGGCTGTGGTGCACACCTTTCATCGCTGGTGCGTACGCGCATTGGTGAGTATAAACTGGAAGATGCCCTTACGATAGAAGACATCCAGGAAATAAGAAAAAAGCAGCTTGAGGCGAATGGAAGTAATTCGTGATATAGCGTCTTTTCCGCAATTAAGCTACCCCGTTGTTACCAGCGGTACTTTTGATGGTGTTCACATTGGCCACCAGAAAATTCTGAGGCGCGTAATAGAGCGTGCAAAAGAAAAGAATGGCCAAAGCGTGGTGATTACCTATTGGCCTCACCCCCGTTTGGTGCTGTTTCCGGAGGATAACAAACTCAAGCTGCTCTCCACCATCGAAGAACGCATTGAGCAGTTGCGCAGCTTTGGCATCGATTACCTTCTCATTATCCCATTCACGAAGGAATTCTCGCGCACCAGTTCACGCACGTTTATTTCCGATATCCTGGTGAAGGCACTGAACACAAAGCTTCTTGTGATCGGGTACGACCATCGTTTTGGTAAAAACCGCGAGGGCAGCTTTGAGAACTTGAAGGCCCGCTCACAGCAGTATGGCTTTGAGGTGGAGGAAATTCCCCGCCAGGACATAGACGACGTAGGCGTTAGCTCTACCAAGATCCGGAAGGCCCTGGAGAGCGGCGACATTGAAACGGCTAATGCATACCTGGGTCGGAAGTATAGCATCACCTCAACGGTTGTAGAAGGAGATAAGATAGGCAGGACCATTGGTTTTCCTACTGCCAACCTGGCCATGCCGGAGGCACCAAAGCTTATACCTGCCAACGGAGTTTACGCAGTACGCGCCTATGTTGACGGCAAGGAATACCCTGCCATGATGAACATTGGCTTACGCCCTACAGTAGCCAGCAAAGCACTTACGCTGGAGGTACACATCCTCAACTTTAACCAGGACATTTACGGCAAAAGTATAAAAGTGGAGTTTGTGGAGCATCTCCGAAACGAGCGTATGTTCAATGGCCTTTCAGAATTAAAAGAGCAATTGGCAAAAGACGAAGCAGAGACACGAAAAGTGCTGCATGTATAAATCATTGTTCAGCAGGATCAAACTGGATCAACTGAATTCCTTTAGAACGTAGAGACGCAACATTTTGCGTCTCTTTTTATTTAATATAAAGTATACGGCCCTTGCCACTCTTAAGAGTTTACAGCATCATCATGACATGTAAGTAGCTTTTTATAATTCTTAAATTGACGGCATTGCCCCTAGGCCCTCCTTTTGTCGAGGGCCTTTCCAAAAAACAAGAGGGGGATTCTTATTTTGCCGGGTCAAACCACCCCTGCCCCTCAGAGCTACGCTCGCAATCTTCGAACTCTCGTTCTCGATTGTCCAAGGAGGGGAATTACATGCTCGAGCAAATTCCCCTCCTCTGAACTTGCCGACACGAGCGTTTTGAGCTAGCGAGCGCAGCTCTTTTGGGATTGGTTATTCGCAACTTGAGCAAATTAGTACCCTGTCACTCCTAATTTTTTATAGTGATGTAATGACTCGTATTGATCCTGGCTCTGACAATTTTCACCTCAATTAAAACCTATTCCACCCAAAAACGAAAAGCCATACATTGTATATGGCTTTTTTTCTATCTAACTTACCCCTATATAAATTTTTTGACTTTAGCGCGTGCTCTGATAGATGCGCAGTATTACAGACTTATACTTTACTGGCATTTATACATCAGCACATTATTTTATTAACACATTTATCTAACTATGATCAATAAAACGGTTAAGAACGCACAGGAGGCGCTGCAGGGCGTAAAAGACGGCATGACCCTGATGCTGGGTGGCTTTGGACTTTGCGGTATCCCTGAAAACGCCATTTCAGAACTGCTGCGCCTGGGTGTAAAAGACCTTACCTGTATCTCGAACAATGCGGGCGTGGATGATTTTGGTATTGGCCTGCTGCTACAAAAACGCCAGGTAAAGAAAATGATCTCCAGCTACGTTGGTGAAAATGCCGAATTCGAACGCCAGTTGCTGAGCGGTGAACTGGAAGTAGAACTGATACCGCAGGGCACACTGGCTGAGCGTATTCGTGCTGGTGGCGCTGGTATACCAGCTTTCTTTACTCCGGCAGGCTATGGCACCGAAGTTGGCGAAGGCAAAGAGAGTCGTGAGTTTAATGGCAAAATGTACCTGATGGAAGAATGGCTGAAAGCTGATTTCGCATTTGTGAAGGCCTGGAAAGGCGACACAGCCGGCAACCTGATCTATAAAGGAACGGCCAGAAACTTTAACCCGATGATGGCCACAGCTGGAAAAATCACAGTAGCGGAAGTGGAAGAACTGGTTCCTGCAGGAGAGTTAGACCCGAACATGATCCACACGCCAGGCATTTATGTGCAGCGCATCTTCCAGGGCGAGAAGTATGAGAAACGCATCGAACAGCGTACTGTGCGAAATATTTGATTTGGAAATTTGAAGATGTGAAAATTTTAATTTATGGATATGCAAAAGGACAATTTAATATTAACTCTTACACTGGACTTTGCTGTTGATGTAATTCTATTTACAGAGGAGTTAGAGTCTAAAAGAAAGTTTGTTATCGCTAACCAAATTTTAAAAAGCGGTACATCGATTGGGGCTAATGTTAGAGAAGCTCAAAATGCCGAGAGCAAAGCTGACTTTATCCATAAATTCAAAATTGCTGCAAAGGAAGTAGAAGAAACTTAATATTGGTTTCTACTCTGCCAACGGGTTCCTTCATACCCAAATCCGACACATCTTCAAGAGAAGTTGGATTCTATAAAAAAGGTAATTTCCAAAATCATTATCAGTTCGAAAAGTAAAAGCATGGGAAAGGATTAAACCTTAATCTTCACATCTTAAAATTTTCAAATCTTCAAATCACGAATAGAATGAGTCTCGATAAACACGGTATAGCGAAAAGAATCGCAAAAGAAGTTAAAAATGGGATGTACGTTAACTTAGGCATCGGCATTCCGACGCTGGTAGCCAACTACCTGCCCAAAGGTGTTGAAGTAGTACTGCAATCGGAAAACGGCTTACTGGGCATGGGCCCCTTCCCTACTGAGGAAGAAGTAGACGCCGATCTGATAAACGCAGGTAAGCAGACAATTACAACCCTGCCAGGTTCTTCTATTTTCAGTTCTGCTGAGAGCTTCGCCATGATTCGCGGCGAACACGTAGACCTGACCATACTTGGCGCCATGGAAGTGGCTGAGAACGGCGATATCGCCAACTGGAAGATTCCGGGCAAGATGGTGAAAGGCATGGGTGGGGCTATGGACCTGGTGGCCTCTGCAAAAAACATTATCGTTGCAATGCAGCACACTGCCCGCGACGGTTCCTCTAAGCTCCTGAAGGAGTGTTCATTGCCAATAACGGGTGTGCAGTGTGTAAAGAAAATTGTTACTGATTTGGCGGTTTTAGAAGTGGTTGAGGGAGGCTTTAAACTGCTTGAGCGTGCACCGGGTATAACAGTTGAAGACATTAAAGCTGCCACTGAAGGCACCCTGATAGTGGAAGGTGATATTCCCGAAATCCAGCTATAGCACATAGCAGTATTTAATAAAGTATAGCCCTGAAACTATGCCTTTTTACCTGACAAAGGCATGTACTAATCGGGGCTTTCTTTACATTATATCAAAACCCTACTTACTACACGTATACAAGGAGCAAGTATAAATTGCGACAGACAAACACATGAGCGAAAGAAACGAGACTAGTTTTGAACATAGGCTTTTACTGCGCCAACTTGAGCTGAAGGATTATAAAGAAGTAAAACAGATCATGGATCTGGTGTACTCTAATATTGATGGCGCCTGGACTCGGAAAGAGTTTTCGAACCTGCTGAAGAAGTTTCCGGAAGGCCAGATATGCATCGAGGACAATGGAACAGTGGTAGCTGCCGCCCTCAGCCTGATAGTGGACTATGATGAGTACGGTGACAAGCATACCTATGACCAGATCATCGACAAAGGCACTTTTAAGTCGCATGACCCTGATGGCGATACATTGTATGGTATAGATGTGTTTGTGCACCCTGAGTACCGCAACCTTCGCCTGGGCCGCCGCCTCTACGATGCCCGAAAAGAGATTTGCGAGAAACTGAACCTAAGGGGCATTATAGCCGGCGGCCGTATACCTGGGTATAAAAATTACGCTGATAAGCTTACGCCGGCCAAGTATATCGAGATGGTGCGCAATAAGGAGCTTTCAGACCCGGTGCTATCATTCCAGCTCAGCAACGACTTCCATGTGCGCAGGATCTTAAAAGGTTACCTGCCCGACGACAGAGACTCTAGGGCATACGCCACCTTACTGGAGTGGATAAATGTGTACTATGAGGAGAAGGAAAAACTGATCGGGGGCAAGAAAACTGTAGTGCGCATTGGTATCGTTCAATGGCAGATGCGCGCCGTAAAGTCCCTGGATGACATGATGCAACAAATAGAGTTCTTCGTGGACACAGTTAGTTCCTACAAATCGGACATGGTGGTCTTCCCGGAGTTCTTCAACGCACCGCTTATGGCGCTAACCAACGAAGAATCTCCTTCAGAGGCTATCCGAAGTATGGCAGAGTATACCGAAGAGATCAGGGAGCGCATGGTGCAGCTGGCATTATCGTACAATATCAACATCATTGCGGGCAGCATGCCGGAGTACTACGATAACAAGCTCTATAACGTGAGTTACCTTTGCCGCCGCGATGGCACCTATGATGCACAGTATAAACTACACGTAACCCCTGACGAATCGCACTACTGGGGCATGCGCGGGGGCCACAAGCTCAAGATTTTTGACACAGATATCGGCAAGATTGGTATCCTGATCTGCTACGACGTAGAATTCCCGGAACTGGCGCGTATGCTCTCCGACATGGACATGAAAATTCTGTTCGTACCATACTGGACCGACACCAAGAACGCCTACCTGCGCGTGCGCCGCTGTGCCCAGGCCCGTGCCATCGAGAACGAGTGCTATGTGGCTATTACAGGCAGCGTGGGAAACCTGCCCCGCGTCGAAAACATGGACATCCAGTACTCACAGTCAGCCGTCTTCTCCCCTTCAGACTTCGCCTTCCCGCACGATGCTGTGGTAGCCGAAGCCACCCCAAACACAGAGATGACACTGATCGCCGACCTGGACCTGGACCTACTGAAGGACCTGAACACAGCAGGCAGCGTACGTAACCTGCGCGACAGACGCAAAGACCTGTATAGCCTGAACTGGGTAACCAGGAAGGAAGAGTAAAAAAGCTTGAGCATGAAAAAAGCCGCTGCATTTAGGTGCAGCGGCTTTTTTGTGTATCATTGGATACTTACTTTAAATACGACTTGCTCAATCTTTCTTTACGAAGCGCGAAAATCAATCCTATTAAAAAGAAAGAAGCACCACCCAATAATAAGAATTTAAGCAAATTAGGGCCTGTTGGTTTACTTCTTGGCGAAAATCCTGTAACCACCTGGATATTATCCAATCTTTCAAGCTCTGCCTCTAGTTGGGCCTGTTCTTTATACATCCCAATACCTTCACGGAACAGATTAGTAGGGTCTAATGCTTCACCAAATACAAAACCGTTTACAGGTCCTCTCGGATTTGATACTGAAACTTTTAAACTATCTATCGATTTAATTTCGCTTTTAAGTTTCGTAATGATGTTTTCCACATGACGTTGCTTAATAAGCTTTTGCTTATAAAAATACCTGTTGTTCTCCAGATAGTTTGACAAAGCAGGCTCCATAGTACTGAACAAACCGTTGTCATACAGCATTAACTCAATTCTGAAGGGAGATCCTGTAAGTACACTATCTTCCGAAATCCTTTCATCATCTAGATTAGAGAATTTCATACCTTTAATTTGCTTTGCAGACTCTTCTGTTATATCGAGTCTACTTGAAATGGCAGCAAAGTTGTCATCATTTATCATTTCAACTAGCTTGCCCAACTGGTCCTCTACAAATTCATTCCTAATTTCAGACAGCACTAAAGTCATTGTAGAAGAGTAGTAGGGTTTAGTTGATTTAAATGCAAAATAACCAATCAACATGCCCACTACAGCAAATGCCATAATTAAATAGATGCGTCGAACCGTAACGTCTATTATATATTTAAAAACTCTAAAAAGCGAACTGAAGAAGTTATAGGCCTTCCGGTAAATAAAGCTTAAATCAAGCTCCTCATCCTCCAATTGGCGCTGACGTTCCTGTTGTGTTTTCATATAACTAGGAAATTAAATTACAAATCTAGTCAAATTCCTTAGTTATACTATATCTCATCAACTACAATTATTTGAATTTTAACTTTATTCTAGTTGAATACTCTTATCAAGCCATAGTTTAACTATTGGTATTCCAATTGGTAAGATTCTCTATAAATTATGTATTTTTGTGCTTGCTATTTACGTTAGAATTCCCTTTACCACCACCTATTATTACTTTCCATTTTGATGTTACCATTACTCCAAAAGTATAAGAAAAATAGTGATAGAGTTATAAAATCTAAAAACTTTAAAAATGCTTATTGGAGTGTTGCTGATGTAATTGTTTATCCGGCATTACTACTAATTACAACTCCAATTTTTTTAAGGGAACTGGGGCCTGAGCTTTATGGTGTTTGGATGCTTGTAAACTCTATTATTGCCAGCATTGGGGTTTTAAATGCTGGATTAGGCGAGGCTACAATAAACTTTATATCAAAGTACAGAGCTTTAGAAAATGATCAAAAGATAAAAGATATATTTAAAGCTACTTACAGTCTTACTTTTTCAGTTTTTCTGCTGGTTGTTGTTACCATTTACTTTACAGCTGATTGGATCATCTACTCTGGATTATTTAAAATAAGTACTGAGTTCAGAACGGAAGCAGTTTATGCTCTCCAAATCGCCTCACTTGCTTTTTCGTTGCGCCTAATAGAACAAATTTTCTTTTCTTACTTCAAAGCCTTTGAACGATTTGATATTTATTCAAAAATTTCAATCATCACACGCACGTTAGCTCTTTTATCAGGAACAGGCCTAATTTTGTCTGGCTATTCCCTTTCTGCAATTCTTTTCTGTAATGTATTTGCAACTTCTGGGTCATTGGTCTTACAAATCTTTTTAATATCGAAAGATCTTGGACTTAAGTCATTCATACCAGTATTTAATAAATCAGCTATTGCCGAAGTGTTTAGTTTCAGTGCATGGGCATGGGTTCAGACTATAATTGGAGTGTTCGCAGCTCAGATCGATCGTTACATTGTGGCCGCAGCAGTTGGAATGGAAACACTTGCCTATTACTCTATTGGATTTCTTGTAGCCACCCAAATTCATAACGTTTTCTCAGCAGGCTCAAGTTTTATTTTTCCACTAATTTCGAAGAAAATAGAAAGCAAGGAAGAGGTTTCACATATTTATTCAAAAATGCAGCTAATTGTAATTAGCATGGCATTGATTAGCATCATCACACTGGTGTTGTTTGAAGATCCGATATTTACACTATGGCTTGGATCCAAAGATTATTTAATGGCTAAAGACTTTATTAATCTCTTCCTTTGTTTTGAAGCACTACTTGTAACATCTGTTATACCTTATTACTACCTGATAGGCTCTGGCAACATAAAATTAAATACTGTTATCATGGCCACCAACACAGCAGTAACTGCTGCAGCAATGTTTATATTATTCAAATACTTAGGTGAAAACGGGTTAATCTGGGGTAAAATATTGACTATTGCTTTAACATCCCCCCTTCTTTATAATTTGCTTCACAGGCGTGTATTAAACGATAGTGAGGCTACTGCAGGGTTGAAGATACTATTGCCTAGCTTTGCCGCGGTAATTTTTATTGTAGCCTCAAACATTATTATTAAAGTTGTAGCAATAGTATTATGTTTTGCCTTACTTTATTTAATTTTTTATAAAAAAATAAGAAGGGAATCTACATACCACATACACTCAAGCTAAAAACATACTTATGGAATGCAAGATCTGCGGACACACTACAAAACAAGCTTTTACAACAACAATATTAAATAAATATGAAGGCAGTTATTACAGCTGCCCTAATTGCGATTTCATTCAAACATCAGAACCGCATTGGCTAGGGGAAGCTTACAGCAGTGCCATCTCTAATATGGATATTGGTTTGTTAAGCCGCAACATGTATGTCCAGCCAATACTAATGACGGTAATTAATAGCTTTTTTACTAATACAGCCCAATTTATTGATTACGGAGGTGGTTATGGTGTGTTAGTCAGAATGATGCGGGATGCAGGCTATGATTTCTATAGACAGGATATATATTGTGAAAACCTTTTTGCTGAAGGCTTTGATATAGGAAATAATGTTGGTCTGTCTGGCTTTGAATTAATAACGGCATTCGAAGTATTTGAACACTTAGTTAATCCAATGGATGAGATTGAAAAAATGCTCACTTATAGTGATAGTATTTTCTTTTCAACTGAATTAATACCTCATCAAAATGCAAACCCTGATAATTGGTGGTACTTCGTACCCGAGACAGGGCAGCACATAGCATTTTATTCGCACAAGACCCTGCAGTTTATTGCTTCTAAATTTAACTTAAGACTTTATACTAATAACAGAAATCTACATCTCTTGACTCATAAAAATATAAATGAATTTAAATATAAGCTGGCAACTAATTCGAAAATAGCCAAGCTCTTAGCCTTTTTAAGTAAAAAACCTCAAAGTTTACTACAATCCGATTTCGAGAGACTGCGCAAAGTTCATAAGCTTTAATTAAATAAAGACACATTATATTTTTCCACTTATTTAAAGCTTCCTTTAATGCAGGTATTGTACGACCACCAGGCATTCACTATCCAAAATTTCGGAGGTATTTCCCGATACTTTGTAGAATTATTTAATAAGTTTTGCTCTGATCCTGAAATCAAGCTGGGGCATACTCCGCAGTTCTCTAATAACCTGTATTTAAGCCAGTACAGTGGCATATTTAGTAAACAGTTTCTAAATACTGACCATAGCATCAGAAACCAGAATATCATGCGACATACTAACAATGTCATAAGCATGATCTCAATGGCTACTGGAAACTATGATGTATTTCATCCAACATACTACGATCCTTATTTTTTACGCTCCCGTTCCATTAAAAAGAAGCCCTTTGTTATCACATTTCATGATATGATACATGAGCGTTTCCATGGATTATATCCGGAGTTAAATACACCCTTGATTGCACATAAGAAGCGACTTTTAGAGAAAAGTGCCGCTGTTATCTCCGTTTCTGAAAGTACAAAACGAGATATTCTTTCTTTATATGATATACCTGAAGACAAAATTAAGGTCATCCCATTGGCTAGTTCACTTCAGGTATCTTCAAACATAGCTAAAGGCATAGCTGAGGACTATTATCTTTTGTATGTAGGCAATCGGAGTCTGTATAAAAATTTTATTTTTTTTGCTGAATCCATTACACCAATACTGGAAAAGTATAAAAACTTGAGACTGATATGTGCCGGAGGAGGTAAATTTACCCTGCAGGAAGATCAAAAACTGAGTCAACTTGGCATTAAGCAGCAAGTTGAGCAGGTTTCAATCGATGATAATAAATTGGCACAACTTTATGCCAATGCAATGGCTTTTGTATTTCCGTCTCTGTATGAGGGATTTGGCATTCCTACTATTGAGGCCATGAGTTGTGGCTGTCCTGTATTAGCCAGCAATGTAAGTTCATTACCAGAAGTTGGGGCGGATGCGGCTTTATATTTCAGTCCTAATGATAAGGACTCTATCAAAGAAGCAGTAGAAAAGATATTAACCGATTCTACACTTCGTAATACACTCATTGAAAAAGGATTTAAACGTGCTGCAGAGTTCTCTTGGGAAAAGACGGCATTATTAACTCACCAAGTTTATAAACAAGTTATTTAGGCACTTTGCCGAACTTTATCTGTGACAAAAACTACACCCTTAGTAAGTATAGTTACTGTTGTATACAATGGCGTCGATGCTGTTGAAAAAACTGTCGAAAGTGTTTTAAAGCACAAAAGCCCTGCTGTAGAGTACATTGTAGTTGACGGCGGATCTACTGATGGCACCCTGATAGAATTACGCAAGTACGCTGATTCGATAGATAAACTTGTATCTGAGCCTGACAGAGGAATATATGATGCCATGAACAAAGCATGGGATCTTGCTTCAGGCTATTATATTCTTAATATTAATCTAGGTGATGAACTTTTACACCTTCCAGAAAAAGAATTGTTGGAGGCAAAGGGACTTGACCTGGATTTAATCTCATTCCCTGTAATATTAAGTAACAATACCGTTTTCAAACCAACAGTGGGATTAAAGTTGCAGATCAACAACACACTGCATCATCAGGGCACATTTTATAAAAGGGCCCTAAATGAGAGGTATAACCTGAAATACAAAGTTTTCGCTGATTTTAATCTGAACCAACAATTATACAGGAAAGGGATAAAGACCAGAATATATCCTAAACCGGTTTGTAAACATGATATTGGGGGTATATCGCATAATCAAAAACATTTCTGGGAGGTGTATGATATTATCGGAAGCAATTTCGGAAAAGTGCATAAGTTCATTGCTTTCCTTAACTTTAAAGTATTAGGGCTAAAAAAATGGATAAAACAGAGATAAAGCTTTTTCTTTTGGTTGTCCTGTACAATAAATCTCTTCAAACTTCTGAGACGCTTACCTCTCTACTTAAGTTGAAGGATCAGCTGCAGGGAGCGAAACTGCTTATTTGGGATAATAGTCCTAAATCGCTTATTACTGCAGATGAAATGAGTGTCATTGAAAGCAAGTTGGAACAGATTGAATATATAGCTTCTCCGGAAAACCTTGCCCTTTCAACAATATATAATAGAGTAATCCAAAGACCTGAATTAGATGCATATACAGCGTTGGTGCTGTTAGATCATGATTCTGTTCTTGCTGACAATTTTTTTGAAGAAGCCAAAACGCGTATAGCTCAGTATCCCGACATCAACTTGTTTCTACCGATCGTTGAGTCGAACAACGAAATTGTGAGCCCGGCTAATCTGTACCTTTTCAAGGGAATTCGCTGGAAAAAACCGCAGAGAGGTATCATGTCAACGAAATGGAAAGCAGCCATTAATAGTGGCATGATCATAAGGTCTACTTATTTATCCAAAAGGTTTCTGGGTTACGATGAACGCCTCAGGTTTTATGGTACAGACACATATTTTATGAACTGTTATGCCAGTCAAAACCAATATTTTTATGTTTTGGACACAAGTATAAAACATCAGCTCAATTATTTTGAGAAGGAGGAATTAGATTCCAAACTACAACGCTTTCACGAAATCAAACGATCAACAGCTTTGTTGAATGAACGACCTTTATTGGCACGTGTAATTACTGAGGTTTATTTGGTAGGGTTTTCTATACTGCAGGCAGTGCGTTTTAAAAGTCTTAGATTTGTTTATGATTACAAACGTTAGCGATTTTATTCAAATAACGCTCTGGACTATCTGTATAATGGGGATTTATGTCCTGCTTTACAGAAAGCACATATTCTCTATTTACGATCCTCTCCTGTTTTTCCTGATAACAAACACATTTACCACTTTGCTGATGTTTATGCAAGTCAAGGAGATTCAGCAATTGGTTTATTTTATTTTGTGCCAACTAGCTTTGTGGGTAGGTATTACCATCTTTCGGTACAGAATAGAACAAACAGAAGTAATTCATTTCAGCAGTTTCAATATTAAATTATTGAAATCGGTTATTTACGCTTTGTTCGCTGTATACATGATCGCCAATATTTATGCGGGCATGCGCGTAGGATTCCCAATCTTTAGTGATGATCCGACAGGAGCAAAAAGCGGGATCTATGTTGGAGGCCTAGGTATTGTCCGGCGTATAAATTGGGGTGCAAGTGTTTTTCTCTCCTGTTCCTGTTTTATAATGCTTTTCATCAGTAAGCGAAAAAGCACTTTCTTATTCATCCTGTTCTGCCAGGTATTATTTACTAGCCTCAGTGGTTCTAAAGGAGGGTTGTTAAGTTTTCTGTTTATGCTGGCTTACATTCTTAAGCGTCCAGGATTTCAGGTTAATATTGATTTCAGCACCTTCCACAAGTATAAAAACAACTTGAAGTATATCCTAATCGCGGGTGTTGTTGTAGCAATTACTGTACTGTATCAGGAGAGAGGCTCAGTTACAAGCGCTTTTTATGGGCTTTATAACAGATTGCTACTTTCCGGTGACATTATACTTTACTACTATCAAACACATATTTATACATATTTTAAAGAAAGTTATTCTGCGCTAGATTTTCTATCGCATGAACTAAACAGCGTACTCGGACTTTTCAGAATTACAGAGTATGAGTTCCCTTTAGGTTTTGAAATGGTAAAGCTACATATTGAAAATACGGGTGAACAAGTACCAGAGATACCGATAGGGCCTAATACTCAATTCTTCATAAAAGGGCACATTTTTTTCGGCTTTATTGGTGGAGTTATCTATAGCTTATTTGTAGGACTTGTTATCGGGTTTCTAAGAAAGAATTTCTTCATTTCTAAGACATTTTCTTTGATTAAATTCGCCTTTGCTTACTCACTTGTTGTTTTAGCCTTTACCTATGCCATTGAGTCAAACTTATTTATCTCGCAAGTTTTTGATTTGCTTATCTTTGTAGTTCCAATCATAGTTATAAGCTATGGCTTTCTTAAGTTTGGCGAGATATCTAAGAAGTTAAATGAAAAAGAAAATAGTTATTTCCGCCATTAATATACACTACGGTGGAACACTTTCTATAGTAAAAGATGCGTTACGTTGGCTGTCAGAAAATGCGTCAGAAGAGTATGAAGTAATTGCACTGGTTCATAATAAAGATTTATACCCTTTCACAAACATAAACTATATAGAATATCAAGATTCGCGTAGTTCATGGCTAAAACGGCTAGGATATGAATATATTCATTTTAGAAAACTAAGTAAAGAACTAAAGCCTTATTTATGGTTTTCTTTACATGATATTTCGCCAGCGGTACATGCTGATGTAAAAGCAGTCTACTGTCATAATGCAAGTCCGACTTATAATATATCATTAAAGGAAGGGTTACAGGACAAAGTTTTTGCAGCATTTACATTTTTGTACAAGTACCTCTACAGAATGAATATCAGTTCCAATACCTATGTTATTGTACAACAGGACTGGATTAGAGATTTCTTTAAAAAGAGTTTTGATTTACCCCATTCAAAAGTAGTGGTAGCTTACCCCAATGTGATCCAGCTGCCAGTTACACCTCAGGATACCTATGCTGCTAGTTCCATGACAGTATTTTTCTATCCATCTTTTCCGAGGGTTTTTAAAAACTTTGAGGTAATATGTGAAGCAGTCAGTATTCTCAAAGCAAGGGGCATAACCAGTTTTGAAGTTGTTTTAACTACTGATGCCGCAGAAAACCCATATGCTATTAATACTTTATCAAAGTATAAGTGCATACCTGAAATTAAATTTGTAGGCTCACTTACTAGAGAAGAAGTAGAGAACTACTATCACACCAGCGATTGTCTGATCTTCCCGTCTAAACTGGAAACCTGGGGCTTACCAATATCAGAATACAAGCCATATAAAAAACCAATGTTACTCGCAGACCTGCCTTATGCAGTTGAAACCGCAGGTACTTATGATAGAGTTGCATTTTTTAACCCTGAAAGCTCCGAAGACCTAGCCAGATTGATGCAAGGCATTATTGAAGGCACACTTGTTTTTTCCCCGGTTTATGCAAAACCTGTTAAGGATCCTTTTACCCGTAATTGGGAAGAACTGTTCCACTTACTTTTAAATAAGCACAGAGTCTTATCATGAGTATACTTGTTACCGCCTCTATTGTAACCTACAACAATAATGTTCAGGTGCTATCCGAGGCTATATCCAGTTTTTTGAAAACAACGCTTCCTTCAAAGCTTTACATCGTTGATAATTCACCGACAGATAATCTGAAGACCTTATGTCTTGATGACCGGATAGAGTATATTTTTAATGGTAAGAACCTGGGTTTTGGTAAAGCGCATAATATAGCTATCCGGAAGTCCATCGCAGCTAAAGTACCTTACCATTTGGTGCTTAATCCAGATGTATACTTTGAGGCTGGAGTGATAGAAGACCTCTACACTTTCATGCAGACTAATCCTACGACAGGTCAAGTAATGCCAAAAGTTCTTTATCCGGATGGTAGCGTACAATACCTGTGCAAACTTCTTCCCTCCCCCTCAGATTTCTTTACAAGAAGGTTTATAAAGGATGAAGCTAAACTCCGGAAGCTGAACGAAACGTTTGAGTTAAGATTTACTGGGTACGAACAAAAGATGAATGTGCCATACTTATCCGGTTGTTTCATGTTTATAAGAAACTCTGTGTTAGAAGATATAGGCCTTTTTGATGAGCGCATCTTTATGTATTCCGAGGATGCAGATTTGTCCAGAAGAATACATATGAAGTACAAGACAATGTTTTTACCAGAGGTTCAGATTTACCACCACTTTGCCAAAGGCTCGCACAAAAGCCTGAAATTGCTTTTGTATGCTATACATGGCAATGTAGTGTATTTTACTAAATGGGGGTGGTTTTGGGACAAAGCTCGAAAGAAAATAAATGCCAAGGTGCTAAGAGACTTGAAGCATGAATCTAGCGAAGTATAAACTTTACCTGTTTACGGTATTAGTAGTTTCCATACCGTGGTCAATTACTATCACAGGCATTGCTACCATACTTCTGGTCTTGATAACGATTATTGAGCGTAACTTTAAAATCAGATTAAAGACAGTTCTGAAAGACACTCATTTGTTATTACTAGTATGCTTCTTCTTACTACATGTTATAAGTCTTGTATATTCATCAGACAAAGGAGCAGCAGCTTTTGACCTTGAGAAAAAACTGTCTCTACTGTTATTCCCATTTATACTTACGGGTCAGGTTATTAAATTGGAGGGCAGGGAGTGGCGCATTATCAGTAATGCATTTATCGCAACCGTTGCTGCAGCGTGTTTATATTGCTTGGGGTATGCCTTTTACAGGAACTTTACAGAAGGCGATCCAGCTGCTTTACCCTATTCATTTTCTGAGAACTTTGGGCTGAAGAACAGCCTGGGAATATATTGGGACTACTTTTCATACAGTGAATTGGCAAAACCATTAAAACTGCACCCTACATATTTCTCCTTGTTTACAGTTTTTACCGTCTTCTTACTTATACAGCAGCTTATAACAAAAAGTACATTAGTAATTTGGCAGAGAGTGAGCCTTATTACATTGATAATTTTCCTCCTTTTTTTTACGCTTTTACTATCCTCACGCATAGTTATATTGGGGTTTCTAATTTCGCTGATTGTATATTTTGTTTTGCACACCTGGACCTATGGTCTCAAAAAAAAGCATGTAGTTTTTATTTTATTTGGCTTTGCAAGTATCTCTTTCCTGTTGCTTGCATTACCTGTTACACGCTACCGATTGATCACTGAAACTACCGAGCTTTTCGAGCAAAGAAAACCTACAACGGAAAGTGGGGTCAGTCAAAGATCTCTCATTTGGGACACAGCCTCAACAATTGCCAAGGACAACCTATTTTTTGGCGTTGGGATCGGAGATATCAGCCACCATTTGGATCAAAATTATAGTTTGAAAAACCATCCTGAATTAATAGGTCTAAATGCCCATAACCAGTTTTTGCAAACATTACTTGGCACTGGTATATTAGGTTTTATCATTCTTGTTGCCTTGCTCTTTTACCCATTATACCTTTCGCTATTAAACAGAGATGCACTTCGTGCAATATTCCTGCTTCTCATTATAATATCAAGTTCAACTGAGGCTATACTACAGACGAACAAAGGCTTGGTTTTTTTCGGTTTTTTCTATTGCCTCTTATTTTCAGGATACACTAAGAGGAAGTTTAATAGTAATATCACACAAATAGAAAAGCCCTGACTTTACCAGGGCTTTTCTATTTAAACTGTTTTGTTTGACAGACTACATACCTTTAAATCTTACAACAACACTGATTGTCTTTAGCAGCACTTTTACATCCATCATTATAGAGCGGTTCTTCAAGTAATATAGATCATACTGTACTTTCATTAAAGCATCTTCAGCATTAGACCCATACTTGTAAATTGCCTGTGCCCACCCGGTAATTCCAGGTTTTGCCAAATGACGGGTATCATAAAAAGGTATCTCCTTTTTCAACTGCTCAACAAATACCGGGCGTTCTGGTCTAGGTCCAATTAGGCTCATATCACCTTTAAGAACACTCCAGGCCTGAGGTAATTCATCGATTCTGGATCTGCGTAGCAGTTTACCTACTTTAGTGATTCTGGCATCATTCTTTTGAGCCCAGGCGGCCCCATTTTTCTCAGCATCAACTACCATAGACCGGAACTTTGTAATTTTGAAAGTCCTGCCGTACAAGCCTACGCGTTCCTGACTATAAAAGAGCGGCCCTTTACTTCCAAAAAAGTTAGCCAGGTATACAAATGGTATAAATAGCGCACATACAGTTACTCCAACAACACCAAAAATTATATCTAATGATCTTGAGAAAACAAGGTAAGCGGTTTTGAAGTGGTTCCTGTTATACGGAAATGCCAGGCTAAAGTCCCTTGCTGTATTATGAACTAAAACTCTGCCAGTAAGATTTTCATAAAAGTCTGTAAGAGAAGTAACAGCGATCCCATTTTTCCGGCAATTGGTTAATTCTCTTAACGAGATCGTATCATTTTCCTGATGGCTAGATTCGTCAACAATTATTTCATCAATTTTCAGGCGCTTGGCAAGTTTGGCAATATTTGATGTTCCACTAACTATTCGAATACCTTTATACACTGACTGGCTGTTATTCTCATCAATTACCCCAACCACTTTATAGCCAAGATGATAGTTAAAAATATCTCCGTTTGCAAATACATCAATCAATGATTTGCTGGACCAGCCTGAACCAACAATTAAGATACGTTTTAAGAAAAGAGGCCGGTCAAGAAAACGAGAATAGATATACCTCCAAATAATTAATGAGGCCGACACATTAAAATAAAACAGAAATATCAATAATCGGGAAGGTAAAGGAGGAGTATACCAAGGCAACAAAACATATGAACCTACAGTTAATGTAACAGCTATAAATAAATATTTAACTGTAGAATAAAAGTTGTTGATGTTCTCTAAATTATACAGATCAAATACATAGGAGAAGAAGCTCCATAATAAAGCTACAGTTACAAAATAAGCATAATGGCTTTCGAAAATCTGACCTGTGGACATACCGGGTAAAATACCAAGGCAATACACAAATGTAGCTAGAAATACTAAAGCCAGATCCAGTGTAAAAAGAAGGTATTTCCTATCAGAAACCTCAAAAGAGAATAGCCTTTTGTCGACAAGAAAAGATAATAACCTAGAGTTAGGTAAATTAGTTGTAAAGTTTGTTTCCTTAAGTTTGGTAGCGCTAATACTCATCACTAAATAGTTAATGTCATTTAATAATAATTTCTGAATTCCGACAAGAAGACCCAAAATCACAACATAGGGTTGCAAGTATATTCAGATTTATTTTTTGCTAAGTGCTTCTCAAATAGCGCACGAAATTAGCTTATTTAATTGGCATTACAAATAGAACGGATATAACAATATAATGTAGTATATCAGGATCGGTGATTTTCTTCTTGCGAAAAACTATACTTTGTTAAATAGACTGTGAATCACTACAATTTTAGCTTCATAGTAAATTTTGCTGCGGTTAATTAAATATGCTTTTTAAATAGCTTAAGCTCTATTCCCTCCTTTCCCCAGCTTTTAGTAACTTCGCCGGCAAAGTTGCAGAAGTATGAGCAAAGAGAAACCATCTATACCTAAAGGAACCCGCGATTTTGGCCCCGCAGTTGTGGTCAAGAGAAACTATATCTTCCAGACGATAAAGCAGACATTCGAGAAATTTGGCTACCTGCCACTCGAAACACCCGCCATGGAGCAGCTTTCGGTGCTCACCGGCAAGTATGGCGATGAAGGCGACCAGTTGCTTTTCAAGATACTGAATTCCGGTGATTTTATGGCCAAAACCAGACCCGAGGATATTGAGCAAGGGTATAAGCACCTGACCCGAAAAGTATCTGAGAAGGGCCTGCGATACGACTTGACCGTGCCTTTTGCGCGCTTCGTGGTGATGAACCGCAACGAAATCACGTTTCCGTTTAAGCGCTACCAGATACAACCTGTCTGGCGTGCCGACAGACCACAAAAAGGACGTTATCGTGAGTTTTACCAGTGCGACGCCGATGTGGTGGGCACCAACTCCCTGCTTTGTGAGGCTGAGATCGTGCAGATGATAAACGAGGTGCTTACCAACCTTGGCCTGACGGATTTTACTATCAAGATAAACCACAGAGGCATACTTGCCGGTATTGCAGAGGCGATCGGTGAAAAAGGACGTGAAGGGGATATTTGCGTGGCCATCGATAAACTGGATAAGGTTGGGAAAGAAGGCGTGCGGAAAGAACTGCTGGAAAGAGGCATTTCCGAGTCTGCTGTTTCAAAGCTGGAGCCGCTTTATACTTTGGAGGGCAATAACGAAGAGATCATGAGGCAGTTGCAAAGTGTACTGGGCAACACTTCTGAAGGTGAACGCGGCTTGAATGACCTGCGCGAAGTATGGATGTACCTGTCCGCGCTTCAGAGTGAAGCATTAACTGCTGCAAATGAGTCTGGCAATCCGCGCCTGATGCTGGATGTTACACTTGCCAGGGGACTCTCCTACTACACCGGCTGTATTTTTGAGGTAAAAGTGAACAACGTGAGCATGGGCAGCATTAGCGGCGGTGGCCGCTACGACAACCTGACGGGCATGTTCGGCATGCCTGGTGTTTCAGGTGTTGGCTTCTCGTTTGGTGTTGACAGGATCTATGATGTAATGGAAGAGCTGCAGCTATTCCCTACAAGCAGCCAGGTGGGCACCAAAGCCCTGTTGGTGCAGTTTGACAAGGAATCTGAAATGTATGCCCTTCCAGTATTGCAGCAGTTGCGCGATGCCGGCATTGCCGCTGAATTATACCCGGAACCAGCAAAACTTAAAAAGCAGATGGGCTACGCTGACCAGAAAAACATCCCTTATGTTATACTTATCGGCTCCGAGGAAATGGCAAGTGGCAAGCTGAAACTGCGCAACATGCAGCTAGGCGAGCAGCAGGACCTGACCATTGGAGAAATCATCAGCATATTAAACAAATAACAAACTAAATGAGCCACGTGCATTACATCTCCAGCGATCATTTAAGCCTGGAGACGATAGAAACGATCATCAACGAAAAGTATACTTTAGCGCTTTCTGAAGATGCCGAGCAGCGCATTACCAGCTGCTATAATTACCTGCAACAGAAGATCAAAGATTCTGACCGCAGTATTTATGGCATCAATACCGGCTTTGGGTCTTTGTACAGTAAAAAGATTTCCCCTGCCGACCTGGAGCAGCTGCAAAGTAACTTAGTGATGTCGCATGCATGTGGCACCGGCCCAGAGGTACCGGCCGGCGTAGTGAAGCTGATGCTCCTGCTTAAGATACAGTCGTTGGCCTATGGCCATAGCGGTGTGCAGCTGCAAACGGTAAAGCGCCTTATTGATTTTTACAACCGTGATATATACCCGGTGGTTTACCAGCAGGGCTCGCTGGGTGCCAGCGGCGATCTAGCCCCTCTGGCTCATTTATGCCTGCCCCTGATAGGTATGGGTGAAGTTCACTACCAGGGGTATAAACTGGCCAGTGAGCATGTGTTGGAGATGTTTAGCTGGGAGCCGATTGCCCTGAAAGCAAAGGAAGGCCTGGCCTTGCTGAACGGCACACAGTTTATGGCTGCCTATGGCGTGTATGTACTGTTAATGGCCAAGCGCCTTTCACGGCAGGCAGACCTGATCGGTGCGCTGTCGCTGGATGCGTTTGATGGCAGGATCGAGCCATTTAACGAACTCATTCACCTGATAAGGCCACATAAAGGACAACTGGAGACAGCCGCGAGGTTCAGGGAGTTACTGGATGGCAGTGAGCTGATAACTCGTGAAAAACAGCACGTGCAGGACCCTTATTCTTTCCGTTGCATACCACAGGTGCATGGTGCCTCTAAGGATGCCATTGCCTACGCAGAGCAGGTGTTTCTGACGGAGATTAACGCTGTTACCGATAACCCAAACATCTTCCCGGATGCTGACGAGATCATCTCTGGGGGCAATTTCCATGGGCAGCCTTTGGCCCTGGCGCTGGATTTTCTGGCGATAGCACTGGCAGAACTGGGCAGTATCTCTGAGCGCAGAACCTACCAGCTTATTTCCGGGCAGCGTGGCTTGCCAGCTTTTCTGGTTGCCGAGCCCGGACTTAATTCAGGCTTCATGATCAGCCAGTATACCGCCGCTTCTATTGTAAGCCAGAGTAAACAGCTGTGCACGCCTGCATCCGTAGACTCCATACCTTCGTCGCATAACCAGGAAGACCATGTAAGTATGGGAGCCAACGCCGCTACCAAGCTTTATAAAGTTGTGCATAACCTGGAGCGCATACTGGCCATTGAACTGATGAACGCCACCCAGGCCCTGTATTTCAGGAGGCCGGGCAAAACCTCTGCCATACTGGAAGAATTAGCAGCCGAATTTAAGGTAGCCGTGCCATTTGTAGCCACCGACAGGATACTGCACGACGACATCATAAAAAGTATAGATTTCCTGCGCAGGCAAAGGCAAAGCCAGCAAGTATAAACCAACACCCGAAAGACCTTGTTTAAAGTATACTTTGGCAAGGTCTTTTTAATTTTATAGACAATAAAAGTGGCTGATGTGCTTTATTTAGGTAAATTCGGTAAAGCTTTCCGGTAATAATTTGATCAGGGCTATACTATACATAGCGTTTCTTTTTGCATCTCTGTCATCCTTTGCTCAGGGCAACAGGTGCTTTAAAGCCTATGCCCCAGGCGGAGCAGAAATAACCACACTTTGCGTAAACCAGGAGGTAACTTTTCAGGATTGCGGCAATGTAGTGCCCGATGACCAGGAGTATTATGTATTCGACTACAAATCCGGAACTCAGGTTACAAATGCCACGCTGGAGAAAAAACATACCTACACCACTCCCGGCAAGTATAGGGTACTGCAGATTGCCAACTATGGTGGCGCCACCCTTACCGACACCGTTTCGAGGGTATTTGAGGTAAAGGCTACTCCACAACCAACTTTTACCGTTACCGCCTGTGCCAACAACAGTGTGCAGGTTAACATCACCGACACCAACTACGACAGCTATACCATAGACTACAATGGAGGAGGCGCACCTGGACAGGCACAGAGAGGCGTAAACCCAACGTATACTTATTTTTCGAATGGCACTTATAATATCACTGTCATTGGGGCTTATAATGGGGCATCTTGCATAGGCAGTGGCTTTAAAGAAGTCACTACGCTTCCGCAGGCTACGACCCCGACCCTGCGTGGCCTTACGGTCAGGCAACAGGCAAACTCAGGGGAGATACAGCTTGACATACAGGATCTGCAGCCGGGATATAGGTATATTGTGGAGCGCTGGCAGGACCCCAGAATAAATTTTCAGAAAATAGACACGATCAAAAACGTTACCCAAAGCAGTATTAGCCATACTTTGCGCAATGTGAATACTACTGAAGGGGTTTGGTATTTGGTTAGAATTGCGGACCAGTGCGGTAGTATTATCAGCAACAGCAATTCCAGGATAATAAGCTCTATTTCCCTGGAGGCTAGGTCAGGAAACGAGCAGGCGCTGCTTACTTGGCAAAGTATGCCAAGCGCTGAAAAGTATGAAGTATACCGCAACAACACCCTGGTTACAACACTGGACAGTAACACCAAAAGTTACACAGATGCAGGGCTGAGTTGCGGACAAACCTATTCATTTTTCGTCAGAGGAGTTACGGCTGATGGCAGCACCTCCACTTCCGCCACTAAAACGGTACAGGTAACTTCAATGGCCACGCCAGCTGCGCCATACTTATTGGCTTCCTATAATTTGAATAACCAGGTAGAGGTAAGTATAACTTTACCACAGGATAAAACCGCTCAGAAAATTGAGCTGCAGAAAAGTATAAACGGGGCTGCCTATGGTGCACTGGCCAGTATTTCTCAGACAAAGTATACCGATGTAGTTACCAAACCGGAACCCACCTGTTACAGAGCCTCCTTCACAGACCCCTGCAATAACACCTCTCCTCTCAGCAACATTGCCTGCCCTGTTGTGTTGCAGGCGGCGCAGCAATCGGATGGTGCAGTTCAACTTAACTGGACACCCTACACAGGCTTCCCGGGTGGCGTACGGTCATACACCGCAGAACTTTTGGACGCAAACGGTAACGTGGTAACCTCCTTCCCAGTAACCGGCACCACCTACACTGACAGGATCCTGAGTAACGACCAGCAAGTGCTTCGCTATCGCATCAAAGCTACGCCAAATAGTGGCACGGAGGTATCTTACTCTAACACGGAGAAGATCGAACAGGACCTGAAACTGTTCATCCCCAGCGCTTTTACACCCAACGGAGATGGTCTGAATGACGTGCTCGAGATCAAAGGGCGTTTCATAAACAGTTATACTTTAAAAGTATACAACAGCCTGGGCAGTGTAGTGTTTGAGTCGTCTGATGCGGCCAAAAACTGGGACGGCACTCACCAGGGCAAGCTATTACCTGCCGGCGCCTACGCTTACGAAATAACGGTAAAAACTGAGTTTGGCACCACTAAGCGCAGAACGGGCACTGTGACCTTGCTCAGGTAAACAAAGTATAAAAAGAGAGAGCTGTTACGGCCCTCTCCTTCTAATGTCCTCTGTTACCGTTTCAGCAGCACTTTTATACTTTGCGAGCCTGCACTGGTAACTAGTCTTGCGATGTAGAGCCCCTCGCTTAAGCTTTCTCCACGCAACTCAAACTTTTGCATGCCTCCGGCCTCTGCAGTGCCAGTAGCTAATTCTCTCACCAGCCTACCTTTTGTGTCATACACTTCCAAAGTATAAGCTTGTCCCCGTTCCACAGAGAAGGAAATAGTAGTACTTTCAGAGAATGTGTTCGGGTAGGCCAGCAAAAGCTCTTGGGCATCTGCGCTTACTTTACTGCCGCCTTTAGCGGTAATACTTCCGGTGTTTTTTCCATGTATGACGATGTTGCCTCTATCTATGGCCGGCCCCTGATTGGAAAGGTTCAGTATCTCGTCGCCCTGGATGAAGCTGTTGTAGACCATGCGGTTGTGGCGATCCATGTCCCACACCAACACGCGCAGCCTGTCGCCGGGGTCATCCTGGCCTGGGTTGCCTGCATCCATTACCGAGGCGATGAAGCCGTAGCGCCCTTTGCCGTCGATCGTGCCCTCGCCTCTCCAGGCCGCCTTGTCGCCAGTTACGACCAGCCAATCCAGGGAACTGCTTCGGAACATGCCAAGGCCAGTAATTTGCAGGTGGGTTTGCCCAGTTGGTGTTACGGCATACTTACCGCTGTAGCGCACACTGAAGTTAAAGCCCAGCCGCTGTCCGTTTGCTGTCGCCTGCCCCGCACCCGTCACGAAGCCTGCTTCCGGATCAAAGACCGGCATCCACTGCTCGTAGCCTTCGTTGGTCGGGCTTAAGCAGCTCTGCGAGAAGTCAAGGCCAATCGGGTAAATGCCCGCACTTGAGTAAGTATGTTCGCCGGTGATGCGGGAAGTGCCGTGTGCCGTGTAGGCTATCGTAGACGCAGTGCCGTCGCCCCAGGTCCAGCGCACGCCGTGGTCGGCTCCCAGGATGTATGGCCGAAAGTCGGCGGTGGTACGCACCTGCCAGCCCACCCACTTGGCCACAGGCGGAAGGTAAAGCCGCACCTGTACCGGAATATGGCAACTGGCTTGAGTTTGACTATACTTGGTAGTAAGCATATCCCAGTGCGTGACAGGGTCAGTTACCACGCCGGCTACAAAAATGCTCCGTTGGTTATCGAGGGTTAGCTTACGTGGTTCCTGCTCTGTCGCAATGCTCCATACTTTCTGGCCGTTTACGGCATTATATTTCTGGATCTCGTTAGTGGTTATTGTTTTCGAGATGTACAAGCCCCCCGAACCGTCAATTACCATATCCGAGACAAAGCCGCCCATTACGAGGCTCCACTCCTGCTTACCTGTAGATGACTTGAAGGCGAAAACCTGCTCTGACAAATCAGTGCCTCGAACGTATACACGGCCATCATCGCTTGCCAGTACTTGGGCCACGAACAATTTAGAACTGCCTGCAGAGAGCAGCGTCTTTAGCCAGACCTGTGCCCCGTCCGATGAATTATACTTTAAAAGGAACGGGTCAACGAGTTGATTTTGAGTTTGGTCAACGTAACTGTAACCAGCCAGGTACACCCCTCCGGCATGGTCAACATCCATAAATCTGACGGCATCGTTTACAGTCTTATCTAATACGCTGCGCCAGATCATACTTCCGTCTATGCCATACTTTAGGGTAATAACGTCGTTGTTTGTTGATGTGCTTGCCCTTATGCCCGTAACATACACATTACCTTCCTTGTCTGGCGTAAAGGTTACAAGGTCATGCAATTCTGAATTTGCAATTTCACTGCTGTAGATTTTCTGCCAGATAGTTTCACCTGTCTCGGCGTTAACCTTTGATATAAACTCCATGGAGCGCACATCAAACATTGAGTTTGCCAACCCTGAGATATAAACGTTTCCTTTACCGTCAAGCTTTAGTTCACCACCGAAGTTAGCCTGCCCCATGCCTTGTGCAGCGTCCCAGATCAGGTTACCCGTAACGCCATCATATTTGCGCAGGATAATGTCCGGTCTGGAATCACTTCCAACGTTCGTGCCCAGCACATATACATGGCCCTTGCCGTCTACAGCCATGCCTACTATCTCATTCCTTCTACCAGCCTCCAATTTATTCAACCACATTGTTTCCCCTGTTGCAGCGTACTTTATCATGAATGCAGAGGCAATGTCACCTGTTCTTGAAGTGCTTCTCCCAGCTATCACAACATTGCCTTCGGCATCTGCTTTAATAACCACCGGTGAATCGTAGGCTGGCTCCACCGCGGAAACAGCGGTGCCATGCACTTGTACCTGGCTTCCGTTCTGGGTTGCTTCTACTGCACTAACTGGCAGGAAACCACTATACTTTCGCGACCATTCTTTACTGGGAGTTTGCGCGTAGTCTGGGCTACTACTAAAACAAAAGAGAATTGTACAGGCAAGTAACTTAAGCCTGGTGCGGCTAAATAAAATTGTTTTCATAGAGAGTAAGATAAATTGAGCATAAATTTAGATATAGCCTGAGAGCTATAATTCCGATCATTGGCAGGGTTCAAGGCCACAGCGGAAATGGACGAGAAGCATCGGGCGCTTATTAAAATAATATACTATAAAGTATAAATTTAATACCAATTTAAAGTTTAAGGAAATAGTGAAGATAGCTCAGTAGTTAGTAGAAAGATGTTTATGACCTGTAGGAGAATATGCTACTGTCTGTGCTTTATATACAAGCAGCAAGCATGGTAACTAGAATGCTCGTATATTTGCAGAGGTGCGCACAAGTATAGCAGTGCGCCATTCCACATCAATTAAGAAGAAACTATGTTTGATATGTTCGGCATGATGGGCAAAATGAAAGAAGTCCAGGCCAAGATGAAAGAAGCACAGGAGAAATTAAAAGACATAACCGTTACAGCAGAGTCGGGCGCAGGTCTTGTAAAAGCTACTGTAAACGGGCAGCGTAAACTGTTAAAGATCGAGATCGACCCCTCTATACTTAATGATAAAGACCAGGACATGGTGAACGACCTGGTAGTGGCTGCCGTGAACAACGCCATGCTCACTGCCGGCGAGCGTGCCCAGGAGGAACTGAAGAAAAGCACTGAGGGCTTACTCCCGAACATACCCGGCTTAGACTTAGGCAGTTTTGGCTTATAATCCGGCTCACACGGCCGTAGTTATACTTAACTGGAACGGACTACGGTTTTTGCAAGAGTTTCTGCCATCGGTGGTGGCGCATAGCGGCAATTGCGAGGTAATCGTTGCCGACAATGCCTCTACCGATGGCTCTGTTGCTTTTTTACAGGAGCAGTTCCCGTTGGTAAGGCTTATACTTTTAGACCAGAACTACGGCTTTTGTGAGGGCTACAACAAGGCGCTGCAGCAGGTGGATGCCAAATACTACGTGCTGCTAAACTCTGATGTAGAGGTGCCGCAGGGCTGGACGGAGCCTATTCTTGAGTTGATGGAATCCGACGAAAGTATAGCCGTGTGCCAGCCCAAGATACTTTCTCAACAGCACCCGGGCTTTTTTGAATATGCCGGAGCAGGTGGCGGCATGCTGGATACGTTAGGCTACCCATTCTGCCGTGGCCGCCTGTTCGAGACGCTGGAAGAAGACAAGGGGCAGTACGACGACGTGCAGGAGATCTTCTGGGCAACCGGGGCCTGTATGTTTGTGCGGTCAAACGTTTTCCATGGACTGGGAGGTTTGGAGCCAGCCTTTTTTGCACACATGGAGGAGATAGACTTTTGCTGGCGCGCCAAGAACGCCGGCTATAAAGTGATGTACAATGGCCACAGCAAAGTATACCATGTTGGCGGCGGCACACTGCATAAATCGAACCCGCGCAAAACCTTTCTTAACTTCCGGAACGGGTTTGCGCTGCTGTATAAAAACCTGCCTGCAAAAGAGCTTGTACCTACCTTAACCATCAGGTTGATACTGGATTGGATTGCTGCATTAAGAATGCTGATGGCCGGCCAGACCAAAGATGCCAGGGCCGTGCTGGATGCCCATGCCAACCTCCTACGCAACAGTGGCTATTGGGGCAGACAGCGTAAAAAGCTAACCCTGAAAGGCAATTTCCCTGAGCAGACAGGCGTTTTCAGGGGCAGTATTGTGTGGGAGTATTTTGTGCGGCAAAAACGCACGGTAACCGAACTATAGATCCCAGACGGTGCTTCGCTCACGGCGCAGGTGCTTGCGTACATTCATCCAGAAGGCCAGCATCAGGTAAATAAGCACCGGCGAACCCATAGTGAGGAATGAAACATAGATGAAAGTGAGGCGGATGCTGCTCGTAGCAAAGCCAAGTTTTTCACCCAGCATCGTACAAACACCAAATGCCTGCGATTCGATAAAGTACTGTAGCCGTTTCATTAATGTATTGTTAAGTATGGTATAAAATTATCGCTAATTATACTTTTGTCAAAATTATTTGAGCTGTGGCAAGTATAAACCATAACGCAAAATACAGTAGTTATGGTGTACATGTTTACGGTTAATGCTAATTTCGGGATATGCCACTACACCTATTTTTGAAAAATAGACTTTTACTCTCTTCCATACTTTTTGCACTCTTTTGCTCTGGTTGCACGCTTTCGCGTATGCTAAAAACCGCCGAAAAAGAACAACGCATTACAGTAGAGCCTAACCCCATTATGGCCAATGGGCAACTGGTAACCTTCGAGGTTAAGGCACAGGTTCCAGAAAAGCTCATCAGAGACAAACAGCGGTACAAGCTGGATGTTTATTACGAGTACGACCAGCAGGTGCGCGAAAATGTCGGTTCCCTTAATTTTGAATTCGGAGAGTTTATCTATGAACGCGGCACCCCCACAATTTCCAAGGTGATGTCGTTCCCGTATGCCCCTAAAAAAGAAGACGGCCGGTTAATGGTACAGGGCATGGCCATTGACAAAGAAAGCGGGGATGTGAAGTATGCCGACCCAAAACAGGTTGCCGTTGGTCTGAACACAACACCGCTGCTGCTGGTACGCAACAACACCTACGACTTTATCCCGGACAATTACAGGGAGGAAGCCGAAAAACCAGCCACCCTTACCTTTTATTTTGAGCAGAATAAGGCTAAGCTGAGAAGTTACATAGGCTCTAACCTGGAAGTACTGGACAAGTATATTTCCGATAACGTCGCGCAGCAAAGTATAAGCATCACCGCAGGCCAGTCCCCGGATGAGATCGGGACAAATATTGCCCAGGCAAGAGCCAAAGAACTGGAGAACTACTACCGACAGCAACTGCAGGCAAACGACTACAGCAACAAAAAGGTAAGTATAAAAACAGCCACCCGGCCAAATACGCTCAGCCTTTTAAAAGACAGAATTGCGGCATCTGCCTTACCCAAAAAAGAAAAACAGGACTTACTTGCCATACTTGACAGCTCAAAAAATGACAGTGAAAAAATTAAGGCCTTGGAGCAGACAAAGTCTTATGAATACCTGCAGCAGTATGTGTACCCTGTAATGCGCCATGCAGAGGTAAGCTTTAACTATAACCGCGACCGCAAAGCGGATTATGAACTATACCTGCTGGCAAAGCAGATCGCCGAAGATAAAATTTCTGCAGACGCGCTTACGGAGGAAGAACTGCAATATGCGGCCAACCTGACTCCACTGCTTAACGAGAAGCGTAAATTTTACGAGGCTGCCGTAAGATCCACTGACAAATGGCCTGCATATTATAACCTGGGTGTGGTATATACCGAGATGGCACGAAAAGAATACCGCCCAAAGGCAAAGCAGGCCCTGCTGGCAAAAGCCATCCACAACCTTACGTTTGCCGGCTTCCGTAACCCGACTGCCAAAGTATACTATAGCCTGGCAAGTGCCTATCACCAACGCAACGACTTCCTGGAGGCTTTGCAGTATTACGACTATGCCATAAAGCTGGGCGGCACCCAGGAGGAGCTGCAACGCATTTTCGCCGACAAGGCTGCCCTGGAAATAGAGGTTGGGCAGTACGACGATGCCATTGAAAACCTGCGCTATGCCGGCGACAGTTACCAGACCAACATTAACCTTGGCCTGAGCTACCTACTGAAGGAAAATTACGAAGGGGCGCAGCAGTTCTATACTTCGGCACTGCAACAAAAGCCAAACGACGCCCTGGCCTATTACAGCCTGGCAATTATCGGGGCAAGAACGCAGAACGGGCAAATGCTGGAAGAGAACCTGCGAAAAGCAGTGAAATCGGATCCTGCCTACACCGAAAAAGCCATAAACAGCCTCGAGTTTAAGCCTTACCGCAACAAGCCAGCCTATAAAGATGCGCTGATCAGGTAAATGCAGATGCTAAAAACTTACGAGTACATTGTAAATTGACAGACTTCTTTTAATTTTACCCTCTGAACAGAGAATTAAACATCTTATATGCGAAGTATACAGTTTAGAGAGGCCCTGCGCGAAGCTATGTCGGAGGAAATGCGCCGTGATGAGAGCGTGTTTCTGATGGGTGAAGAAGTAGCAGAGTACAACGGTGCCTATAAAGTGAGCCAGGGCATGCTGGACGAGTTTGGTCCGGAGCGTGTGATTGATACACCAATTGCCGAGCTTGGTTTTGCCGGTATCGGTGTGGGTGCATCTATGAACGGCCTGCGCCCTATCGTAGAGTTCATGACATTCAACTTCTCTTTGGTAGCCATTGACCAGGTGATCAACTCAGCTGCTAAAATGATGTCGATGTCAGGTGGACAGTACTCCTGCCCTATCGTTTTCCGTGGACCTACCGGTAGCGCGGGTATGTTGTCTTCGCAGCACTCCCAGAACTTCGAGAACTGGTACGCAAACACGCCAGGTCTTAAAGTTGTGGTGCCATCTAACCCTTACGACGCTAAAGGCCTGATGAAGTCTGCCATCCGCGACAATGACCCTGTAATCTTCATGGAGTCTGAGCAGATGTACGGCGACAAAGGCGAGGTGCCTGAGGAGGAATACCTGATCCCGATCGGTGTTGCTGACATCAAGCGCGAAGGAACTGACGTAACCATCGTTTCTTTTGGCAAGATGATGAAGGTGGTGCTTGCTGCAGCTGAAGAACTGGCAAAAGACGGCATCAACGCGGAAGTGATCGACCTGCGCACTGTTCGCCCTATCGACTATAAAACACTGATAGAGTCTGTTAAAAAGACTAACCGCATGGTAGTGGTTGAGGAAGCATGGCCACTGGCCTCTATCTCTTCTGAGATCGCTTATCACATCCAGAGCAATGCCTTCGATTACATGGATGCTCCTGTGAAACGCGTAACCTGCCGCGACGTGCCGCTTCCGTATGCGCCAACGCTTATCGAGGCTTCGCTGCCAAACGTAGAGCGTACCATTGATGCGGTTAAAAAAGTAATGTACAAGAACGCTTAAGCGTTGCTTTGAACCCTATACAAAAAGGCGGCTCACAGAGAGTCGCCTTTTTCTTTTTCCTTCTCCACCACTTCCCCGGTATCAGGGTCCATCTCCACTTCTTTCTTTTTAACTTTAACAGCATGCTCTTCCGGCAAAATCCCCTTGTCGTGAGCGCGGGAATATACCTGTGTAAATTCTGCCCCCAACAAAAAAATTATGGATGTATAATACACCCAGACAAGTATGAGCACCAGCGAACCGGCGGCACCATAGGTATCGGCAAGCGGATCGTGCTGAAAGTATAATGTGAGTATATACTTACCGATAACGAAAAGTATAGCTGTAACCGAAGCACCCACCCATACATTGTGCCACTTGATCTTGGCATCCGGTAGTACTTTAAAAATGGCGGCAAAAATGATAATGCTGATCAAGATAGAAACCAGCATGTTGCCAACGGTTACAAAGTATACGGCAACCCCCGAAAGTTCCTGCCGCAGGTAATCGTATATGACTCCGAGCACCACATCAATAGAAAGCGAAACCAGCAGCAGGAAACCCAGGCTCACCACCATAGCCAGCGACAAAACCCTGGCTATGATCAGGTTCAACCAGGCTTTCTCTGGTTTTGCCTTTACCTCCCACATGGCGTTAAGCGAATCCTGTAAAGCCACAAAAACCGTTGTAGCCGTAAAGATCATGGTGGCCACCCCTACCAGCGTGCCAATAGTAGTGGCTGGCGACTGGCTTGCGTTTTCGATGATGTTCTGGATCTGTACTGCACTGCTGCGACCGATTACTCCCCCTATCTGGTTCACCAGTTCGCCGCGTACCGCATCCTGCCCAAACACGGCTCCAGCTATCCGGATGGTGATGATAAGTACGGCTGGTAGCGAGAAAATGGTATAGAAACCGATAATGGCCGCGTAATCGAGGGGATTATCTGCAATGAATTCTTTAAAGGTGCGCTTCGTCAGCGTCCAGGTATAGCTCAGTTTGGCATTCATCTATATCGTGTTTTAGCGTGCGTCAGAGTTAGCTACCATCCGGTGCCAACCTTTACATTGCCTTCATACGATACATACCCAGCTAGCGATATATGCACTAAGTAAGCTTTCGGGTTCTATTGATCAGGTATACCAGACAGCTACCTCATCCAAAGGCTTTCGCTTCAGGTCGGGCACCTGCGCATCTTCAGCCGGGTGCCCTACCGGTAGAAGCAGGTAAGGGCGTTCGTTGGCGGGCCGGTTCAGCAGCTTTGCCAGGAAATTCATGGGGCTTGGGGTATGGGTTAATGTAGCCAGGCCGGCCTGGTGAATGGCAGCGATCAGGAAACCACAGGCAATTCCTACCGACTCAGACACGTAATAATTGTTGCGCTTGCTGCCGTCTTCCTTCACATCGTAAATCTTCTTAAACACGATGATAAGCCAGGGAGCCGTTTCCAGGAATGGTTTCTGCCAGTCGGTGCCCAAGGGTGCCAGGTCCTCGAGCCACTCCGGCGTCATGCGGCCATGGTAGCTGTCATACTCCTCTTTTTCGGCGGCTTCGCGTATCTGTTTCTTTAGCTCCGGGTTAGACACAATGCAAAAGGTCCAGGGTTGCTTGTGTGCCCCGGAGGGCGCAGTGGAGGCCGTGAGCACAAGCTTTTCGATTACCTCGCGGCTTACAGGCTTGTCAGAAAAATCGCGCACAGAACGGCGCATGTCCATAGCCTCGTAGAAAGAGGTTGCATTTGCTTTGCTTTCTGCCTCAGAAACCTGTTTGGGGTGGTAAGGCACAAAAGGGTAAGACGTGGTGGCCATTCGCTATACTTTTAGTCTTTCTAAAGCTACTAAAAGTATAGCGAATTTGCATCTTTTGCTTATGTCAGGGTAAGTTTTGCCAGGTAGTTTCCTGCATCGCCTTCAAACAGCACTTCAAACGTATAGCCATGCTTAACCGCATAATCTTCCAGTATGGCGGGGTCTATGAACAACCAGTCGAACCAGCCGCTTTCCTGCGTTTTATACTTCATGTTATACTTTACCTCGCCATAATAGCCGGCATTCAGGTCCAGTACTACAGAGCCATCTTCATCTTCATACATGTACAGGATATCAGATGACTCCAGCAAAATTTGCCCGGAGGAGTTCAGCAATTTTTTGGCGTGCTCCAGAAAGCGATCCAACCCACTTAGGGTGCCGGCAACCCCAATGCCGTTCATCATTAATAGAAGTGTGTCGTAAGATCCTGATACCTCATACACATCCTGACGGACTACCTGTTTCACTCCCTGCTCTTTCATGGCCGCAACTGCGCCTTCTGAGATATCCAATGCCGTAACATCAAAGCCTAACGCTTGTAAAGCAAGCGCATGGCAGCCCGCGCCTGCCCCGATGTCCAGCACCCTGCCCTTACAATTATCAAGTGCCACTTGTTCCATTTCCGGCATTTCTGAAGGTACTCTAAACAGATAGTTTACAGGTATATGGTCATCTTCTGCCAGGTTACTTTCTACAATAATCACTGCATTTTGCTCACCTGCCATGTAATCAGATACTGCCAGCCCAATCGGATCGTTATTTTTCATATTGTTAGGTAATTCTGAATGCAAAGTAACGCACAAATTGTGTATTAAGAAATACCATTTTGAACAAAACCAATTATTATTAAAACTATATACTTGCAAATAACCTTACATATCAACCACTTACAATAAAAACAACTTTAAACATTGTTGCATTAATCGAAAAAATGAGTAGCTTTAGCCGTAGTATGTAAACCAAGTGCCCATGAATACAGCAGCTTACAGCCATATTGAACTTATGAATCCGAAACTGGAAATTAAGTACCTTAGCCTGGAAAAATCCCGGAACCGCTTGCTTGATGAGTTGGAGGGCCTCGACGATGAACTGTTGAACACAGCTCCTGCCACAGATAAATGGTCCATCAACCAGATCGTGTACCACCTGGTAGAATCGGAAAAGCTGACCACCTCGTACATACAATCCAAACTTCAGAAAGAAGAAACGCTTGGCGCTTCGGGCCTGTCCAATACGATAAAGTCTTTGATGCTTAAACTGGCCCTGCGTTCTGGCAGAAAGTATAAAGCCCCGGCTGCTGTGGCCACCGTGCCTGATAAAGTGCAGCTGCACAAGCTTCGCCAGCAGTGGGACACAAACCGCTATAAACTCGAGGATGTACTTAACGAAGTGCCGGCACACTTGATGGACAAGTGCCTTTTCAAGCATCCTTATGTTGGCCCTTTATCACTTACCCAAACGCTGAGCTTCCTGCAGGACCACTTCGACCACCACGAACGGCAGATACAGCAAATCCGAAGATCGCTTCTGAAATAACCCCTCGTAAGTATAGCCATAAAGTATAAGCCTGAATCAGTTTGATCTAACCGCTGTAAGCATAGTGCTGAGCTATACTTTAGTGGCTTACACTTAACACAGAAATACTATTTCGTGCATCGATGCCCGGGCACATGCTGCAGTGGCATATCCAATTTTCAAAAGTTTATACTTTATACTTCCGGACACCAAAGAAGCTGACTGACTTTGTTCTGGCCAAAACGCCGGGTGCATTTATAATTCCTAAATTTCTCTTCCTGAAAAGCAAAAAGCCATTAACTTTACAAAATAGCTTAAACCCTATACTTTAATTCAAGTATAGTACCATCTACACTGCCACAAACAACAAACGAACTAACGTATGAATAAATTAACCATCACAAGCTTCGACGATTTTGCGAAGTATGAAGGGGAAGAACTGGGCGTTTCGGAATACCATACCATAACCCAGGAGCAAATCCAGAAGTTTGCCGATGCCACCCTGGACCACCAGTGGATACACCTGGACCAGGAACGCGCCAAAACAGAATCGCCTTTTGGCAACACCATAGCCCACGGCTACTTAACTGTATCACTGCTGCCTTACCTGTGGTCTCAAATCATCGAGATCAAAAACCTGAAAATGCAGGTAAACTATGGGATCGAAGAACTGCGCTTTAACCAGCCTGTTATCGTGGACGGTGCCATCAGGTTAAAAGCCAAACTGGTTTCGCTTAAAAACCTGCGCGGCATAGCCAAGGCCCAGATAGAGGTTACCATGGAGATAAAGGACAACAAAAAGCCTGCGTTTACAGGGGTGGTAACGTTCCTGTACCATTTCAACGATTAAGGCTGACATCTTAAAAACAGAAGCGGCGCTGCAGTTAACTGTAGCGCCGCTTCTGTTTATTTATGGTTATACTTATTTGTCGGTTTGCTCGCCTTTGTTTTTAGCGTTCCAGGCGCCCTGCCCCTGCTGTTGGCTGGCAGTTGCCTTGGTGCCTTTTGTGCCCAAATCTACGGCGCCTTTATAGTTTGCCGTGTTTGAGGCGTTTTTAGGCACGTGCGTGGCGTTGGCATTGCTTGCTGGTTTGTTTCCTTTTTGCTCCTTGTTTTTATTCTTGTTGTCAGACATAGCTTTATACTTTTAATTCCTTGATTTTATACCTGCAATCTCACAGGTCTACTTTATTAGGTACGCCCCTCCCCTGCAGAGGTTTTTGGACAGCGGCACCAAAGGGATGTAATCATAAGAAAGAAAACTAAAAACCCAGGAAAGTATAACTTATAACCGGAAACAGTTTGTAAATTAGTACAATAAGGCCTCTAACCCTTTTATACTCCCAATACCGCATGCTGTCCCATCGCCATGACATATTTTTTGAGGTTGCCCGGGAGCTGAGCTTCACCAGGGCCAGCCAAAGCCTGTATATCAGCCAGTCCGCCATAAGCAAGCATGTTAAGGCACTGGAAGAGCACTATAAAGTGGGCCTGTTTGAGCGGCACGGAAACACCGTAAGCCTTACGCCTGCCGGCAAACTGCTTTACCAGAAACTTCTGAAGGCCCGCCAACTGCAGCACGAACTCTACGAAGACATTAAAAGCGTCAGTTCAGACTTCAGCCCACAGTCACGCATGGTTATCGGGTCCAGCACCACTATATCGCTGTATGTGTTGCCTCCCCTGCTTTCGAAGTACCTTGACCAGGACGCCAATGTGCAGATAACGCTTAAAAACCGTAACAGCGAAAACATCCTGAAGGCATTACTGGAGCACGAGATCGACCTTGGCATCAGCGAGGGCCTGACAAAGGTGAGCAATGTGACGTACACCCCTTTCATGACCGATGAGGTGATCGGCGTATGTTCGTCGCAGAGCCCGCTGGCAGGCAAAACACTTCAGCTAAAGGATTTGTACGAACTCCCCCTGGCCCTCCGCGAACATGGATCAGGCACGTTGGAGTCGTTGGAGGATGCCCTGCGCAGGAAAGGTGTAAAGCTGAGCAACCTGCCAGTAAAGATAAGACTGGGAGGCACCGAAGCTTTAAAGAATTTTGTAAGGGCTGACACCTGCCTTTCCTTTTTGCCAAGGCCAGCCGTGCATAAAGAGCTTCAGTCTGGTGAGTTGGTGGAAGTGCCTGTGTCCGGGCTGCAGGTAAAGCGATCCTTTTACTTTCTGCAGCGCAAAGGCACCGAGAGCGATGTGCTGCAGAAAAAGTTTATCCGTTTTATCAAAAGACAGTATTCCAAAATGGAATAGCCTATTCCGAATCTGCATTTATTTTAGTCATAGCAAAAGACTTACTTGCCGTAAAGGTTAGTAAAAAAACATTGCCATGATCACGTCAGTACACACCCTTAGCCGCATCTCCCATCTTTCCTGCTCAGCCTGTGGCTCCGAACATGCCGCCGAAGACCCTCAGTTAGTATCTACCTGTTGCCAGCTGCCGCTTGAAGCAAAATTTGATTACTCGGACCCACTGTATAAAAGTGTACTAAGCTCCAGGCCAGCCACCATGTGGCGCTACCGCGAAATGCTGCCCGTTATCTCGGATGAAAATATCGTTAGCCTTGGCGAAGGGTTCACACCTATCCTAAACCTGCAAAACCTTGGAGGCAAGTATGGCCTTAGCCGCTTAAAATTGAAAGACGAAGGCCAGAACCCCACAGGTTCCTTCAAAAGCAGGGGACTAAGTATGGCTATATCCAAAGCCAAAGAATTTGGCGTGAAAGGCTGTATTGTACCTACTGCCGGAAACGCGGGTGTTGCCATGGCTGCCTACTGCGCCAGGGCCGGCATGAAAGCCGTTGTAGTGATGCCAAGACATACGCCGAAAGCCTTTAAAGAAGAGTGCTACTGGTACGGTGCCGATGTACAGCTAGTGGATGGGCTGATAAACGACTGTGCTGCCCGTGCAAAAGAGTTGAACGCTAAAGGCAGTTTACTAGATGTGTCCACGCTGAAGGAACCATACCGGCTGGAAGGCAAAAAAACAATGGGTTATGAAATTGCAGAGCAACTGAACTGGTACCTGCCCGATGTTATACTTTATCCTGCCGGCGGCGGAACCGGCCTGATCGGCATCTGGAAGGCCTTTCAGGAAATGCGGCAATTGGGCTGGCTGCACAAAAGTATAAAACTGCCCCGCATGATAGCCGTGCAGGCCGCAAACTGCCAGCCGCTTGTAGAAACGTACCTCGGCAACCAGGAAAACTGTAAAACCTATACCGGTAAGCCTACCATTGCAAACGGCCTTGCCGTGCCGCGCCCCATCGGTGAGCAAATGATGCTGCGAGTAATAAAGCAGTCGCAGGGTTTGGCAATAGGCATAACCGAACAGGAAATGCTGGAAGGACTGCGTGAGTTAGCGAAGAACGAAGGCCTGTTTGTAGCCCCGGAAGGTGCTGCGCTCTGGATGGCAACCCGCAAGCTCATCAAATGCGGGGATATCGGTAAAGAGGAGCATATCCTGTTGCTGAACACGGGCAGTGGCCAAAAGTACATGGAAAACGTGGAGGGGAAGTATACTGCTGATTAAGCTTTTCTTTGTTCGGGTTACGAGTTGACTTACCCGTTTGAGGTTTCACAAGCTGCACAAGCTGCCAGACAAAGGTGAACTTGCCATTTTGGTGAAAGTATCATTTACTGTGGGGTACATCATTGCCCAACAAAAAATATACTTTGTTTACGTTTAATAGCACTGGAGTCAGGTTATACTTTATGCAGGTGAACCTGGAAATGCTACTGCTTCGGAAGCTCCTGTAAATTTTAGAAAAAAACACCTCCCTCCTTTTCTCAGGCAAAGTATAAATAAGTAAATTGATGCTCTTACTACATTCGTATGCGTACCTTTTATACAATTGCCTGCCTTGGTCTTTCCATCTGCTCGGCCATACTTTTTTCGTCCTGCGAACAAGCAAGCACAAATGAGCTGAAAACAGTGCAGGCAGCTACTCCTGACACACTGCCCGATACTTTACAACCCGTAACGGTTTCTCATGCTGAGCCAACACCTGAACCTGACAATGAGGAAAGTATAAACCTGAACGCAGATGCCGCCACTATACTTGCCAGGCCGCAGGTACCTATACTTTGCTACCACCAGGTACGCGACTGGCGCGACTCCGACTCCAAACAGGCCAGGGATTATATTGTGCCGACAGAGCGGTTTAAAGCGCAGATGCAAATGCTTGCAGATAGCGGTTACCAGACCATACTACCCGACCAACTGATAGCCTACTTAACCACAGGTGCCCCGCTACCCGAAAAACCCGTCATGCTTACTTTTGACGACACCAATCTGGACCAGTATACCACCGCCTTGCCTGAGCTGGAAAAGCATGACTTTAAGGCTGTGTTCTTTATCATGACGGTATCACTTAACAGGCCACGCTACATGACCAGAGAGCAGGTAAAGGAACTTTCGGATAAGGGACACGTGATCGGCAGCCATACCTGGGACCACCACAACGTAAAAAAATACGAGGGCAACGACTGGGAAACGCAAGTGGCAAAACCAAAGCGTGTGTTGGAGGAGATAACAGGTAAGCCGGTTTTATACTTTGCCTACCCCTTCGGCCTCTGGAACCAGCAAGCCATACCCGAACTCCGTAACCATGGCCTGACGGCCGCTTTCCAGTTGGCAGCAAAACGGGATGAACAGGATCCACTTTACACAATCAGGCGTATAATTGCCAGTGGTTACTGGGATTCCACAAGACTTTACAAGAACATGGTAGGTAGTTTTAAATAGTTAAAGCATGCAAGATGCAGCGCAGATCATCGGGATTGACTATGGTTCTAAACTGGCCGGAACCACTGCCGCCGCATTTGTGAAAGACGGGAAGCTACAGGTAAGCCAAACACAGCGAGGCCAGGATGCGGATGCGTGGATTCTCGAACTTGCATCTACCCTCCATCCAAAGGCCATATATATTGATGCGCCTTTAAGCCTGCCAAAAGTATACAGCCAGGGTGTTTTCACTCCTGAAGCAGCGTACTTCTACAGAGCCTGCGACAGAGAAGTGCAGGCCATGTCGCCGATGTTTATTGGTGGGCTCACCGCCAGGGCCATACAGTTCAGGGCCAGATTGGCAGAGACAGGTATTGCGGTCCTGGAAACCTACCCCAGCCAACTAAACAAGCTATTGTTCAGCCATTTGCAAGGCTACAAAAAAAGTCCTGCAGCACTACCTGTTTTCACAGAAGCACTGCAGGACTTGTTGCCTTTTCCATTGGCCCATTTGCCTGCAAACTGGCACCAGTTTGATAGCCTGCTTGCCTGGCTGAGCGGTTACCGGCATACGCTGGGCACATCGGTTCTTTATGGTGATGCCAGGGAGGGCCGAATTATAGTTTAGTTGTCGTCTCCCACGTCAGCAGCTGTTTCCAGGGTTGTGAACTCCAGCTGCAAGGCCTTTATCTTCACTTCTGATTCCGTGGAAACATCATTCAGTTCTTTTCTTCGGTTATTTAAAGACTCCAGCACCATTTTGGCCATTTTCCAGTCCTGGTTAGACCAAGTGCCTTTGTTTTTGCGCACATTCTCCATAAAGGTAATGTAAGCCTCACGCACGTTGGTGTTGGTTATGGTGCTAAGATCTGCATACTGCCCCAGGAGTGCACTCTGCCACTCTACCATACTGCTCTCATGGCGCGCTTCCATATAGCGCGTGTCAGCATCGTTAAACTCTTGCTTCAGCTGTTTGTACTCTTCTTTTACCTCTGCTGTAAAATTATCCTGCACCTGGTCCAGTTCGTCTGTGCGCATCTTAAAATCCGACTTGGCACGTTTCCAGTCCTCTTCGGTTTTCTGCGCTAAGTTAGAGGTTGTGTTTCGAACCCAACTTCTGAAGTCTGCCAGTTCATCTTTTGTTTCCATTTCGGCTTCTTTTGTGCCGGAGCATCCGCTAAACATGGCTACTAAGAGCAGCATACTTAACCACATGGATATTTTTCTCATAGTTTTATAGCTTTTGGTTTAACTAAGTTCTATTACGCATAGGCTAGGCATAAGATATCATTCCCTGACAAAAACACATATACTCACTGATAATCAACTCAATACAACATAACCCTCAACAAACAACATCGTAATTATTAAAAACAAAATAATTTTTATTATATTTACATATCACCCTGAAGACCTGGAAAATAGCAATAGCCCATTCTACGAGTATGCAGTGACAGCACAAATGTAGTATGGGCTTTTCCTGTTTACAGCTTTCCCATTCAAACCCCCGTGGCATTTTACGTGTATCTATCAAGGCATCATCATGTTTGTATTGGCATAGAATGGGAAATGAGAAATTTATGCGAGAGGCTATCCGTCTGTCCGAAGAGAAAATGAAGGCGGGTTTCGGAGGTCCGTTTGGAGCCGTTGTGGTTTGCAACGGCCAGGTAATCTCAAGGGGCTACAACAATGTATTCTCCTCAAACGACCCCACCGCACACGCCGAAGTGGACGCCATCAGAAAGGCCTGCCAGGCCCTGGGCAGATTTGAACTACCCGACTGCGAATTATACACCAGCTGCGAGCCTTGCCCTATGTGCCTGGGTGCCGTTTACTGGGCCCGACTTAAGCAGGTATACTTTGGCAACACACGCCAGGATGCCGCTGCCATTGGTTTCGACGATGATTTTATCTACCAGGAGCTAAAATTACCCCTGACCCAACGCCACATTTCCATGCAACAGTTGCTCCCTGAGGAAGCGAAAACAGCTTTTAAAGTATGGCAACTAAAAGTAAATAAGTAGTGTTTGCTGCTAAACTGTGCAATTGCACTATATTGCATACACTTTGCAAGATCAGGTAACGTGTTCCGATCAACACGATCTGTGAGCATTTATACTTAACCTGATGAAGCTAGTACCCAAAATTTACCTTGCCTTTGCCTCTATCCTGCTGATCTTCTCTTTCGTGACCTTTACTTATGTCAGGCAATCCGGGAAAGTAGAGGAGAACATCAAATTGGCCCTTACCTCATCAGAGGCATTGCGTGCAGCCGAGGGTATGAACAAAGCGGTGATAGATGCCGAAACCGGTGTCCGTGGTTTCCAGATATCTGATAACGAGGCTTTCCTGGCTCCCTATTACCGGGGTAAGCATACCTATGAGCTAAAGCGCAAAGAACTCCTCAAACTCGTTACAGACGAAGATCAGTTAAGGATCATCAACAGCATTGACGACGATTTTAACAAGTGGCAGCGTATTTTTGCAGAGCAGTCTATCCGGGTACAGCGCAGGGCGCTTGCATCGCCGGAGCACATGCCCGAGTTCCTGGACTTTAAAGAGAACGTGGTACGCAAAGGTGTTGGCAAACGCATAACCGATCAGATCAGGAAGCAGTTTATGGAATTTGAGCACCAGGAACTGCTGCAGCGTGAGGCCCGCATGAACAATCTTAACCAGTCTATTGCCAGCACAAGAAACCTGTCCGTCATTTTAACGGGGATAAGTATACTTATCGGCATCATAGTGGTGATACTGCTTGCCAAAACAATCCGTGGCAGGCTCTCTGAGATGTCTAAAATGGCAAACGAAGTCGCCATGGGCCATTTCGATGTGGCGTTAAAAGACAGCCGTCAGGATGAGATCAGCCAGGTTTCGGACTCGCTAAACATCATGGCCATGCGCCTGAACGACAACTTTGCCGCGCTGCAAAAGAAAAACCATGAGCTGGACCAGTTCGCGTATGTGGTTTCCCATGACCTGAAGGCTCCGCTGAGGGCAATAAACAGCCTGGCCGAGTGGATAGAAGAAGACCTGCCTGACATTGACCCGGAAGTAAAGCATAACCTGGAGCTGATGCGCGGACGTGTGCTACGCATGGAGAACCTGATAAACGGCATACTTGAGTACTCACGCATTGGCCGAAAAAAACTACCTCAGGACCACTTCGCCACAACACAGCTTGTACACGAGATCATTGATTCGTTGTCACCGGAAGAGCATGTTAAAATTATTGTTCAGCCAGACCTGCCGGAGGTAGTAGCTGAGCGGATCCTGATATACCAGGTGTTTGCCAACCTTATCAGCAATGCCATTAAGTACAACGACAAGCCTGAGCCAGTAATAGAGATTGGATTTACCCCCCAGGCTACTGGCAATGAGTTTTGGGTTAAGGACAACGGCCCTGGTATACCGAAGGAGTATCATCAGAAGGTGTTCGGTATTTTCCAGACCATGGAGTCCAGGGATAAGCGTGAGAGCACAGGCATTGGGCTGGCCATTGTAAAGAAGATCCTGGAGGAAAAGGGTGGCTACATACGCTTGGAGTCTGGTGAGGGCGAAGGCAGCACCTTTATCTTTTGCTGGCCAAAAGGCACAGAAACCGAGACCAGCCAGCGTTACAGTACCCACACTCAGTTAGTATCATAAAACCACTACCATGATGCGTGAGCAGAACTGCCCGGAACAGTTAGAGCAACTCAAAAAAGAGTTCGATGAGTTTGCCTACATCGTATCGCACGATTTTAAAGCCCCTATCCGCGCTATTTCCAACCTTTCCAGTTGGATCGAGGAGGATCTGGGAGATAATACCAACGAGGACGTCATAGAGAATATCCGCCTGCTCCGGAACAGGGCCAGCAGGCTGGAGCACATGATCGAGGCGCTGTTGCGCTACTCTAGGGTGGGCAGGCACGACATTGAACAGGAACAAACCGACACCAATGAACTGATACGCAGCCTGGCAAAAGAGTTTGATGGCAAGGTTAACGTACAGGCCACCGGAAAATTGCCGGAATTTTATACTTATAAGAAGAAATTACACGATGTTTTCCGTAATTTGGTAGCCAATACAGCCACCTTCAGTAAAAAGGAACATTCATCTGTTTTGATTACCTGCAACTTCGACGATCCGGAGTTTTACGAATTTTCAGTTGCAGACAACGGGCAGGGTGTACCGGCTGGGGCACTGGACAAAATATTTGACTTATACTACACCGTATCTGCCAAAGATGCCCACGATACAGTTGGTGCAGGATTAGCGATTTCAAAAAAAATTATCCAATTTGTGCAGGGTTCAATCCGTGCCGAACACAACAATGAAAACGGGCTTACAGTTAGATTTACGTGGCCAAAACATGTAAGCGCCACAAACATATCTCAAGATTAAGCTTTTATGGAAAAACAGGTGAACATCCTGCTGGTTGAGGATGACGAGGTTGACATTATGAATGTTCGGCGGGCATTCAAGAAAAACAACATCAGCAACCCATTATTTATTGCACGCAATGGTTTAGAGGCACTGGAGATGCTACGCTCCGGCCAGGTGCCTTTCCCGCATATTATCATCCTGGACATTAACATGCCCAAGATGAACGGCATCGAGTTTCTGAAGGAACTACGCGCCGATGAAGACTTTAAGAGCGCCAGCGTTTTTGTGATGACCACCTCAAATGAGGACAGCGACAAAATAAATGCCTATAACTTTAATGTGGCCGGCTATATTCTAAAGCCCCTGTCATTTGAGAAGTTCATTGCCTCCGTATCCACGCTTAACAATTACTGGAAACTCTGTGAGCGGCCCTAGGCTTGCCGGCTTATAGCTAGTGCAGGCGTATACAGGTTTATACTTTCAAGCATTACACGCATACTACCAACTATAAAGATGGCTACCGAACAGCTCCGGTTACTTGTTATCGATGATGATGAAGTAGACCAAATGGCTATCAGGCGTTCTGTGGGTAAAACAAACCTGAACGCGACTATTGTTACGGCTTTCTCGGCCGGTGAGGGTATTAAATTGCTCGCCGACGAGAAATTTGACTGTATCCTGGTCGACTTCAGGTTACCTGACATGGATGGCCTTGAAGTGATGGAAAGGATCAGTCACATGGGTATTTCCACGCCTGTACTGATCGTTACCTCCCACGGCGACGAACGTATTGCCGCGCAAGCCATACGCATTGGTGCTGCCGATTATCTTCCGAAAAGCCTTCTAAGCCCCGAGGGTATCTCGCACAGTGTGCGCAATGCCATCAGGCTGAAACAGGCAGAGCTTCAGAAGCTGCAAACCGAGGAAAGGCTTCGCACCAGCCAGTCGCAGCTGGAGTTCCTGGTATCCAACACACCAACCGCTTTCTGGAACACAGACAGCAGCGGTAACTTTATGTATGCCAACGGCCTGGGTTTTGAGATCATCGGAATTAAGCCAGCCGCTATACTTGGTAAAAGCCTTTATGAGGTGTTCAAGGATTTTCCAAGAATCATTGACCGTTTCAACCGGACTCTAAAAGGCGAAGTAGTGCAGTCTGTGGATGAAACGAACGGACATTTCTTCAAATCGCATTATGTGCCTGTGTTTGACGAAGACGGGAATATTGCCGGTGTTACCGGGTTTGCGATCGACATTACTGAAAGAATAAAGAACGAGCGTGAGCTTATCCAGGCAAAAGACCTGGCAGAGAACTCGGTGCGCGTAAAGGAACAGTTCCTGGCCAATATCAGCCACGAGATCAGAACACCGATGAACGGTATCATCGGCCTTGCCAATGTATTGCGCAAGACCCGCCTCGACCAGGAGCAGCAGAAGTACCTGTCCGCTATCCGTAAGTCTGCAGACAACCTGATGCAAATCATCAACGACCTGCTGGACTTCTCTAAAATATCCGCCAGCCAGTTTACCTTTGAGGAGCTTGAGTTTGACCTTCCGGAGCTTGTGCAGGACATTGTGGACCTGATGGATAACAAGGCCAGGGAACGCAATAACCAACTGACAACAGCCATCAGCCCTGGCGTACCAACCATTATTGCCGGTGACCCGCTCAGGCTAAGGCAGGTTATACTTAACCTCATTGGCAACGCCATTAAGTTTACCGAAAATGGTACTGTACACCTAATGGTAAACCTGCTTGAAGACAGGAAGGAGGAAGTGGTGTTGGAGTTTACTGTAGAGGACAGCGGCATTGGCATCCCCTCCGAGAAACTACATACCGTATTCGAGAGCTTTAACCAGGGTAGCAACGACACTACCCGCAAGTTTGGAGGCACAGGCCTGGGGCTAACCATCTCCAAAAACATTGTGGAGATGCAGGGAGGCACAATTGCCGTGCGCAGCCAGCCAAACGTTGGCAGCTCGTTTACTTTTACCATCCCGTTCAAAAAAGTAACAGCAGAGCCGGAAGACCTGGTGCCAACCCCTGAAGAGGAAGAAGAAGACACGTTCCTGAACCGCTTGTCGGGGTTGCAGGTGCTGCTGGTTGAAGACAATGAAATTAACCAGCTGCTTACGCGCACCGTGCTTACCAACTGGGGCGCCGTAACAGACACTGCCAACAATGGACTGGAGGCTTTGGAAAAGGCTTTTGCACGACCTTACGATCTGATCCTGATGGACATGCAGATGCCGGAAATGGACGGATATGAAGCTATTGAGACAATACGGCTATCGAACACAGACAATACAACTGTACCGATTATTGCCCTCACGGCCCACACGTCAGAGGATGAGATCAGGAAGAGCCTGGCTATTGGGGCAAACGCCTACATCTCCAAACCATTTGATCCTGATGACCTGTTCAGGGCCATTGTGAAGCTCATACACAAGGAAGGAAAGTATAAAGGTGTAAGCGTTAACTTCAAAGCCCTGAAGGGTATGGCAGGTAATAATGCCCTTTTCCTGCAGGAGGTACTTAAAATGTATATCGACAGCACGCCTTCTGCCCTTGAAAAACTTCACCAGCTCATTGAAACGGAAAACCTTTCAGAAGCCAGAACAGCTTTATCTGAGTTATATGACAGTATCTCCGTGCTTTCGGCCAAGCCACTTCAATTTACTTTTGAACGCATGGCAAGCGCCCTCCAGGAAAACGATGTCTTGCTGCTAAAGCATTATGCCCTGCAAGCCATAGCCGAGTGTGCTGAACTAGTGGAGCTATTGCAACAGGAATACGCTAATACACAGTTGGCAGAATAAAAGAGAGGGGCCACACTTTTAAAGTATGGCCCCTCTCTTTTATTCTAAAAAGCTACTTGCTTAGCGCTTCATCATATTAGCCAGGTTGCCCAGTCCGCCACGCTTGCCGGCCATCTTGTTCATCGAGCGCATCATTTTACGCATGTCGTTAAACTGCTTCATCAGGTTGTTTACCTGCGTGATATCCGTTCCGCTACCCTTCGCAATACGGGCACGGCGGCTGCCGCTGATCATATCCGGGTTTTCACGTTCCTCTGGTGTCATCGATTTAATGATCGCCTCGATTGGTTTGAAAGCGTTCTCGTCAATTTCAACATCTTTCAGGGCCTTGCCAACACCAGGTATCATACCTACCAGGTCTTTGATATCACCCATTTTCTTGATTTGCTCCAGCTGCGTCAGGAAGTCGTCGAAGTTGAACTGGTTCTTGCGGATCTTCTTGTTGATGCGCTTCGCCTCTTCCTCATCAAAAGCCTGCTGGGCACGCTCCACAAGTGAGATCACGTCACCCATGCCCAAGATACGCTGTGCCATACGGTCTGGGTAGAACAGGTCCAGCGCCTCCATTTTCTCACCGGTAGAGATAAACTTGATCGGCTTCTCTACAACCGCACGGATAGAAAGGGCCGCACCACCACGCGAGTCACCGTCGAGCTTGGTAAGCACAACGCCATCGAAGTTGATACGGTCGTTGAACGTCTTGGCCGTGTTCACCGCATCCTGACCCGTCATGGAGTCAACTACGAACAGTGTTTCTGTTGGCTTGATGGCCGCTTTGATCTCGGCTATCTCTTTCATCATCGCCTCGTCAACGGCCAAACGACCGGCGGTATCGATGATAACTACTTTCTTATTTGTCTTCTTGGCGTGCTCAATAGCGTTCAAGGCAATCTGAACCGGATTTTTATTCTCCATTTCAGCGTAAGCCTCTACTCCTACCTGCTCGGCAAGTACTTTAAGCTGGTTAATCGCAGCAGGACGGTACACGTCGCAGGCAGCTACCATTACCTGGCGGCCTTGCTTTTTAATATGGTTAGCCAGCTTGCCAGTAAAGGTTGTTTTACCAGAACCCTGCAGACCCGCGATCAGGATAACAGCCGGATCACCTTTCAGGTTGATGTCCTGCTTCTCACCACCCATCAGGGCAGTAAGCTCCTCATGCACGATCTTCACCATCAACTGCCCCGGCGACACGGCGATCAATACATCGCGACCCATGGCCTCTTCTTTGATCTTGTCGGTTACAGTTTTAGCTACTTTATAGTTTACGTCGGCGTCTACCAGTGCACGGCGCACCTCTTTAATGGTCTGCGCAACGTTGATCTCGGTTATACTTCCCTGACCTTTAAGCGTTTTAAACGCGCGGTCGAGTTTGTTACTTAAATTATCAAACATCTCTTTTTCTGGATTTACCTACAAAAATAAGGATTATACTGATGATTTACGAATAGGATTCGTGGTTTTTGCTATTGGAATAACGGTAGCGGCAAAAGTATAATTCCCATACTTATACTTATACTTATACTTATACTTATACTTATACTTATACTGATCTAACTAGCGAGTGTTAATCCTCAGTCATACATACCTACAGTTTCACCTCAGGCTTTGGTGCGCTCAAGGCCGCGTGGCCTCGCCTTTTCGCATCGCGCTGTGTTCCCTCCTGCGCTTGCGCGCTGCCACTAACGTGGCACCGGATCTCACAAGGCACTCAACGCAAAGGCTGGGAAGGACACTTCTTGGCTGGCGACCTCAGAAACTGGAAGCAAAATATAAAACAGTAGTATCCAAATTCCCCTCCTTGGTCAAGGAGGGGCAGGGGTGGTTTGACCCGGTATAGCAGAAGTCCCCCTCTTGTTTTGGGGAAAGGGGCCCTCGACAAAAGGATGGGCCGGGGGAAGTAAATCCCCTCTTGAGAGGGGCAGGGGTGTGTCAATCGTTTACAGAAGCTCTACTTGAAAGCAAAATGCCATAGCCATGTGCACATTACGACGCTCCACTGTTTGAGCGTTCAGCGAGTTTGGAGCGTCTTGACTTTTTTGCCTACTTTTTTTGTCAAGAAAAAAAGTAGGGCCTAGCCGGCGAGGCGAAAAGCTGGCTACGATATGCATACTCCTCTAATGAACAATTAACAATCAATAATTAGCAATCATCAACCAACAACCATCAACCAAATCAACCCCATACGCTGCATACCGTAAGAATATACCTATATTTGGGACAAACGAAAGCCTGAATAGCTTTGAAGAAAACCGACTTACTTTACATCTCCTATTACTGGCCACCATCCGGGGGGCCGGGTGTGCAGCGTGGCCTGAAGTTTTGCAAATACCTGCCCCAGTTTGGGGTTCAGCCTACCGTACTTACCGTTGACGAAAAACAGGCCTCCTACCCCCTGCTGGACAAAACGTTTGAGAACGAGGTGCCCGAAGGTCTGGAAGTATACCGCACTGCAACCACAGAGCCTTTCGAGTATTACAAGAAGCTATCGGGTAAAAAAGAAATCCCATACAGCGGTTTTGCCAACCAGAAATCCAAGGATACACTGCTGGACAAAGTATTTAAATTTGTACGCGGCAACCTGTTCATACCCGATGCCCGGGTAGGCTGGAACAAGCATGCTATTGCCAAAGCTGAGGAATTATTGCAGTCTGGCAAGTATAAAGTTATACTTACCACCAGTCCGCCACACTCTACCCAGCTAATTGGCTTGAAGCTAAAGCAAAAGTATAACCTGCCCTGGATAGCCGACCTGCGCGACCCCTGGACCAACATCCACTACTACGACCAACTCTACCACACAACCCTAGCCAAGCGCCTCGACGAAAAGTATGAGCGGCAGGTGCTGGAACAGGCCGATGCCATACTTGTTACCAGCGAAGACACCAAGCGCCTGTTCCTGAATAAGCCAGCAAGTATAGACCCTGATAAAATTCATGTGATCCCGAACGGGTACGATGAAGATGATTTCGTTTTTGAGTCCAAACCGCCGAAAGATACGTTTCTGATTACTTATACCGGCACCATTACCGAGAACTACAACATCGATGTTTTCCTGAAAGTGATAGCGCATTTGCTGTCTACGCATAGCGAGATAAACTATAAACTGCGCTTTGTGGGCAAGGTATCGGATGGAGTGAAGAAGCGCATCGGGAAAGCCGGTGTGCTGGGCATTACAGAATTTATACCTTACGTACCGCACCAAGAGGCGATCAAGTACCTGATGGAGAGCACGATGCTGCTGCTGTCTATTGCGGAGGCTGACGCCGAACACGCCAATGTGCCTGGCAAGCTGTTCGAGTACCTGGCAGCCAACAAGCCTATTGTAGCCTTGGGACCTGTACACTCTGCCATGGACCATATCATTGACGAGTGCGGAGCTGGCCGGTTGTTCCACTACACCGCTTACGACCTGATGCTGGACCACATGAACCTGATGAGCAAGGCATGGAAGATCAACCCGAACCTGGACCTGCCATTGATCAACCACAGCCGTTTTTCAAGAAAAGCGCTAACAGAGGAGTTGGTAAATGTGATTGAAAAGCTGGTACAGCCTGTTAAAGGTTAATCTGACTTCATTTATACCGCCAGTTTGAGCGAAGCGGTAACTGGTGGTTGTGTATGATGCCAGTTTGTAACTGGCGTACCTGTAATTTATATACTTACGCCAGTTACAAACTGGCATATTTACAGTCACAAGTTACGCTAACGCTAAACTTGCGACATGTACCTTAATTTCAGATATTTATGATTTACCACAAGAGGAATACGGAACTAGCCCAACTGCTTAGCTATCACCCAACCGGTATTTTACCCGCGTTTTCCTTTAGCCATGCATCAAAGGATTTGAGTTCGGGGTTCAGTTCTTTTGAGCGCTTTACGTCGCGTATGCTGTTGCATACATCGTCGAAGTCGCGGTAGAACTGGAACATGTTGCCCAGGTCGTCTGCTCCCGGAAAGCCAAAGTTTCTGAAAGTCTCCGGCGATACGTTGTTGTAGTGCACCACCTTGCCCAGCGCCTTGGAGAACTTTTCGGCCATCTCCTGCCCTGTAAGCTGCTCTCCTGCCACTCCTACCGTCTCTCCTATCATTTCTTCTCCACGCTTAAAAATACCGTAGGCGCACTTCCCGATGTCTTCGCTGGCAATGCCTGCCATTTTTTTATTGTCCAGCGGGAGGGTAATGTATAGTTTGCCGTCCTCCCCTTTTTTAGGCCCCATCCCGAAATGAATAAAATTATCCCAGTAAAACGAGGCTCTTAAAAAGGTGGTGGGCACGTTCAGATCTTTAAAGAAATGATCTGCTTCGCCTTTGGCATCGAAGTGGGGCACTTTATACTTGCCTTGCAGGGTGGGCATGCGGTCATCATCCAGCCGTACCCATTGGCGAGTGTCCTCCAGCGTAGACCAGATCACGTGTTTCAGGCCGGCATCTTTGGCTGCCTCGGCCATACTTTTCGCTTCGGCATACTCTCTCTCCGGCGACATGTGCGCCCAGAAAAACGTAACGAAGTAAGCACCATAGGCACCTTGCAGCGCGCGTTTCATACTTTCCTTATCGTCTATGTCGGCGGCTACTACCTCTGCGCCCAATTTTTGCAGCTCTTTGGCTTTTTCAGAATCGGGGTTTCTGGTAACGGCTCGCACTGCAAACTCACTGTTTGGGTCGTTTAGAATGGCACGGGCAACGCCGCCTCCCTGGGCACCGGTTGCGCCAAACACGGTAATAATCTTTTTCTGGGCCATATCGCTTTAAGGTTACGCTGTGTATAAAACGGAAACATTAAAGCATTACGTAAGACGATCTAAATGAAAGGCCTTTCAGGAAATAATGGAGGAATAATTTAGTACTGAGGTTCTAGATATTAGTGAACTATGGGATTTGAGGGAGGTAGTGAGGGTAACGGGCTTGGCTTTGCCGTGGCGTAGCTACGGTAATGGTTGTGTTGTGGTATTGTTATTTTTCAACAGGTTTTCCTAAATCAATCAATTGAATGGGTGTTTCTATTTTATAAAGCTTACCGTTTAATGACAGCCTATAATGTCCGATTATAGTATCCATTTTGTCAAAATATGATTTCCGCTCTTTTTCATAGTTTTTCCAAAACTTCTTCTGTTTCCTTTTACAAGCTAAGTCTAAAGCACCGCAATCAAAATGTACCATAGGTATTCCAAAATAGTATTCATAGATTGGAATAGTACCTAAGTCAATTTCCCTGTCTTTAGGGAGGTTAATTATCCTAATATTGTTATGGCTCAAAAAGAATATTTTTAATGTATCGTTGATTTGCTGTTTATCAGCTACTACTTCAAATTGACCATTTAAATCTGTTTGAGTCATACTGGTAGAGTCGAAGCCTACGTAAACCCCACCTATAGGAGCAAAATACTGCCCATGAACAATCTTACCTTTTAGTTTATACTCTTGGGCATAGCCTTCACTAAAGGCAATGATGACCAAACTTAAAACCAGCAGTATTCTAATCATTCTATAGTTTTAATGCACCACAACTACCGGGAAAGCGTAAACATACGGTTATGAGTACTATGTGCGAAGTTATTAATGCTGTTTCTATACCAGCAAATTATAGTTAAATATACGATTTCATTTATCAAAATAACCTAGCCACCTCTCTACCTCCTGCACATCCACAATATAATTTTCCAGCCTATCGCCAGCACTACCCATAACCGCATCATACTCAAACCCAAGGCCTTTGCACAATAGAAAATAATGCGTTTTGATGAGGTTGGCCGGATGCAGCTCTAATACCTTGCACTGCTCCGAGAAAAGTACATTGGTTAAACCGGCACCATGTGGGGCAACAACCGCTTCGGTATCGAAAAATAGCTGTACCTGCTGTTGGTAAGTCATTTCCTCGGGGCGAACTACTTCAAAACCATACTTGGCAAGTATAGGCAATAGCTCTGCTTCGTTTAGCACACGGCGGGTTTTGGCCCTGGCCCTGCTGATGTAAATACGCTTTTTCGGATTACCCTGAACAATGCCATAGCCCTGCCAGATCTTTTCGCACAACCAGTTATTAACCGGCTGAGGCAGGTAACCGCTCTGTGGGTTAGACATAAACGATGGAAGTATAAACTCATCCAAGTGCCACTTCTTATGCTTGCCTATAAAAACCACCTCTGCCTGCGGGTAAGCGGAAAGTATAAACTGGAGTGTTTGCAGCTGGTATGGCGGCAGATCTGGGCGTGTGATCACCTTGAAATTCTCCTGCACCGTGTTTAAAAGGAAGTATAAACGCGGCAGGCAGTCGAAAAACCAGTGGTAATTGTTATTCTCGGCCCAGGGCAGGTGCAGCACCGACGTGTAAAGTCCTTTTTTATACTTTGGCAGCAGCAAGGCTGGTGTCTTAAAAGCCGGAGACTTCGCCAGCCGGCTCACATCAAACACCGACTCTACCACAACTTTACCCTCTTGTGCAACCGCCCCTGAATTACCTAAAAACACAACATCGCGCAGGTGCACCAGGTACTGCGCCTTGGTTCGGTAGCCCAGGCTGTAATCTATGCTATAGTTAAAGCTCTCCGCCGACTGCTCCAGAAACTCCCGCTCTTTTTCATCGAACTGCAATACCAGGCTCGGCGCCATCACCTGCTTGCCAGGGTGGTGCAGCACCGAAGTATACCGAAAGTAATAGCCAGCCCCATGTAGCAGCTTAAAAAGCAAGTTCTTTAGCATCTCTGTAAGCAAGAATAGCCGGAAAGATAGGGGTTTTTGAGTTAAAAAGTTAAAGAGTTTGGATGAGTGGATGAGTGATTGTTGATTGTTGATTGTTAAATGGTTTAATTGTAATGAGCATACCGCCAGTTTGAGCGCAGCGGTAACTGGTGGTTAAGTATGATGCCAGTTTGTAACTGGCTTATTGGGTAAGCAGAAAGTATAGTTGTTAAAAATTTCCCTATCGCTCAGTTTCAAAGGTGATACTACATTGCAACAGAATAGAAGTACACAGGCTCAAATATTCCAACAAATTCAAACCTTCTGATTCCCTTCCTCGGAATAGGATCGTTTCTTTCTAGCAAATTACAGGATTATGGCGCGAGCGTCCTCGCTCGTGTCGGGCTATAGCTGGGCCTCCGGCCCAGTTGGATTGCAAATTACGAGTGGTCGGAAGAAGAGCCTAAGTAACTTAATGTAGATAGTTGTTTATCTTTTAGACTCACATTGATCATCTTAAAAGAGTACTCATTCTAAATTAGGTCAACTTACGAACACTCCTAATTGCAAATCCAACTGTATAAAAAGTCACGGATCACAGATCCGCGCCAGCAAAATAAAGAACTTAACGGCCCTGCTCCTTGAGGGGTTAGGGGTGGGTTTACACTTGCAATCACATCTCAGATTACTTCCCACATTCACCGATCAACAATTTAACAATCCAACAATTAAACAATATAATATTTAACTTGCAGCAGAATGGGTGACGAATGCGCACCTATGGTATAAAGCATAAAATTTCGGAATGGCATTAGACCTTAACAACAAGGCTATATTGGTTACGGGCGGTACGGGCTCGTTTGGTAAAAAGTTTGTGGAGATGGTATACCAGCGTTTCCCGAACGTGAAGCGACTGGTAATTTACTCACGCGACGAACTGAAGCAGTTTGAGATGTCGCAGACGTTTCCGCACAGCAAGTATAACTCTATCCGTTATTTTATCGGCGATGTGCGCGATGCCGAGCGTTTTAAGCGTGCCTGCGAGGGAATCGACATCATTATACACGCTGCTGCCATGAAGCAAGTGCCGGCTGCCGAATATAACCCGATGGAGTGCATCAAAACCAACGTATTGGGTGCCGAAAACATCATCAATGCTGCCCTTGACTGTGGTGTGAAGGATGTGGTGGCGCTGTCTACGGACAAGGCTGCTGCCCCGATAAACCTGTACGGCGCTACCAAACTTTGCTCTGATAAGCTGTTTGTGGCGGCCAACAACATGCGCGGCAAGCGCGATATTAAGTTCTCGGTGGTGCGTTACGGCAACGTGATTGGCTCAAGAGGTTCTGTGGTGCCATTCTTCCTTAAAAAGCGCGAAGAAGGCGTATTACCGATTACTCACCCCGACATGACACGCTTCAACATTTCCCTAGAGGAGGGCGTGGAACTGGTTTTCCATGCGCTGGAGCATCATTGGGGTGGTGAGATCTTCGTGCCGAAGATTCCTTCTTACCGCATTACCGACGTGGCAGAGGCCATCGGTCCAAACTGCGAGCAGCAGATTGTGGGTATCCGTCCGGGTGAGAAACTGCACGAGGAGATGATCACCGAAACCGACTCGTTAAATACAGTAGAGCTGGACAAGTACTACGTTATACTTCCGTCTACGCCAATCTGGAGCACCGACGAGTTCTTAAAAGCCCACAACGGCAAAATGACCGAGCTAGGCTTCAAGTATAACTCCGGCACCAACACCGAGTGGCTAACGGTTGACCAATTACGCGACCAGATTCGCCAGCACGTAGATAAACACTTTGGTGTTTAAATTTTGAATGAGTGAATATGTGAATTTTGTTATTAGTTGTTCGTTACTCGTTGATCGTTAAGTGAAAGTACAAGTAGTATAATATTCAACTTCTACATTTGCTGTTGCAGCAATTTATAATTCACTCATTCACTCAATCACTCATGCAAAATTGGCACCACTCATAACTCTTAACTTTTAACTCTTAACTAAAAACGCTTGTGTCAGAAGCTAAGCATAAAGAACAGCAAAATCGCCCCATCCCCTACGGACGCCAGCACATCACCGACGAAGACATTGCCGCGGTGGTGGAGACGCTTCAGTCGGATTTCCTGACGCAGGGGCCGAAGGTGGCCGAGTTTGAGAAGGCCTTTGCCAAGTACGTGGGTGCCAAGTATGCCGTGGCCTGCTCCAACGGCACGGCGGCGCTGCACCTGTGCACCATGGCGCTGGGCGTTAATGAGGAGTCGAGGGTGATCACCACGCCCATCACGTTCGTGGCCTCGGCCAACTGCGTGCGCTACTGCGGCGGCACCGTGGAATTCGCCGACATCGACCCTGCCACTGCCCTGCTGGATATAGAGAAAGTACGCCAGATGCTCGAGAGCAAGCCCAGGGGCTACTACTCCGGCATCATACCAGTGGACTTTGCCGGTAATCCGGTTAATTTGGAGGAGTTCAGGGAATTGGCCGATGAGCACGGGCTTTGGATAATAGAGGACGCCTGCCACGCGCCGGGCGGCTATTTTATAGATAGCAAGGGCGAGAAGCAGCTTTGCGGCAACGGCAATTACGCCGACCTGGCCATCTTCTCCTTCCACCCCGTCAAGCACATCGCCACCGGCGAGGGCGGCATGGTGACCACCAACGACGAGAAACTATACCAGGAACTGCTGAAGCTGCGCACACACGGCATTACCCGCGACCCGGAGTTGATGCACGAGAACCACGGCGGCTGGTACATGGAGATGCAGGAGCTTGGCTACAACTACCGCATCCCGGACATGCTATGCGCCCTGGGCATCTCGCAGCTGAAGCGCGCCGAGGCAGGCCTGGCCCGCCGCAGAGGCATCGCCAAAGTATACGACAAGGCTTTCGAAAACCACGCAGGTATAAAAGTGCTGGGCACCAGCCCCGAAGCCTTTAACGCAGACGACGAAACCGGCCACGCTTATCACCTGTACGTGATTGAAGTAGCAGACCGCAAGGGCCTGTACGATTACCTGCGCCAGCACAATATCTTTGCACAGGTGCATTACATCCCGGCGCATACTATGCCCTACTACCGCAACCTGGGCTACAAAAAAGGCGACTACCCTGCGGCTGAGGGCTACTATGCCGGCTGCCTGAGCCTGCCAATGTACCCAACCCTTACGCAGGAGGAGCAGGAGTTCGTGATCGAGAAAGTAAAGGAGTTTGTGGGCTAGTGAAGTCAGTCGCCATCATACCGGCCCGAGGGGGCAGCAAGCGCATTCCACGCAAAAACATAAAACCCTTCCTGGGTAAACCCATTATTGCCTATACCATTGAGGCTGCAATAAACTCCGGCCTATTTACCGAGGTGATGGTGTCCACGGATGATGCCGAGATCGCTGAGGTGAGCCGTGCGTATGGGGCCAGTGTTCCGTTCTTCAGGTCGGAGGACAACGCCGGGGATTTTGCCACCACGGCTGCGGTTATCCAAGAGGTGCTGGCCATGTATGAGCAGCAGGGTAAATCATTTGACCTTGGCTGCTGCCTGTACCCAACGGCCCCTTTCGTAAGCCCTGAAACACTGCGGGAATCACAGAGCCTGTTACTCGAAAAGGAATACGACACGGTTTTTCCGGTGGTAAAGTATAGCTACCCCATCTGGAGGAGCCTGAAAGTGGAAGAGGGCAAGGCAAGCATGATCTGGCCCGAGAACCTCACCAAACGCTCACAGGACCTGCCACTTGCATTCCACGATGCCGGACAGTTTTACTGGTTCAGGGTAGAGAGCTTTAAGCAGAATCAAAGCCTGTTCACAGACAACTCCGGGGCATACGAGCTTGACGAGCTTTACGTACAGGACATCGACAGCCTTACCGACTGGAAACTTGCCGAGCTAAAGTATAAATTATTGCATCACCTTGACTAAGCAAACCGCACATACAGCACGCCAGCGCATCGTCTTCCGGGCCGACGGCAACAGCCGTATCGGGCTTGGGCACGTGGTCCGCTCGCTTGCTCTGGCCCAGATGCTGCGCCAGCAATACGAATGCGTGTTTGCCATACAGGCACCCAGCCCAGAGCTGCAGGAGCAGATACGGCAGGTTTGCGACGGGGTGATCGTGCTGCCAGCCTGCGGTCCAGACGAGGAAAGATTCGCCCATGAACTGGAGGCCTATATCGCAGAGGACGTGATCGTGGTGCTAGACGGATACAACTTCAAGACTGAATACCAGCAAAACATTAAACGCAGGGGCAGCCAGTTGCTTTATATCGACGACCTGCAGGCCTTCCCCATCGCAGCCGACGTGGTACTGAACCAGGCCGGTGGCGTGGATGCCGCAAAGTATGAGACCGCGCCTTACACCAAACTGCTATTGGGCCCAAAGTATGCATTGCTTCGCCCTCCGTTTATAAAAGCCGCAAGGGCCAAAAGGGAGTTTCCGGCAAGTGGCCTGCACCTCTTCCTGAACCTTGGGGGCGCTGACCCAGACAACCATACCTTGCGAATCGCTAAAGAGCTGGAGAAGTTCGTTGTGATAGACAAGGTGGAGATTGTTGTTGGCAGTGCTTACAAGCATACCCAGGCACTGGAGCATTGGATGGCTGGCAAGAAGAAGTATAAACTGCACCAGAACCTGGATGCAGAGGCGCTGAGCAAGCTCATGAAAAACTGCGCCGTGGCCGTCACTTCCGCCAGTGGGGTGTCTTACGAGTATGCCTCCGTAGGTGGCCTGCCGTTCGTACTGCAAACCGCCGATAACCAGGCCGGGCTTTATACTTTTCTTACCCAAAACGGAGTGGCATATAAGTATGAGCAGCTGGTAGAGGTGTTGCAATCTGATGTTAGCGGCAGCTTCAAGGCAATGGTAAAGGCCCAGCGTATTTACTTCGATGGCAAGTCCGGGGAAAGGCTGCGGCAGGCGTTTGAAAGTATGGCCCTGGCGGCAAGCATAAGCATGCGTGAAGCAACCCCCGACGACCTGATGCTGCTATTCGACTGGGCAAACGACCCGGATGTAAGAAAACAGTCCTTCAACCAAAACCCCATCCTGTTGCAAAGCCATACCCGCTGGCTGCATACAAAGCTGGAAGATGAGCAGGCAAAGCTGTATATTGCAGAGAGCAACGGGGTTCCGGCTGCGCATATCCGCTTCGAGATAGAGGACGGAAAGGCCATCATCAGTTACCTGATAGGTGCCGGGTTCAGGGGCAAGGGACTGGGACACATTATCCTGCAGCGCGGGGTAGCAAAGCTGCTACGGCAGAAACCTACGGTTAGACTCATTGAGGGATTGGTGCAGCGGGAAAACATCGCCTCTGTCCGGGCATTTGAGAAGGCTGGCTTCAGCCTGGACACACCGGCCCCGAAATTCCCGCAGGCTTACCGCTTTGTGCTGGCTGTTTAAAACTTTAGAGAGAAACCATGATCAAAGATATCAATATCGCGGGCCGACTGGTTGGCCCCACGCATAAACCGTTTATCATCGCAGAGATGTCGGGCAACCACAACCACTCGCTGGAGCGTGCCCTGGCCATCGTGGATGCCGCCGCCGACGCGGGTGCCGACGCCATCAAGCTGCAGACCTATACTGCCGATACCATGACCCTGCCCGGCGCTTTCACCATCGAGGATGAGAACTCACTGTGGAAGGGCCGTGAGCTGTACGACCTCTACAAGGAGGCCTATACCCCATGGGAGTGGCACAAGCCGATATTCGAGAGAGCAAAGGAAAGGGGCCTGATCGCCTTCTCCTCCCCTTTCGATGAAACCGCCGTGGATTTTCTGGAGAAACTGGATGCACCGGTGTATAAGATCGCCTCTTTTGAGAACACCGACCACCCGCTGCTGCGCAAGGTAGCCGCAACAGGCAAGCCCGTGATCATGAGCACAGGTGCCGCAACTTTAACCGAACTGGACGAGGCCGTGCGCGTGCTGCGCGAGGCCGGTTGTGAGCAGTTTATACTTTTGAAGTGCACCAGCACCTACCCTTCTACACCGGAGAACACCAACCTGGCCACCATCCCGCACATGCGCGAGCTGTTCGGCGTGCAGGTGGGCCTCTCGGACCACACCATGGGCGTGGGTGCTGCCGTGGCCGCGGTGGCCTTGGGCGCAACAGTTATCGAGAAGCACTTTACCCTTTTAAGGGCCGATGGCGGCGTTGACTCGGCCTTCTCGCTGGAGCCGCAGGAGCTGAAGTCCCTGGTCGTGGAGTCGGAAAGGGCGTGGCAGGCATTGGGGCATGTGCAGTACGGGGTGCAGCGGGCCGAGGAAAAGAGCCGCCTGTTCAAGCGCTCCGTGTACGCTGCCAAAGACATCGCCGCAGGTGAGCCGTTCACCAAAGAGAACATCCGCGTCATACGTCCGGGCCTTGGCCTTGCGCCGAAGCATTACGAGGAGATTCTGGGCATACCTGCCTCCAAAAGTATAAAGGCCGGCACGCCATTAAGCTGGGACATGATATAAGCTATGGGCAAATGGTACGCCATCTATAGCAACATCCTTCACCTGCACTTCTCGGAAGGCTTCCTTAAGCTACCTGAAAGTGCCAAAGCCGCCGTGTCCCCCGCTACGCCTGGTAAGCGCCTGCTCAGAATGGTGGTTTATACGTTGGTGCGCCTCGTGGGCAACCTGTTCAAGCAGGTAGAGCAGCCGGACAAACTTAAAGGCAAAGTATGGCTGTATGTGGTAAGCCAGAACAATTACGATAGCCTGCACTTCCTGAAAGAGGGTTTACCTGATACCGTTTTCGTAGCCGGCCAGAGCAAAAACATTGGCAAGTATAAGCATGCGGTAAACCGTATTTCGCTGCGTCGTAAAATTCTGTATTACTATAAATTCCTGCCGGTCTATTTTGAGTTTCTGAAATATAAAAAAGCCAGTACCAAGCGTTTTACAGATATACTTTACGATGCCATTGGCTTTTATGAAGTATACCGCAGCAAGCTACAAAAGTATAAACCGGCCGCCATCGTTTTTGCCAACGACCACAACGCCGATGCCCGTGCCATGCTGCTGGCTGCAAAAAGCTTAGGCATTAAAACCGCTTACATCCAACATGCCAGCGTAAGCTCTATTTTTCCGCCACTGGAGTATGACCTGAGCCTGCTAGAGGGACAGGATGCGCTGGACAAGTATAAATTGTGTGGTCCGATTACAGGTCGTGTTGAGCTGGTGGGCATGCCCAAAGCCGATGCCTTTGTGCCTTTCCGAAACCACAACCAACGTATACAACGGATTGGCATAGGCTGTAACCTGATGGATGCCACAGAAGAGGTAGTACACACGGTTGGTCAGCTGGCACAGGATTTCCCGGAGGTAGCATTTATACTTCGTCCCCACCCGCGCGAAACACGCGACTTTAAGGCATTACTTCCAGCTTTGCCCAACATCACCTTTTCGGATAGCCGCCAAGAACCTACTTTCGAGTTTCTGAAAAGTATAGACGCTCTGCTCAGCGGTAACTCCGGCATTCATCTAGAGGCCGTGTTGCTTAATGTTTGGTCTATCTACTTCAACATGAACCGCAACCAGCAGCTGCACGATTACTATGGCTTTATTGACAAGGGACTGGTAGAAGAGGCTGTTACGTTTGATGATCTGCACCAATTGATTCGTCAGCATCTCCACAGTAAGCCAGAAGTATACTTGCGTGCCAAATACTTTAACGCAACTGTTGGGACCGTGTATGATGGAAAAAGCGGTGAGCTGGCATTGAAGTTGATCAAAGCGTTTATCTTCAACGAGAAGCCTTAAAAAAAAACCGGATTCTAAATTGGTTTGCTTCACATTTTAAGATTGGAAAGAAGCCTAAGTGGTGATATTCTCCTTTTCAATTTCACATTACGCACTAATTCAAAATTTTTAAGGCCAAACTAAAATCTATTTGACAATTAGCTCGTTATCTCTCCGGTTGTTGCAAAAATGTACCAGCCGATCTAACACTTTTATTTACTTATAAGCAGCCATTCCCTAACTTAATGCAAGGGTTTGCTCGAAGTCATTAAATAGCTTTGTACCAGTTAAATTACATCCTCAGGCATTTTCACCTTCTTCACCCGAAGGCAACGGAATTACCCATCCATTATAGTACCCAGGAAGACCTTATTCATAAGAGCCGCGTGAGCATTCGTAAGTATGATGGCGGTTTCTTTGAGCAGAAGCGCCCCAGGCCACAACAAGTGGTGTGGCGCGAGTGGAAAGGAGAGAAAATTCCATTCTTCTTTGATGCCGATAACGAGCTGGAACTTATCACGTACCACGCCGATGGAACGGCAAGTATAAACTACGACATCATAGCCTCTGCCTTTTATCTGCTTAGCGGATGGCAGGAGTATTATGGCCCGGAGCGCGACAAATTCAGGCGCTATACTTACAAGGCCAGCGTGCAGGCAAAGTATGGCTTTATCACAAAACCTGTCGTTAATTATTACTTTGATATCCTGAAAGAGGTGTTGGAGAAAGTATACAACACCGACCTGAGCCAAAAGCTTTGGGGACAGCACAGGTTTGCCACCTGCCTTACCAGCGACATAGACAGGCTGCACAGCGCATGGCGTGTGGCAGGTAAACAGGCTTTTAAGGAAACTGACTTTAAAACAGTGGCTGCTTTGCTGGCAAAGAAAGCAGTGGGAAAAGATGCCTGGAATAACCTGGCAGAGGTTAGAGCCTTTGCCGAAAAGTATGGGGCAAAAGCAACACTGTTTTTCTTGCCAAGCGACCAATACTACAACGGTTACCCAAACGCTGACTACGACATTACCAAGCCAAAATACCAAAAGCAGATCAAAGCACTGGCAGAAACGGAACATGAGGTTGCCCTGCATGGCAGCTTTGGCACTTCTAACGACCTGGTACAGCTTAAGGCCGACCAGCGGAAAATACCGGTTCAGGTAAAAGGCAATCGTTTTCACTACTTATGCTACCAACCCGAAAATACAGAGCAGGTGCTGCAGCAAAGCAGGCTGGAGTATGATTCTAGCCTCGGTTTTTCAGAGCACTTCGGCTTCCGGAACTCGTTCTGCCACCCATTTTACCCTTTCGACTTCAGCACCAGAAAAGCAGCCAGCTTTTTAGAGTTGCCACTTATACTCATGGACACCACCCTCTATAGTATAAATTACCTGGGCTTGAAATCTGATAAGGCTTTTGAGGCGGTGGTCCCGGTAATAGATGAAGTGGTTAAATTTAGTGGTTTGTTTACTTTACTCTGGCACAACGAGAATTTCTCTGCTTACTCCGAGTACCCGGTGGCTAAAGGCGCTCCTACCTGGCGCCAAGTGCTGGAACAGATCATGGCAAAGTTGCAATCAGAAGGCTCAACCTTCTTAACCTGCTCGGAAGCAGCTGACACCGTAAAAGCCATTGAAAGTTTGGGCAAGGAAAGTATGAATATATAGTGCCTAATCAACTTGTATCCATTTTTATTTTCAGGTTCTGACCGTGAATATGTAAATCATCCCCCTGCCCCCTTCAAAGGGGGACTTTATCAGCAATCGTATTTCAATAAAAATTACTCGTGCAGAATGTCCCCCTTTGAAGGGGGCAGGGGGATGACAAGTACAATTCCAATCTCAATTCGAAAACAAAGTACACTTTACAAATGCCTTTACCCCATAAAACTCTAAACTTTTTACTTATTTGCGGTTTCAACTTAGCCAATGAGTAAAACATTACAGCGCGAAGGCATCTGGAACACGGTTATCTCCTATGCCGGCATTCTAATAGGGTATGTCAACACCATACTTCTTTTCCCTAATTTCCTGGAAGAAGAGCAGGTGGGTCTTACGCGTTTACTCATTTCAATTTCGATGATGTTTGCCCAGTTCTCGGCCCTTGGGTTTGTGAACATGAGCGTGCGCTATTTCCCTTATTTCCGGAATAAAGAGCAAAAGCACCACGGCTTTCTGTTTCTGCTGTTGGCTGTGCCCATGGTGGGCTTTGCTGTGGTTTCTGGGCTGTTTGTGTTGTTCAAGCCGCTGGTAATGGACTACTACGACGGCGAGGGCTCCAGGCTGCTGATCGACTACTATTACTACATCATCCCGCTGTCGCTGTTCACGCTGCTATTTAACCTGTTCACAGCCTACCTGCGATCCCTTTTCAAGACCATTATTTCTTCGTTTGTACAGGAGTTTCTGCTAAGGGTGCTTACTACGCTGCTTATCTCGGTCTATGCTTTTGGCTGGGTAGATTTTCATGAGTTTGTGCAGTTGTACATCGGCGTTAACTCCGTGATTGCAGTGGTGCTGATTGCTTATACTTTTTGGCTGAAGCAATTATTTATACTTCCGGACTGGTCAGGATTGAAGCTGATACCGCTGCGTGAGATGCTATACTATGGCTTTTTCACCTTCCTGGGCAATATCTCTGTAACAATCATCACCACCGTAGACCAGGTTATGATCGGCTCTTACAGCCTTAGCGACAACGGTATTTATACTACGGCTTTCTTCATGACCAGCGTGATCATGGCGCCGGCAAGGTCCATTTTCAAGATCGCTTTCCCGCAGGTGGCTGAGTACTGGAAAGAGCAGAACATGGTGAAGATGGAGCAGCTTTATAAGCAGATCACCATCATCAACATGATCGTGGGTTTGCTGTTGTTCGTTGGCATCTGGGCCAATATCGATAACCTCTACTCTTTTATGCCTGAGACCTATAGTGCCGGCAAGTATGTGGTGCTATTCCTTTCCATGGCGCGTATCGTGGATCTTGCCACCGGCATCAACGGCATCATCCTGGCTACCTCAGAAAAGTATAGATGGGACCTGCTGTTTAACGTGGTGCTGGCCGGACTCACCATCTGGACGAACTATATCTTTATTCCGCTGTATGGCATTGAGGGCGCCGCACTGGCCTCCATGATCTCGTATGTGGTGATAAACCTGACCCGTCTTTTCTTCGTGCAGTGGGCATATAAAATTCAGCCGTTTGCATGGAGCTCTGTAACGATAACCGTGATCGCCGGTGTGGCTTTGGCAGTTTCCTACCTGTTACCATACCTGGGCAATGTGTTTCTGGATATTATCGTGCGCTCTCTGCTGATAACAGCAATATACGGTGGCCTGACAGTTGGCCTGAAAGTATATCCTGCTATGAATGACTGGCTACGGAAGATCGTGTACAGCACAACTGGCTGGAAACTATAGTTTAATGCCTGCTTTCTTTAAAGCATACATACGCTCGATCATCTCAACTACTTTCAGTCCGTCGTGGGCGTTGGTGGTAGCCGTTGATTCATTTCGCAGCGTGCTGATCACGTTCTCAAAAATATACTGGTGGTTGGCGGCGCTGCCGGTATAATGCCCGTAGTTATTGGCCGGTTGGCAAGGCTGTAACGCTGGTAAAGTATAATTTCGGATGTCGCAGTATTCCACGCTGTTCATGTATTGCCCTCCCACTTTTATACTTCCGTTTTCGGCAATGATGGTGATGCTGCTCTCTAGGTTCTGGGAGTGAACTGAAGTGGTGTAGTTGAAGGTGCAGAAGCCGCCTTGCTCAAACTCAAACTGCAGGTAGCCGCTGTCCTCAAACTCGGTTAAGCCTGCGTGGTTATTATTCCGGAATAGCCCTTTAATGTTGGAGATATCGCCAAAAAGCCAATACAGCATGTCCACGAAATGGCTGAACTGGGTGAAAAGCGTACCACCATCCTGAGCAGTGGTTCCGCGCCAGCCACCTGGCAAATAGTAACGTTCATCGCGGTTCCAGAAACAGTTCACCTGCACATGGTAAAGTTCTCCCAACACGCCACTCTCTACCACTTGCTTTAACCACACCGCCGGCGGACTATACCTGTTCTGCATCACACAGAAAATATGGCGGTCAGTGGCATTTGCGGCAGTAATCATTTCTTGGCAATGCGCTGTTTTAAGGGCCATTGGCTTTTCGCAAACCACATGCAAACCTGCCGCAAGCGCCTGCACCGTATGCGGATGGTGCATGTAATTGGGCGTGCACACGCATAGCACATCTGTCCGTATTCCTGAAAGTATAAAAGCCTTCAGGCTCTCAAACCGGGTAATGCCCTCAAAGTCCTGTTCTGTTAAAAATCCCTCCCGGTTATCGATTAGGGCAACCAGTTCCGCTTCCGGGTTATCGGAAATTAGCTGGGCATGGCGCCGGCCAATGTGCCCCACCCCGATCACGGCGAACCGTACAGCTATATCAGTAACTTTACGCATGACGCTTCACAAAATCCAGCACATGCTGGCATATATAAGAAAGCTGGTCTTCTTTCAGTTCGGAGTGCATGGGAAGCGACAAAACACTTTTACTCAATAGCTCCGACACCGGAAAATCACCTGCTTTATAGCCCAGGTAAGTATATGCCTCCTGCAGGTGCAGTGGCTCGGGGTAATATACCATACTTGGTATAAAGTTATCACGAAGGTGATCTTTTAAACCATCCCGTAGTTCCGGGGCAACGGTTATGGTATACTGGTGATAGACATGCGAACTGTACGGTGCGCGATGAGGCGCCTGAACGGCAGCAGTCTCGGCAAAGGCGTTATCGTAGAAACGAGCAATTTCCTGGCGGGCAACATTGTACTCGTCCACATACTTGATCTTCACATCAAGCATAGCCGCCTGCAAAGTATCCAGACGCGAGTTTACCCCAACTGTAGAGAACTTATACTTTTCAGACTGTCCGTGGTTGGCAATTTTTCGGATCTCCTCTGCCAGTTTATCATCATTCGTGAAAACCGCACCGCCATCCCCCATGCCACCAAGCGGTTTGGAAGGGAAAAATGAGGTAGTGCCTATATGACCGATCGTACCAAGCTTTACTTCATGCTCATCGGGTTTCACGTACACCGCACCCAGCGACTGGGCATTGTCCTCGATCACATATAAGTCATGCTCGTGTGCCAGCTCCATGATCTCCTGCATAGCAGCCCCCTGTCCAAACAAATGCACCGGAATAATGGCGGAAGTCTTTTCCGATATTACTTTTCTTACTGAGTTTGGGTCTATGGTGAAGGTATCTGCCAGCACATCAGCAAACACAGGTTTCAGGCCAAGTAAAGCCACCACCTCAGCCCCCGACACATAATTAAAAGAAGGCACGACAACCTCAGCCCCCGGAGGCAGTTGCAGTGCCATCAGCGCTATCTGCAGGGCATCGGTGCCATTGGCGCACGGGATAGCATGGCGCACCTGCAGGTACTGCTCCAGGCTGCGGGCAAAATTATTTACCTGTGGCCCGTTAATAAACTCCATACTTTCCATCACGGCCCCGAATGCGGCGTCAAGCTCTGGCTTTAGCTTCGCATACTGGGCTTTCAGGTCTACCATTTTTATATCTTCCATGCTGCAGGTTACTGATGTGCGCTTTAACAAAGATAAGTAAAGCTTTTATTTCTGCCTTAAAACCAGCATACAAAGTCAAAAGCATTCCTCAGAAACCATAGCCCATGCCCTGCGTTATAGATTACTGTTCATCAAAAACATAGATACTATGCGAAAAACATTGACGCTCCTGCTCGTTATTTTACCTACCCTGATGTTTGTATCATGCAACACGAAAGAAACAGAAGACGATGCAGAACAGGCTTTTGCTGAATACCGGGACTTTGTAATGGAAGCAGAAACAGTCTCAACCACTGACCTTACCGAGACTGAACTAAGGGCCATGCGAAAGGCAATCGAAGACACAGTGATTTGGGAAACAGAGTCTGAAGATTTGATGCAACAGTATGAAGCAAGGGAAAAAAGAGTGCGCGACCAGTTTGATACCTACGACGAAGCCAGGCAAGCAGAGATTGAAGACCTGGACACACGCTATGCAAGTGCGATGGAAAAACGTGAGCAACGCTACCAGGATGTGAGCCGCCGCTACAGGCTACGCGAAGAAATGCTGGGCTTGCCTGTCAGTGCCGACGACCTGAGCCCGATAACCGCTGCTGAACTACCTGCAGTTTACAACAGATTTGTAGAAAAACTTGAAGCCTTAGCCGTAGAATTTGAAGGAAAAGAATGGAACCTGGTGGAGGGTTGGTGGGCAGCCTTGAATAACAGAAAAGATGAACTGGCAAGCCAGTTAAGTGCAGCAGATAGTAACAGAATCAAGGAGGCAACAGACAAGTACCTGGAGATCAGGAAAAGATTTGCAACACCTGCCTAAGCAGGTACTAATACCCGGTTGGTTACCTGCTTTACTTTGCGCCCAAACAGGTATAGCCTGTATAGGTCAAAAAGCAGCAGGTTGGGGTTAGCAGAATTGAGGTTATGGCGCACCAGCCTTTCCAGGGTAGAAAACACCAGGGTATAGGCCTTCACAAGCCTGAGCTCGTTCAATACCTCAAAAGACTTTACAAGTTTGATCTGATTCAGGGCTTCCCCATCCTGGTAAAGCTGCACGAGGTTATCTACGGCTTGGTAGGTTTTGGCCAGCATGATAGGCGTTTGCTCCAGCCCCAGGTGCACCACCGGGTTGTGAATATGCTTGATGTGGATATGGTTATACCTCAGCTCCTGGGCAAAAACAGTGTCTTCGTGGCCATACCGCTTTAGTTTCTCGCGCAGCGGGAAGTGAAGAAAAATATCTTTCCTGATAAAGGCATTGCACAGGTAAATATCCGCGTAAGGGTTAAGCTGCCGTTCCTTCATACTTTTGGAACCACGCAGTTTGCCATACTTCCAATGCAACCTGTAAGGCCGCTCCGGCGCTTTAGACACGTATACGATCCCGCCAATGACTACTTCGCTTTTGTGGCCGGCAACTAAATAGTTGTAAAGGAAATTATGCGAAACTGGCAAGCAGTCGTTGTCCAGCATTAACAGGTAATCGAAGCGGGCATCGGTGGCAAGTCTGTTGCGGATGGCTGCCCTGCCTATGTTGGAAGGCAACTCGAGGTAAACAACTTTTTTTTGCCTGGCAAGTGGCCGGTTAATGGCTTTTATTTCTTCATCCGAGCCATCGTCGTAAAGCAGGATCTCGTAACGAATGGCTAAACGCTTACACTGGGCTATCAGTGTGTGCACCATCGCCGTTACATCCTGGTTATAAACAGGTATGAGTATGGATACCTCAGTAACCATTTGTTAATGCAAATTGCTCCACCTTAGAATCCAGTACCTTGCCATTCTCACATTTAAGCACGCGCTTTGGGTAGCGGTTAATGATCTCGTAGTTGTGTGTGGCCATCAGAATAGCTGTACCGCTGTTGTTGATCTCCTCGAACAGTTTCATGATGCCGTCGGCAACCATTGGGTCCAGGTTACCGGTAGGCTCATCGGCAAAAAGTATAACAGGCTCATTCAGCAATGCGCGCGCAATTACAATACGCTGCTGCTCACCCCCCGATAGCTGGTGCGGCATTTTAGACGCAGCAGCATCCAGGCCAACACGCATCAGCACTTCAGAGATACGCTGTTTTATTTTGGATTTGTCTTTCCAGCCGGTAGCACGAAGCACAAACAGCAGGTTCTCAGCAACGGTCCTGTCGAAAAGCAACTGAAAATCCTGGAAAATGATACCGATCTTGCGGCGCAGGTAAGGCACCTGCTTTTTAGGCAGCTTTGATAGATTAAAATCTGAAACCGTTGCAGCGCCGGTCAGCAAAGGCAGGTCTGCATACAAGGTTTTCAGCAATGAGCTTTTTCCACTTCCGGTACGCCCCACTAAGTACACGAACTCTCCTTTTTCAATATCAAAATTGACATTGCTGAGAATTGTATGCACATCCTGATAAATAGCAACTTCGCGAAGCGATACTACTGGTGAAGTAGAAAAATTCATATAAGGGTTTAAATCTCTAATTTCTGAAGCTTACCAAATTCAAGCGATTCGATAAGGGCAGCAAGCGCATCCTCTTTCCCCTCCAACCCATAACGGTCCAGGTTCTTCAGAGGTCTGTCGGCTCTAAAATAAGCAATTAGCACAAAATTATCATCCCGAAGCTGAATATAATCCGGAATTTTTGCCTTGCCTTTTACTTTGATGATGTACATCTCTTTTTGAATTATGAATTTTAAATTATGAATTATGAATTACAAATGCGCAGTACTATCCACTGCACCATTCATAATTCATAATCCTTAATTCATAATTGGGAATTACTTATTCCCTTTTGCGTGGTCGGCCAGGAACTGCTCAAGTCCGCTGTCTGTAAGCGGGTGTTTCAGCAGGCCAGTGATCACTTTAAGCGGGCAGGTTGCCACATCTGCACCCACTTCAGCGCACTGCACAAGGTGCATTACGTGGCGCACTGAGGCGGCCAACACCTGTGTCTGGTAGCCATAGTTACCATAGATATGCACGATCTGTTCGATCAGGGCTAAACCGTCCGTAGAAACATCATCCAGGCGGCCAATGAACGGAGACACGTATGTGGCACCGGCTTTAGCAGCCAATAGAGCCTGACCGGCAGAGAATACCAGCGTACAGTTTGTTTTGATGCCTTTTTCGCTGAAGTAGCGGATAGCCTTCACGCCGTCGCGGATCATAGGAACCTTTACCACGATGTTCGGGTGCAGTTCGGCAAGCAACTCGCCTTCACGCACAATGCCCTCAAAGTCAGTGGCGATAACTTCAGCGCTGATGTCACCGTCTACGATCTCGCAGATCTGCTTGTAATGCGACATTACATTGTCGTGGCCGAAAATACCTTCTTTCGCCATCAAAGATGGGTTAGTGGTTACGCCATCCAAAACGCCTAAGTCGTGCGCTTCCTGAATTTCCTGCAGGTTTGCAGTATCGATAAAGAATTTCATAATGCTGAAGTGTAGTAGATTATGCCTACAAATCTAACGCATTAATTGAGAATCCGGAAAGTAATAGCTGGAAATTTGACGGAGAGGAGCCCCTTTGGGGTAAGGGCAAAAAAAAGTGGCAAACCGACATCGCGCCGCTACAACCACCTACCCTTGCTACCTTCCGGTCCTGGGGGAATTCAGCGGGAGCTGGCCGTGCCGATTTGCCGTTGCAAAGGTACGAACAATTTGATTTAATGCAAACAAATATGTTTTTAAAGTATACTTTTCAAGTACTCAAAGGGCTTTTACCCTGATGATCAGGGAGAAAAAAATCTCTTTTCAGAATCAGGATTTGCAGGATTAGTGGATGGACGGGATTTTTTGGAACTGCTTCACCCTTTACCTCCCCTAGCCCCTCCTTTTGTCGAGGGCCCCTTACCCCAAACCAGGAAAGGGACTTCTGCCCTTGCTGCGTGTTCTCACCAGCAAGTATAATAGCCAGTGCCTTTTAATTGTTGGTGAAACCACCAACAATTAAAAGGCGGGAAATGGAGAGGGAGCTTTCATATTTACTGGTTTACTTGCGCCAGCATCCAGCTGGTGCCGCCAAGTGGGTGCGAGTCTCCAGACTCGCTTGTGCGTTTTCTGGAAACGATTGACACACCCCTGCCCCTCTCGAGAGCGGAATTTACCTCCCCTAGCCCCTCCTAACAACAGGAGGGGGATTTTCAGTGAACGATTGACACATCCCTAAGAGTTACACTTGCTAGCTCAAATCGCTCGATTGGGCTAGTCTGCAAGAGGGGAGTCTAGGCCATTGCTGAATTGAGATGTAAGTTTCATTGTTCATGCCGCCCTCGGACAGGTCGTTCGCCCCTCAAAAATGCCAGAGTTAAAAGACCTCGCAGCGTGCGAAGCTCCTGCGAGTGTCTGGTATTACTGGGTCAAACCACCCCTTTATCCCCTCAGAGCTACGCTCGCAATCTTCGAACTCTCGTTCTCGATTGTCCAAGGAGGGGGAGTTTCTGCTATTACTGTTTTATACTTTTATGCCAATTGCAGAAGGCTTTAACCAAGAAGTGTCAATCCCAGCCTTTGGGTTGAGCGCTTTAGCGGGTTCCGGTGACGAACGGAGTGAGGCAGCCAGAGGTACGAGGGCAGGAAGACGGTGTAGCGCGATGCCCGAAGGCGAGGCCACCCGGCCTTGAGGGCACCAAACTATAATATGAAACGATAGGCAAGTGGGGCTGAGGAAAAAAGCAAGCTCGATAGAATAGCTCAAGTATAAGTATACACGGCACTCCCCCACCAAAACCCCACAACCAATAAAAACAGATTCTATTGGCAAATACTATAAAACAGCCTTACCTTTGCACATGCCAGAAAAAATTCTCATCCTCGACTTTGGCTCCCAATACACCCAGCTAATTGCCAGAAGGGTGCGCGAGCTAAACGTATATTGCGAAATATACCCCTACAACAATGTTCCAGCCCTTGCAGAAGATGTAAAGGGTGTGATCTTTTCAGGTAGCCCATGCTCCGTACGTGACCACGAACACCCTACCATAGATCTGAACCAGTTTTTAGGCAATGTTCCGGTGCTTGGTGTTTGCTATGGCGCTCAGCTAATGGCGCACGAACTTGGTGGCGAGGTTATGCCATCTACTATCAGAGAGTATGGCCGTGCACGCATAAGCGAGTTGCACAACCACGACAAGCTCCTGAAAGAACTTACTTTAGGCTCTGTAGTATGGATGTCGCATGGCGATACCATTAAGGATACTCCTGAGAACTTCGAGGTAATTGCCAGCACAGAGAGTGTGCGCGTGGCCGCCTACAAACTGCGCGGACAGGAAACCTATGGTATCCAGTTCCACCCGGAGGTAACGCACTCCGAAGAAGGCAAAACCTTGCTTCGCAACTTTGTGGTGCATATCTGCGGCTGCCAGCAAGACTGGACCTCCGAGCAATTTATAGATGCCACCGTAGCTGATCTGCAAGAGCAGCTAGGCGATGATAAAGTGGTGCTTGGCCTGTCAGGCGGCGTGGACTCCAGCGTGGCTGCCATGCTGATTCACCAGGCAATTGGCAAGAACCTGTACTGTATTTTCGTGGACAATGGCCTGTTGCGCAAAAATGAGTTTGAGCAGGTGCTGGACTCTTACAAGCACATGGGCCTTAATGTAAAAGGCGTTGACGCTAAGGATAAATTCTACTCGGCACTGGCCGGTATTTCAGACCCAGAGCAGAAGCGCAAAGCCATCGGCAGGGTATTTATTGAGGTGTTCGACGAAGAATCGCACAAGATAGAGGATGTGAAGTGGCTGGCACAGGGCACCATCTACCCGGATGTTATTGAGTCGATGAGCGTGAAAGGGCCTTCTGCTACTATTAAATCGCACCACAACGTGGGTGGTTTGCCAGACTTTATGAAACTGAAAGTTGTTGAGCCACTGAAGACTTTGTTTAAAGACGAGGTTCGTTTGGTGGGCAAGGCACTTAAAATAGATGATGCTATACTTGGCCGCCACCCGTTCCCGGGTCCGGGTCTGGCCATCCGTATACTTGGCGATGTAACCCCGGAAAAAGTAAACATCCTGCAGCAGGTAGACCATATCTTCATCAACAACCTGAAAAAAGACGGACTTTATGACGAAGTATGGCAGGCAGGCGCTATACTTACGCCGCTTCAGTCGGTTGGTGTGATGGGTGATGAGCGTACCTATGAAAATGTGGTGGCCCTGCGCGCCGTAACAAGTATAGACGGCATGACAGCGGATTGGAGTCGTTTACCGTATGAATTCCTGGCAGATGTATCCAACGAGATCATCAACAAGGTGAAAGGCGTAAACCGCGTGGTGTACGACATCAGCTCTAAACCACCAGCCACTATTGAGTGGGAATAAGTATAATGGATTGATCTTTGAATGAGTGGCCCAGTGGATTAAATAGTTTAACGATTCACCAGGCCACTCATTCGCTCATTCAGAAATCATGAAAGTATGAACTCTAGCTTCTTGAAAAAAATTGCTGGCTTAATGCTGCTGGTAGTACTGGCAATGCCCGCGCAGGCACAGGTACAGGACCCGGCCATAGCTTACAGCAATGGTAAAATACTGCTGCAGCAGCAAAAGTACGACCAGGCCATGGCCGAGTTAAGGCCGGTTATCAGCAGCAATTCAGCTTATGCACCCGAGGCTAACTACTTGTATGCACTTGCCGCATTTAAAGGCAATAAACTGAAAGAGGCATACGACATGCTGCTGCAACTGCAGAACCAGCACCCCAACTGGTATGGTATGAACGAGGCGGACTACCTGCTGGCCAATGTGTTGCTTGAGCAGGGAGAATACCAGCGTGGTATCAGCAAGTTACAGGAGTTACAAGGCACGCCACTGGCAGCCGATGCCGGTAACCTGAAACGTTTTTACCTGAGCAGCCTGAACGACAGGGCCGCTTTTGAGCAATTGGTGCAGCGCTTCCCCAAGGACAAGGAAGTGGCCCAGGCCTTTGCCAATAAGCTGATCGGGGGTTGGTACCGCACACAGGACAGGGAGTTGCTGGAAACGCTGGTATCACGCCATAACCTGGACCGCAGCCGCTATTTAAATAAAGATGTGCTTCGTGAGAAAGGCTACAACGTGGCATTACTCCTCCCCTTTCAGCTTAACCAGGACTACAAGCAAACCGCACGCTCCAGCCAGTTTGTAACAGACCTCTATGCAGGTATTAAACTTGCCCAGGACTCGCTTCAGAAGCAGGACATAAATATCAACCTGTATACTTACGACACCGGTGCCGACACCATGAGCGTGAAGCGCGTGCTGGATTTGCCTGAACTGAAGCAGATGGACCTGATCATTGGACCGCTGTACAAGTCAACGGCGAAGGTAGCGGCCCGCTATGCCGCCCAAAATAACATCAACGTGATCAATCCGCTTTCTCAGGACCCGGAAATGGTACGTGGTAATACAAACACGTTCCTGTTCGAGGCATCAATAGCAACGCAGGCCAGGCAGGCTGCCGCATACGCTTACCAAAACTTCTCTCCTAAGGTGGCTACGATCTTGTTCGAAGAGTCCAGGGACGATACCACGTTTGCGCGGTACTACCGCCAGGAGTATATCCGCTTAGGGGGTAAGGTCAGAACCTATCGCAAGATAAACTCTGCCCAGACCACGGCAACGGCCACCCTGTTCAATGGCCTTAACCTGCAAGAACTTGGGCATATTGCCGTCTTCTCAGATAAAATGACGGCTGCGGTAAATGCCACCAGCGCCGTGCAAAGCAAAGCCCCGAAGCTGCCTATCATCACCTATGACAAGTGGCTGGAAATAAACCAGATAACACTGCGCCAACTCGACAACCTGGAAGTATACTTCATCAGCCCAAAGTATATTAACAAGCAAAACCCGGGCAACAACTGGTTCCGCAAAAAGTATGTGAGCAAGTATAACTTAACGCCCTCTCCTTTTGCCTATGCCGGCTTTGAGATGATGTATTATTTCGGGCAGATGCTGAAGAAGTATGGCCCGCAGTTTAACCAGCAGCTACAGAACAGCAACGTGAAGCCAGGTGTGCTCTACACTGGCATCGGTTACGCTGACCAGGGCGGCAAGAACGAAGTTCGCCACGATAACCAGTATGTTCCCATCACTAAGCTGGAAAACCTTGAGCTGATCGTGGTAAACCCTGTTTTTTAAAGAATTACAAAAGATTTACAAGATATATGATACAAGCACCCGTTAGCAACGACCTTTTTCTTCGTGCCCAGAACACAATTCCAGGAGGTGTGAACTCCCCTGTGCGTGCCTTTAAAGCAGTAGGCGGCAACCCGCGCTTTATGGTTTCGGCAAAAGGAGCCTATATGTATGATGAGGATGGTAACCGCTACATCGACTTTATAAACTCATGGGGCCCGATGATCCTGGGCCATGCCGCTGAGGTGGTACAAGAGGCAGTGATAAAGGCTATACCTAACTCCCTTTCGTTTGGTGCGCCTACCCGCAAAGAGATCGAGATCGCTGAACTGATCGTCAGCATGGTGCCTAGTATCGAGAAAGTGCGCATGGTAAACTCCGGTACCGAGGCAACCATGTCGGCTATACGCGTTGCCCGCGGATATACAGGCCGTGACAAGATAATTAAGTTTGAAGGATGCTACCATGGCCACGGCGACTCATTCCTAATATCGGCCGGCAGTGGCGCCATTACACTTGGTGTGCCGGATAGCCCTGGCGTTACCAAAGGTACTGCTAATGATACCCTGACAGCTCCATTTAACAACCTGGATGCCGTAAAGATGCTGGTTGAAGCAAACAAAGGCCAGGTGGCTGCCATTATTCTGGAGCCAGTGGCTGGCAATATGGGACTGGTAACACCTGCAGAAGGTTTCCTGCAAGGCCTTCGCACCCTATGCGACCAGGAAGGGATCGTGCTGATATTTGACGAGGTGATGACAGGTTTCCGTTTGGCCCCGGGTGGTGCACAGGAGCTATATGGTGTTACCCCGGACATGAGCACACTGGGCAAGATCATCGGTGGCGGCATGCCTGTGGGTGCCTATGGCGGCAAAAAAGAGATAATGGACTTCGTGGCGCCGGCCGGTCCTGTTTACCAGGCGGGCACCTTATCCGGTAACCCAATTGCCATGGCTGCCGGTATGGCCATGCTAACCTACCTGAAAGAGCACCCTGAAGTATACACGCAGCTTAACAGCATTACAGACAAGCTTGTAAATGGCATGCGCCAGAACATGCAGGAGCTAGGCGTAAACTTTACGCTTAACCGTGTTGGCTCTATGTTCAGCGTGTTCTTCACCAACCAGCCGGTAACCGATTTCGATAGCGCCAAGACATCAGACACAGCCCTTTTCGGCCGTTACTTTAATGCCATGCTGCAGAGAGGCGTTTACCTGGCACCTTCGCAGTACGAAGCGTTGTTTGTGTCCACTGCCATCACTGAAAGTATAGCCGACGAGTATATTAAAGCCAATCTGGAAGCATTAAAAGAAGCCTTGTAATCAAGCACATTAATTATCGATCAAATCAGCTGAGGCCGCTCAAAACTGTGGCCTGAATTGATTACATTTACTCATTAGTATACTTTTACCCTTATGATATTAACTGATAAGCAGATTTTAGAGGAGATGGAGAACGGCACCATCCTGGTGGAGCCTTTTAACCGCGATTGCCTGGGCACCAACTCCTACGATGTTCACCTGGGCCGCTACCTGGCTACTTACAAAGACGAGGTGCTGGACGCACGCAAGCACAACGAGATCGAGACATTTGAGATACCGGAAGAAGGCTATGTGCTGCAACCGGGACGTCTGTACCTGGGCGTTACGCTGGAGTATACCGAGACCCATGCCCATGTGCCTTTCCTGGAGGGTAAGTCTAGTGTAGGCCGTTTGGGTATTGACATACATGCAACAGCCGGAAAAGGCGATGTAGGTTTCTGCAACACCTGGACACTGGAGATCTCTGTATCGCAGCCTGTTAGGGTATACTATGGCATGCCGATCGGCCAGTTAATATACTTTGAGGTAAAAGGCGGAATTGAGAACTATTACAATAAGAAACAGAACGCCAAGTATAATAACCGCACCATTACTCCAGTAGAATCCATGATGTGGATGAATGAGTGGTAAAATATCTTATTTTTTCTTAAAAAAGGCTGATTTACAGGGTAGATCAGCCTTTTTTGGCATAATATCTGTACTATATTAGACGAAAATAATTTGTAACGTATACAGGAATTTTTTGAAAGCCCTCCACGTTGTAAGTTTAAATCGGGAAATTAAATATAAAACTATAGAAAAGGATAAAGAAATGAAGAAGCTACTGGTAATGACTTGTATGATGTTTGGATGTGTGTTTACTGCTGCTGCTGGCGGTGGTGCGAAGACAACCGCGAAGAAAACAGTAAAGTTAGATAAGAAAACTGCTGTAGTTGCTGAGCAAAGAGCAAAATACCTTTCAGACAGAATGATCGTTGATCTGGGATTAAATAATTACCAGTCACGCAAGATAAGAGAGATAAATAGTGATGTTGTTGCCCAGAAGATGGCCGTTGAAGCTGAGTTTGCAGGCAACCAGGCCATCATCGACCTGAAGTGCAAAGAGATCTGCAATGAGCGCGATGTACAATTAGAAAACGTACTGAGCACTAAGCAGTATAACGAGTACTTCGGTGACCGTAAAGTATACAACCAGACCGAGAAAGATTTTATGGCTAGCCTTAACCAGCAGGAAAACGGTAATCAGACCGCTTCCGTTAACGAGGCTGCCCCGGCAACATCAGTTAGCCTGAACTAAACCAGAAGCTTCTATTTTTAAATAGAACAAAAGAGCCCCACATGTGGGGCTCTTTTGTTTTTATACTTTAAGGGCTGTAAACTAACCGTTCGTGTTGTTCTTCTGCTGCTCTTCGATGTGCTTCATCAGGTCTTCGCAAAGGGCGCGCATTTTCTGGGCCATCACGTTATCGCTTGTAGCCGTGGCTATACTTTGTGCCATGGCACCAATGGTGTCCACGTAAAAGTATTTCATCTCATCTACAGGCATATCCTTTGTCCAAAGGTCAATCTTCATGGTGCCGGCCTCATCACGGTCCCATAGCGAAATGTTGATTGCCTTTGCAAAATGGATCTTCTCTCCTGCGTCTGTAGCTCTCCAGCTGATCGCTTCCGGGATACGGTTATCGTCCAGGGCTATGCTGAAATATATCTCTGATTTTTTCATTTTCTCGGTTTTTAAACTTTATACTATATATATCACGTACTATGCTTTAAACATATAGATGCACAAAGTTACGCGATGCGCCACGGAATAAAAACTCTATTACTCATTTTTACCCTAAGCACTCTTTTAGGCTGCTCCAGGGTACTTTCGCCTTCTTCAAAAGGCAAGCTTCATACGATAGCCTTTTACAACACGCAAAACTTTTTCGACACGATAAATGACCCCAACACTGCCGATAATAATTTTACACCGAATGGCAGCATGAAATGGGACCAGGAAAAGTATAACCGCAAAGTACAAAAGCTGGCCAGCACTATAGAACGCATAGGAGGCGGAAACGGCCCGGCCATAATTGGTCTTACGGAGGTTGAGAATGCACTTGTACTACAGGATTTGCTTAAAACGCCGCAACTGCGCAAGATGAAGTATGAATATGTGCACTTTGAATCAGAAGATGCACAAGGCCTGGACCTGGCCCTGCTCTATAAACCCAATCTGTTTAAGGTAGAATCGAAGCAAAGTATAAAGATTGACTATGACCAAAACCTTAAAGGTAAGGGCATTATACAAGTTAACGGTAAACTGCAGGGTGAGCCCTTAACGCTGTTCCTGAACCACTGGCCTGCACGGGCCAACACACGCCGTGGCCGCCAGGAAAACAGCCTGCTGCCCAATGCAGCAGCCACACTCCGTAAGGAAATAAACGCAATACAGGCCAAAAACCCTGATGCCAACATTATTGTAATGGGCGACTTTGACACAGAGCCTAAATCCTCGGTGATGGAGCAGGTATTAAAGGCTACTGGCAGGCCAAACCCATACTATAAACAGGAACTGTTCAATACATTTTACATGCACTACGTAAACGGCCTTGGCAGCTACCATAGCCGCGGCGATTTCAAGATGCTAGATCAGATCATCATATCTAAATCGTTGGTTAGTGGAAATGGGCTTGAGTATGTGAGGGGCTCGGCCAAGATCTTCAATCCTACCGAGATCAAATTCATGTACGGCAAGTACAAGGACACCCCATTGCCCACCTTCTCCGGCACAACGTATTTCGGAGGGCCAAGCGATCACTTTCCGGTGTTTATACAGGTGCGGAAGACAAAACGGAAACCACCACTTACCTAAAAACAGAAGAAGGTGGGCTGTCGGGCCCACCTTCTTCTGTTTTATACTTTATACGTGTTAAACGTAGTTGTTCAGCATTACCGGCATTACCAGCATTAGCACACTTTCGTTCTCCTCGTTCACGATCGGCATTAACAAGCCGGCACGGTTCGGTGTAGAAAGCTCAAATGAGATCTCATCAGAGTCGATATTGTTCAGCATTTCCATCAGGAACTTAGCGTTGAAACCGATTTCCATGTCCTCGCCTTCGTACTGGCAGGATAAACGCTCGTTCGCCTCGTTAGAGAAGTCAAGGTCTTCGGCAGACACCTGCATCTCTGAGCCCGAAAGCTTCAGGCGGATCTGGTGTGTTGTTTTGTTAGAGTAGATCGAGATACGCTTCACAGAACTTAACAGGTCCAGGCGATCGATCACCAGTTTGTTAGGGTTCTGTACCGGAATCACATTTTCGTAATCAGGGTAACGCTCATCGATCAGGCGGCAGATCATGCGGATGTTGTCGAAGCTGAAGAATGCGTTGGAGTTGTTGAACTCAACACGCACAGCCGTTGCCTCCGATGGCAGCGTTGACTTCAGCAGCATGAAAGCCTTCTTAGGTATGATCAGAGAAGCATCCTGGTTAGTGGCAATGTCGGTGCGGCGGTAACGCAGCAGGCGGTGTCCGTCTGTGGCTACAAACGTAACGTTGTCGTTGCGCAGTTGCACAAAGATACCTGTCATGGCCGGACGAAGCTCATCATTGCTAACCGCAAAGATGGTCTTGTTGATAGCTCTTGAAAGCACATTAGACGGAATCTCGATGGCAGTGCCACCCTGTACCACAGGTACACGCGGGAAATCCGTAGCGTTCTCCCCGGATAGCTTGTATCGGCCATTCGATGAGCTGATCTCAATGGTGTAAGTCTCCTCGTCAATGGTGAAGGTAACTGGCTGGTCCGGAAGGTTCTTCAGGGTCTCCAACAGGATCTTGGCTGGGGCGGCAATGCGGCCGTTTTCCTTTGCCTCCACCGGCAGCTGCGTGATCATGGATGTCTCCAGGTCGCTGGCTGTGATGGTTAGCGTGCTGTTGTTGATCTCGAACAGGAAGTTTTCCAGGATTGGCACCACAGGGTTGTTGGTTACCACACCGTTTATACTTGATAACTGCTTCAGGAGAGCAGATGAAGAGACGATAAATTTCATTATGCTATCTATAATGTTATTTGGACAAAGTTATAAATAAATCGCATTTATGCCACCACCTAATATAGTGATTTAGCAGTATTTTAGGCGAAAAAGTATAAATTCTAAAAACGTTCGTATTTACGCTTGCGCAGGTAGTAGCGGCCAGTTCCAAAGACTACCAGCAACACAATAGGCACTACCAGGTTAAGCAGTTGCCAGTAGCTCTTTTCTTCGCGCACACGCACCTTGTCTAGTGGCCTCAGCTGTATTTCCTTGCTGCGTACGTTAATCAGGCCTTCCGAGTCTAACAAATAATGAATTGTATTCATGGCCAACTCTTTATTTGCAAACTTTATGTTGTTATAACGGTCAAAACCAAGCTCATACGCCTGTCCTGTTCGTGGGTTAATTTCATTTCTGACAAGGTCCCCATCCGAGAAAACGGCAATCTTCGTCGCAACGCCATCTTCCTTCACGGTGGTTTCTGCCGCTCCCGCAGGCGCACGGCGGTTACGGAAAAGCGACGCGAACTTACCCTCCAGCAGGTAGCCAACCGGCTGCGAGCCTGCCTGGTACAACTCAGGGTTTACCTGTATGCGTGCCTCCTCCAGGCTAATCGGGGCCGGCGCCTGCAGTATCCTGGAGTATTTAGAAGTAAACACAAGCGGCGTCTTCTGTATCCCATCGGCTTTAACGGTATCCATGGTTCCGATAAATTTGGAGTAAACAGCATCCAGGTTACGGGTAATGGGGTGTTTACTGAAGTTGTTCAGCAATGGGTAAAAGCGCCAGCTTATCATCTCTGTCTGTGGCCTGTCGCCCATGTAGCCGGTTACCATAGGTATAAACCCAGCGTTCATGTCCATGATCAGAGTATGGTTCAGACGCACACCATAACGGAAAAGCAGGTCTTCGAGGTTTAGATTGTACGGCAGTGCAAACATCCCTCCTGCCCCTACACTATCCATATTTGCATTCAGGGCATCCACAAAAAACACGGCCTTGCCCCCGTTCATGATAAACTGGTCTATCTTATACTTGTCCAGCTCAGAGTATGCCGAGGTCGGCTTGGCTACGATGATCAGGTCCAGCCCTTGTAGGCTTGGTATCTGATCCAGCTCGCCACGGGCCACACGGTAATATTCCTGCAAAGAGCCCAAAAGATCGGTTACCTGTTGCATCTCCAACTCGCCTTGCCCGGTTATGTAACCAATGATCTTGTTACCCGAGAACGCCACTTTTCGCACTGCCGTAGCCAGTTCAAACTCCACACCTTCCACAGACTGGTTCAGGCGTTCGTCGGCAGAGGCCGAAAGGTTGCCTTTCAGAAAATTAACAGCTGCCTCTTTTCCTTTATACTTTATGATGGCTCCCGGAAAAACAAGGCGCTCCACTTGCTTCCCATCCTCAGTGGCGCGCAGGTTGGTTGGGTTAATGCCTTTCTGGGCCAGGCTCATCATAAACTCGTTGCGCTGCTTCTCGTCGCTGATGTCATTCGGGTCGATGAAATTGTAGCGCAGATTACCCCCGGAGTATATCCTGAACTCATCCAGTGTTTCGCGCACTGATTGCTGCAGGCGTTTAAAGCCGGCCGGGAAGTCGCCTTCCAGGTACACATCTACTACCACTTCATCCTCAAGTTGCCCCAGCATCTGCTTCGTAACCGGCGAGATAGTATAGCGCTTGTCCTCGGTAAGGTCCAGGCGGAAAAAGAAATTGGCGGCAAGTATGTTTAGCAGGATAATAGCTACCAGCCAGCCTGCAAATTTAAGCAGATCGCTGCTGCGCTTGCTTTTAGTAGGTGCTGTTTCGGTTACCATTTTCTGCTCTTTAAAACTAATGTGGTGGACAGTAGCATGATCGCGATCACACTCAGAAAGTATAGCACATCCCTGGAATCGACGAGGCCTTTGCTGATGGCATTGTAGTGGTAAGAAATGCCCAGCTGGCTTACAAAGTAACTGTACTTGCCCCACACCGGGATAGAGGCAATCGAATCGAAGCCGGTGTAAATGATAAAGCAAAGGAACACGGCGATAACAAAGGATATGATCTGGTTGCTGGACACCGATGAGGCAAACACCCCAATGGCACAGAACACACCCGCCAGGAAAACAAGACCCAAGTATGACCCCACCACAGCCGCCGAATCTACGTTGCCTTGCGGGCTACCCAGTTCGTAAACCGAGTAATAGTATAGCAGTGTAGGCAACAGCGCAAATAAAGCAAGCAATAGCGCCGCAAAGTATTTGCCAAGTATAAGCTGCAGGTCTGAAATGGGTTTTGTCAGGAGCAGCTCAATCGTGCCTTCCCTTTTCTCTTCGGCAAAAGTACGCATGGTGATGGCCGGTATCAGGAACAGAAAAACCCACGGAGCCATGCTGAAAAGCGTCTGCATGTCGGCGAAGCCATACTCCAGCACGCTGCTCTCCGGAAACACCCACATAAACATGCCGATCGCCACCAGAAACACCGCAATCACGATGTAGGCGATCAGCGAGTTCAGAAAGCCGTTGAATTCTTTTTTAAGTATTGCGAGCATTTATTTTAAATTATGAATGCTGAATTATGAATTATGAATGAGTATACTTTGCCTCCTCTCCTAATTCATAATTCATAATTTCTAATTCTTAATTCTTTGTAAGCTGTTGGAATATCTTTTCGAGTGAGTTTTCTTCCTGACGAAGACCTACCAGTGGCCAGTTTTGCTCTGCGGCAATCCGGAACACGTTAGAGCGCACATCGGCATCGCGGTTGGACGTTATGCGGTAAGTATGGCCCTGCGCTTGCTCTACCACAACTACACCCGGTATACTTTGCAGTAAGGCCACATTTACCGGCGCCTCAAACTCAACCAGCGTAACTTTCTCGTTTCTGCCACCTGCCTGCAGACTGGCCACATCACTGTCAGCTACCAGTTTGCCGCGGTTTATGATTACCACCCTGTCGCAGATAGCGGCTACCTCCTGCATGATGTGTGTCGAGAAAATAACGGTTTTGTTCTGGCCGATCTGCTTTATTAGCGCACGGATATCTACGATCTGGTTAGGATCCAGGCCCGTGGTAGGCTCGTCAAGTATAAGCACCTGCGGATCGTGCACCAACGCCTGCGCCAGGCCTACACGCTGACGGTAACCTTTTGATAGGGCTCCTATTTTCTTGCCCTGCTCTATGGTCAGGCCGCACAGCTCTACCATTTCCTGCACACGCGCTTTGGCATGCTTACCTTTCAGGCCATAAATGGAAGCAATGAAGTTAAGGTACTCGTGCACATACATGTCCAGGTAAAGCGGGTTATGCTCCGGCAGATACCCCACGTTGCGGCGCACGGCAATGGGGTCCTGCACCACATCAAAGCCGTTTACCACCACCGTACCTGCAGTTGGAGGCAAATAGCAGGTGGCAATCTTCATGGTCGTGGACTTTCCGGCACCGTTCGGCCCCAGGAAACCCAGTATCTGCCCCTGCTCTACTGTAAACGAAATATCATCCACAGCACGCTGCGACCCGAAAATCTTCGTGAGATTTTTTACTTCAACAGACAAAGTATGTTAATAACTAGTGATGAATAATTTAGACAAAGGATTTTTGGACAAAGGACGAAAGACTGTTTATAAGCACTTATGTTAAACTAGCCCACTTTCTGTGTACTTAGCGTACATACTTTATACTACTAAAAGTATACTTTATACTTTAGGTTTAATACAACGATCCTGTTGATCTTCTAATCCTGAGAATCCTGATCCAAATCCCGGTCCCAAAGGTATAAAGAACTTGCCAATCTATTGTTCTTTCGTGTATGTCTTCCTGCCTTTCGGCATCAGAGGGCGCACTTCAATGTCCACGTGGTGGTAGTTCGGGTGCGATTCCAGTGAATGAATAATAGTAGAGGCAATATCCTCTGGTCGCATCATGTTCTCGTTTACCGTAACGCTATCAATGTTATCGAAGAAGTTGGTTTGCACTGAGCCAGGGTAAATGCAGGTAACCTTTACGCCATAGTCGCGCACCTCTTTGTAAAGCGAGTGCGAAATACCACGAACAGCGTGCTTAGTGCCACAGTAACCGGACATCTGCTCAATGCCTGAGGTGCCTGCTATTGATGAAATATTAATGATGTGCCCCTCTCCCAGCTCTTTCATGCCGGGTACCACCAATCGGGTGCAGTAGAAGATGCCGTTCACGTTGGTTTCAAACATCAGGTGCCAGTCATCCAGGCTAATGTCTTCCAGGTAACCGGCTACTCCCAAACCTGCGTTGTTTACCAGGATTTGTATATGTGTACCCAAATGCGCAAAGGTCTGGTCCAAAGCCTGCTGCACCGACTCGTTGTAACGCACATCGCACTCAAAAAAGTAAAAGTTCTCATGCTCCAGATCAGGCTTGGTTCTTCCCCAGCCTGCTACCTTTGCCCCTTTGTCTAGTAAGGCCTTAACTGTGGCCAACCCTATACCTTTACTTACTCCGGTTACAACCGCTACTTTACCTTCTAAATTCATAGTTTTATACTTTATAATAGGTTCTTATTTGATTTTATAGATCAACCCTAATCGTAGTACTCTAAAAAATACGTCCTGGTCAACTCCTCCCTCCAAATTAGGTTTATGGTCGGTTAAGCCATGTGCATAGCTAACAGATAACCCCACATGCTTATAGTATGAAGTGATACCTATTCGAGGTCTGAAATCAAAGGTTGAAGCCATTACACCTAATTCTCTGCTAAATTCAATTTCCTCATTCTGCCCATAAGTCACAACCGATTTCTCACGGGCAATAACCAATAACCCAAGGTCTGCGCCAATGGTCAGGTCATGGTAAAACTTACCCGTTTCAAACCTTCGTCCAAAGTATGGTTGCAGGTTCAGGAAATCATAACGCAGGGTTGTAGAGCCTTCAGCCGCTTCGCTGCGCTGTGTATTGTTTTCCGATACCAACACCCTATCAATTTTAACTTCTCCTTTCAGCGACTCAAAACCAAGCTGAGCACCTACAATAAAGTTACGTGTATTAACCTTTTGCAACTGAGCGGATATGCCATACGCAGCGGCAAATTTGTTTCCGTATGGATTAGAAGTATAGACAGATCCATGTTGAGGCATATGATACATCCTGCTTGTACTTGCAGCAGACTCACCGCCAAAGCGTGATAAGCCTGAGTTAAGCTGTACGCCAATTTCCAGTTTCTGTCCGAACGCTATAGTTGTACAGAATAGCCCTAAGGCAATAGGTAAAAATTTTGTTTTCATGTAGTATGTAATTGGTTTGTTTACAATGGAAAAATTCACTCATTCACTCATTCAAAATTGTCTTAAATATCCCCCAGTTGCGGCCTGATGAGCATCTCCTCCACCACGCTGTTCTCTGAAAGAATATAAGCATTATGCACGGCCATGGCCACGTCCTCAGATTTCATAAAACGCTCTGGCGGCAGGTCCACACCTTCCCAGCTGGCTGTGAGAGTAGCTCCCGGAAGTATAGCCGTTACCCTTACATTGTGCTCTTTGGTTTCTTCGCGCAGCACTTTGGTCATGCCGTAGAGCGCATACTTCGAAATGCAGTAAGAGCCGCCGTTAATGTATGGGGTTATACTTGCCGTGGAACACATGTTAAAGATATGCCCTGAGCGGCGCTTGATCATGTCGCCTACCACGGCCTTTGTGAGGTAATAGGCGCTGTATAGATTTGTGTTGATCATAAACGGCAGGGCTTCATCGTCCTCTTCGGTAATCTTGCCCGGGATAAACAGGCCACTGTTGTTAACAAGCACGTCTATCCTAACTTTAAGCCCTTTCACATACTTGATAAAATCTTTCAGCGAGTCAGGTTTGCTAAGGTCAGCCTCTTTGTAAAGAACTTTCGAGAAAGTATAACTCTGTTCGATCTCGATCTTTAACTTCTGCAGGTCGTTTTCGTTACGGGAACAGGTAATGATATGGAAACCGTTTTTCGCAAATTGTTCAATCACAGCCCTTCCGATTCCCTTTGTGCCGCCTGTTACCAGAATGTATCGTTGCATAAATATGTACTACTTTATATGTTTTGCAATTTTACACGTAATATAGCTATTAATACCTTATTTTTGTTTAATAACAAGCTTTAACACGCATCTGAACCCCATATGCTGCAACACTTCGGACAGTATCTGCTCTTCATGACGAGCCTTTTCACCAGAACTGAATCGCCAAAGATACTCTTTAACAGAACAATCGACGAGGCTATACTTATAGGTATAAACTCCATTTTCATAGTGGCTATTGTGTCAACTTTTATCGGTGCCGTAACTTGTGTGCAGGTATCCTATAACCTGAACAATGCCTTCATACCAAGATCCACAATAGGTTTTATGGTGCGGGAAATGACCATACTTGAGCTGGCCCCTACCATCACCTCTATCGTGCTGGCAGGTAAAGTAGGCTCTAACATCGCCGGCGGCCTGGGCACCATGCAGATAACAGAACAGGTAGACGCACTGGAAGTGATGGGCATCAACTCCGCCTCTTACCTGGTGCTGCCTAAAGTAATTGCCTCGCTGCTGGTGTTCCCGATGCTTGTGATTCTGGCCATGTTTCTCTCTATTGCGGGTGGCTACGTGGCAGGCACCGTTACAAATGCCTTAACTGCACAGGAATACATCACCGGAATTCGTGGCGATTTTGTGCCTTATAACATCACCTTCGCCCTTATTAAGTCTGTTGTGTTTGCTTTCCTGATCTCATCTATATCATCTTTCAGAGGCTACAATACAAGGGGTGGTGCCCTTGAAGTGGGAGGCGCCAGTACTGCCGCCGTAACAAACAGCGTCATCGCTGTACTTATAGGCGATTATGTGTGTGCCCAGTTGCTTCTGTAAGGATTATTTATACTTCTAGCCTAGCTAACATGATCGAAATACATAACATACATAAAACCTTCGGCGACAAAAAAGTACTGGACGGCATTAGCGGTGTTTTTGAAACAGGTAAAACAAACCTGTTGCTTGGGGCCAGCGGTACAGGTAAAAGCGTGCTGCTGAAGTGTATTGTAGGCCTGATAAAACCCGACCTGGGCAGCGTTACTTTTGACGGCACTTACTTTACGAATAATAAATTGGACATACGGCAGGAAATCCGTCGTAAGATCGGAATGCTGTTCCAGAGCTCTGCCCTGTTCGACTCCATGACCGTGGAGCAAAATGTGATGTTCCCGCTCAAGATGCTCGCTAAAATGCCCAAAGACGAACGCATGGACAGGGTAAACTTTTGCCTGAAGCGCGTTGGTCTGGAGAACGCAAACAAAAAGATGCCTTCTGAACTTAGCGGTGGTATGAAGAAACGAGTGGGTATTGCACGCGCCATTGCCCCTGATTGTACCTACCTGTTCTGCGATGAGCCAAACTCCGGTCTGGACCCTTTAACTGCCCTTAAAATAGACGGACTAATCAAGGAGATTACCGAGGAGTATAATATTACTACCATAGTAGTAACCCACGACATGAACTCCGTGATCGAAATCGGTGATAAGATTATGTTCCTGTACGAAGGCAAAAAGCTGTGGGAAGGCAACCGCGACAACATCCTGGATTCTGACGTGCCGGAACTGAATGAGTTTATCTTTGCCAACCGCCTGATGCGCGACGCCAAAAAAGTGGAAGAAGGCGAAGCCTAAGTATAAATTACATTCTCCGGAAAAGTATAAAACAGCAGCGCCTGCCACTTAACAATGGCAGGCGCTGCTGTTTTATACTATTTATACTTCTAAATACCGTAAAGCATGCCCGAAACGGTTGCCGTCATCATACAGGCAAGCGAGGCACCCAACAAGGCCAGGAAACCCAGCTTAGACAGGTTACCCTGCTGGCTAGGGGCCATACTTCCGATACCACCGATCTGGATAGCAATAGAGCTAAAGTTTGAGAAACCGCACAAGGCATACGTAGACATGATCAGTGACTTTGGCGAAAGCAGGCTGTTATTTTTCATTTCTGCCAGGTCCAGGTAAGCCACAAACTCGTTGATGGCTGTTTTCTGACCAAGCAAGCTGCCTACCAGCAAAGTATCCTGCCACGGCACACCCATGATAAACGCAAACACTCTGAAGATCTGGCCAAGCAGGTACTGCAACGAGAAACCAGAGAAACGTCCGTCTGTGCTGGAAACAACCCATGCATTCAGGCCGGTCAGGTCTCCTACAAGGTCAGTTAACAGGTAATTCACAAGGGCAATCACCGCAATAAAGGCAAGCAACATACCACCCACGTTCGCAGCCAGTCTAAGGCCATCTGCAGCACCTCTCGAAAGGGCGTCTACCAGGTTCACACCAAGCTGCTCCTGGTTCATTTCAAGCTCTGTATGTATCTTCTCCGGTTCTGTTTCCGGCACCAGTATCTTGGCAAGCACAATGCCTGCCGGCGCGTTCATGATAGAGGCCGTTAAAAGGTGCGCGGCAAAGATCGCCTTCTGTGCAGGGTCGTCGCCACCCAGAAAGGCCACGTAAGCAGCCAGTACACCACCAGCAAGCGTAGCCATACCACCCGTCATTAAGCACATCAGTTCAGAGCGCGTCATGCGGCCGATAAACGGACGCACCAGCAAAGGTGCCTCTGTCTGGCCCAGGAAAATGTTGCCTGCCGCAGACAAACTCTCAGCACCCGATAGGCGCATGCCCTTCGACATAACCCAGGCAATGCCATATACTATTTTCTGGAGTACGCCCAGGTAGTATAAACCAGCTGAAACCGTAGAGAAGAAAATAATGGTTGGAAGCACCGAGAAAGCGAAGATAAATCCTAAGCCGGCATTTTGAGAAGGGTTGGCCAGGTTGCCAAACAGGAACTGCGCACCTGCCTGCGAGAAATCAAGGAAGGTAACAAAACCACGGCTAACGGCAGCAAAACCATCGGCTACCAGCGGCACCTGGGTTACCAGAACGCCAAACAGCAGTTGCAGAAAAACACCGAAGCCTACCAGCTTCCAGTCAATACGTTTTTTGTTTTTTGAGAACAAGAATGCAATGGCCAACAGAACTACTAATCCTATGAGCCCTCTGAAAATATCGTACATGCTTTGGGACAAAATTTGCCAAAAGTAACCCTAATATCTTTTAAAACAAAAAGTCCTGCGCCACTTAGGCACAGGACTTTCAAATATTCAGATATTGTTAAAATCAGTTACGCTTATTCAGCTCGTCGCGGATTTTAGCTGCTTTTTCGTAATCCTCTTTTTCAAGAGCATCGTTCAGCATCTTATTAAGCTCATCCACAGAAGTTTGGCTCAGCGATTCTTTTGAGGTTGACGAGGATGCCGAAGGCGAACTGCTCTTCACAGCCATTTCTTCGCTTTCTTCCTCTTCTTCGTCCTCCAGGTCGCTAAGTATGATACCTGCCTCAGAAAGCACGCTTTCCACTGTATAGATCGGTACCCCAAAACGCAGACCTATCGCTATGGCATCAGAAGGGCGTGCATCCAGTTCAAACTCACTTGTACCATTGGTGCACATGATCTTGGAGTAGAAAACCCCCTCCTTCAGGTCTGATATCAGGATCTCTGTTACCCGCACATCGAGCTGCTCAGCAAACGACTTGAACAAGTCGTGTGTAAGTGGCCTGTTTGGGTTGATCTTCTCTATCTGTATGGCAATGGACTGTGCTTCAAACATCCCAATGATGATCGGCAGCCTTCTGTTTCCGTCTCTCTCACCCAGCACCAGAGCAAACGAACCTGTCTGCGACTGGCTTGATGAAAGCCCGAGTATCTCTAACTGAATTTTCTTCACAGTATCTTCTAAGTCTATTTGTCTAAAGCTTTCGCAGCTTCAATTAATTTAGGAACAACCTCGAAAGCGTCACCTACTATGCCGTAATCGGCAGCTTTAAAGAACGGTGCTTCCGGATCCTTATTAATAACGACAATCACTTTAGAAGAGTTAACCCCTGCCAGGTGCTGAATTGCGCCGGAAATACCGATGGCAATATACAAATTCGGGCTAACAGTTATACCTGTCTGGCCAACGTGCTCATGGTGAGGTCTCCAGTCAAGGTCAGACACAGGCTTAGAGCAGGCTGTAGCAGCGCCAAGCGCCTTTGCCAGATCCTCTACTAGGTGCCAGTTCTCAGGGCCTTTCAAGCCACGGCCACCAGATACCACGATCTCCGCCTCTGGTAGCAGCACGCCACCGTCAGTGTCCTGCATCACAGTCTCTTTAGGAGCAGCGGCAAAATCAGCATCCGACAGGTCGGCAGACAATTTCTCTACTGTGGCAGTTGCACCGTTGTTATGCGTGACCTCAAAAGAGTTTTTCTTAACAGCGATGATCTTTACATCAGATGTAAGGTTCACATCGGCGAAAGCTTTACCAGAGAAAACGCCACGCGTTACAACAAACGAGCCACCATCCGTGTTAGGAAGCGTGGTTACGTTAGTGGCTAGCGATCCGTTCAGGCGAACAGCCAGCTTAGAGCCAACCGCAGCACCAATGTTTGTGTTGGCAAACACAAGCACTTTAGCGCTCTCCTGCTGCGCCGCTTTCGCGATCACTTTTACATAGGCATCTGCCACAAACTGCTTTAAACGATCGTCTGCATCGTATAATACTTTGCTGATCCCCTGCTCACCCAGTTTAACAAGTGCATCTTCGTGTACCTCGCCAATAGCAACAGCAGTGGCAGTTGTGCCCATTTGCTGTGCAACCTGGCTGCCATAAGAGGCTGCCTCCAGCGAGGATTTTTTGATCTCTCCGTTAAGACCTTCTACAAATACTAATACAGACATGGTTATAGTACTTTAGCTTCGTTTCTCAATAATGTAATCAGTTCTCCTGCGTTCTCAGGCTCAATCATTTTAACGCCGCCTTTTTTCTCAGGCTTGCTGTAGCCCACGTACTCGGCCTTTACTTCAGCGCCAACCGGCTCTTTAACTGTAAGTGGCTTTGTACGGGCAGTCATGATACCACGCATGTTCGGGATTCTTGGCTCAGACATTGGCTGCTGTGCGCTGGCCACGAATGGCAGCTTCACCTCCACCACTTCTTTACCACCCTCGATCTCACGCTCCAAACGCGCCGTGCTGTCGTCAACCATATCCAGCTTAAAGGCAGGCGTAACAGACGGAATGCCCAGCATCTCGCCCACCATGTTATGCACCTGGAAGCCGTTATAATCGATAGACTCTTTGCCCATCAGGATCATGTCGTAGTTATTTTCCTTGGCAACGGCAGCGATCTGCTGTGCCACGAAGAAAGCATCTTTAGGGAATGCGTTTACACGGATGGCATCATCTGCACCAATGGCAAGCGCTTTGCGGATGTTCGGCTCAGTATCGGCCTCTCCTACGTTCAGCACTGTAACCGAACCGCCTTTAGCCTCTTTCAGCTCTATGGCCCTGGTCAGTGCGTACTCATCCCATGGGTTGATAACATACTGAACGCCGTTCTTGTCGAACTCTTTGTTATCTCCCGTGAAGTTGATCTTCGAAGTAGTATCGGGAACGTTACTGATGCAAACTAATATTTTCATATGCGAAATGTTAGCTTATTAAAAGTTAAATTTGTGCGAAGTTAGTTAAAATATAGCCAAATCGAAATGTCTCAAAATAGATTAGAACAACTTTTCAAATTCCTGGAAGAGGACCCGAACGATGCCTTTACACTGTATGCCATCGCCACCGAATACCGCAACCTGGACAAGCAGAAGGCCATGGAATACTATGAAAAACTGCTAGCCGAACATGAGAACTACGTAGGTACGTATTACCACGCAGCCAAACTATACGAAGAGTTTGGCAATAACGATGTAGCTGAACGAATTTATAAGAAAGGAATGCTGATCAGTCGCCGGGAAGGCAACCTGCACGCTTTCTCAGAATTGCAGCAAGCCTACAATAAAATGATGGGCCTGGATTACGAGGATGACTAGTATTCCCCGAACTGCTTACTCCAAAAATAGTATGCATGCAGCATATTTCCAAACCCTACTTATAAAACTGCTGTAAGTATTTTTTGTTTGTCTGAATCAGGATTTACGGGATCTAAAATATTTTCAGGATTACCGTAAGGTAAAGGTTTGGAGTTATTGATTGCACCATCAAGTATAAAATGCTTTGATATACAGCGAATTTCTCGTAGGGACAGGTCGCGACCCAATGCCGCCAACTTACGGGAGTCGCTCTTTCGGACTTCTTTGTCCGAAAGTAAACTGCCAGGGGACATCCTTGTCCCCGTATTCCGCAACGCGGACAAGGATGTCCGAATCAGCTTCACTAAATCCTTAAATTGATGGCATTGGGTCACGACCTGTCCCTGCGAAGCAGTATAAAGTATAAGAGCAGCTTGTTTAGGGCTGCTCTTATACTTTATACTTATCCGCAAACGTGCTCCAGAAACCTGATCTTGGTGCTGCCAGGCACCAGCTTTAATCCTTTCGGGATGCCGTGGTGGGAGTCTTTGTAGTGGTTGGCAAACCATACTTTGTAGCTTTCCTCATCGGTCCAGTAGGTCATCAGCCAGATCTCGTTCTCGTTCTCCTGCGGGTACATTACCTCCAGTTTAAGAAAGCCCGCTTCTTTATCAACCATGTGTGGCCTGTTCTTAAAGGCTTCTCTTACTTCAGCGGCCATATCGTTGGCTATGGTAAATGTGCTTAGGGCAATAAACATGTAGTGAATTTAAAATTGAAAGAAATCTAAAGGCTTGTTTAAGTATAAGCCTGAGGTTTTATAAAGGTACGGGAATAAAATAAAGTATGATAAGTAACGGTACTAAAGTATGATTTTCATGTAGCTGCCACATGTTGCTCTTCGGTATTTGTAATCCCGAAGCATCTACTATCAGGATTTGCAATCCGGCTTTTAGCTATTTAACCGCAGGTCAGCAGGAGCAAAATACAAGATCGGATTAAAAATCCTTATAATAACATACTTTCGGACTGCAAATCCAATAGAGCGAATAAACTCGTGAGCAAAAAAAGCCACAGCTACAAACCTGCAGCTGTGGCTTTATACTTTAGCTTATACTTTATCAATTCAGGGTCAGCACCAGGTCATCGGTGTTAACCAGGGAGCCCTCCGTAAGATGCACTGCACCTACTTTGGTGTCTTCCGGCGCAGTTATGGTGGTTTCCATCTTCATGGCCTCGATTATGAACAGTGGCGTGTTTTTCTTTACCTGCTGCTCCTTCTCTACCAGAATCTTCGACAGCAGGCCCTGCAACGGCGCACCCACCTGTTTCGGATTGGCTTTGTCTACTTTCTGGTGCTGCACGCGCTCTACTTTTACCGAGCTGTCCCGCACCTCAATGTTTCGGGTCTGCCCATTCAGTTTAAAGAACACGGTACGCATGCCGTCCTCATCAACCGGACCCACCGAATGAAACTTGATCACGATGGATTTACCACGGGCAATGTCGATGATAGCCTCCTCGCCGGGTTGCATGCCATAGAAGAACAGACGGGTCGGTATCTTAGAAACATCCCCATACAGCTCATAGTGCTTGTAGTAGTCCTCGTATACTTTCGGATAGAGTTGATATGACAGGAAGTCGAGTATCGTGGTTTCCTTTCCAAACTTTTGTTGGAATTCGGCAAACTCCTGGTCAAAGTCCACTGGCTCCAGGTGCTCGTTTGGCCGGTCAGTGAACGGCTTCTCATTCTTCAGCACAATTTCCTGTATCTTCTTCGGGAATCCGCCGGCAGGCTGCCCCAGGTCACCTCTGAAGAATGCCTGTACAGAATCCGGGAAAGAGATCTGATCACCGCGCTCCAGCACATCAATGGTGGTCAGGTTGTTGGATACCAGGTACAGCGCCATGTCCCCTACCACTTTCGAGCTTGGTGTTACCTTTACAATATCGCCAAACATCATGTTTACCTCCGAATAGGTTTCCTTTATCAGTTCCCACTTATCGCCAAGCCCAAGTGCATTTGCCTGCGGACGCAGGTTGGAGTACTGCCCTCCGGGAATCTCGTGGTGGTATACTTCGGCAGTGCCGGCCTTCAGGCCCGACTCAAACGGGTAGTAGTACTCCCGCACGGTTTCCCAGTAGTTGGAGTGCTTGTTCAGGCTTACCTGGTCAAACTCGCGGTGCCGTTCCTGGAAGCGCATCATCTCCACAATGGAGTTAAAGTTTGGCTGCGAGGTTAACCCGGACATAGAGCCAAGCGCCACATCCACTATATCCACGCCTGCCTCAATAGCCTTCAGGTAAGTTGCAGCTTGTATAGAAGATGTATCGTGGGTGTGCAGGTGAATCGGCAGCTTTACTGTATCGCGCAGCGCCTCTACAAGTATGGTGGCAGCATAGGGTTTCAACAGGCCGGCCATGTCTTTTATGGCAAGTATGTGCGCGCCGGCATCTTCTATTTGCTTTGCCAGCTGTAGGTAGTACTCTAAAGTATACTTTGTTTTCTGCGGATTCAGGATATCGCCGGTATAGCAGATGGATACCTCGGCCAAACCCTGCGTGCGCTTGCGCACATAGTTAATACAAGGCTCCATACTTTTGAGCCAGTTCAGGGAGTCGAAGATTCGGAAAATATCCACGCCGGTTTCCCATGATTTCTCCACGAAGGCTTCGATCAGGTTATCCGGATAGGCCTTGTAACCTACCCCGTTCGAGCCCCTGATCAGCATCTGCAAAAGTATGTTCGGCACCGCTTTCCTGATCTGAGCCAGGCGGTCCCAAGGGTCTTCGTGCAGAAAGCGCAGGCAAACGTCAAAGGTGGCACCGCCCCATACTTCCATACTAAAGGTCTGCGGATGATCCTTGGCAAAGCCCTCGGCTATCTTCAGCATGTCAAAGGTGCGCATGCGCGTGGCCAGCAACGACTGGTGGGCATCCCGGAAAGTGGTATCGGTATAATGGATAAGCGGATCGTTGCGCAGCCACTTCGAGAATACATCCGGTCCCAACTCCGTCAGTAGGTTTTTGGTACCTTTTTCGTATGGCTGGCCCAGGCGCTGCCCAAAGAAATCAGGCTTTCGCAACACCTTGTCTTTGTCCTGCTTCTTCACGATAGGGTTACCATTCACGATCACGTTGCCCAGGAAAGTGAGCATTTTAGTAGCCCTGTCCTTGATCTGCTTAAACACGAATAGTTCCGGGTGCGTCTTCACAAAATCCACGGTTGAATCTCCAGAAATAAACTCCGGATGATTGATGATGTTCTGCAGAAACTGGATGTTGTGCTTTACCCCCCTGATCCTGAACTCATCCAGGGTACGCGACATTTTGGTAGCCGCATGGCGCAGCGTTGGCGCATGTGCAGATACTTTTACCAGCAACGAATCGAAGAACGGGCTGATCTTGGCCCCCTGGTACACGCTGCCCTGATCCAGGCGGATACCGAAACCGCCTGCGCTGCGGTAGGCGATCACGGTGCCATAGTCGGGTTTAAAATCGTTTTCGGGATCTTCGGTGGTAATACGGCACTGTATGGCCACCCCGTTGGCGCGCACATTGTGCTGTGGCCCCAGAAGCACTTCTTCATGGTCCAGGGTATAACCATCGGCAATTAATATCTGGGTCTTAATCAGGTCGATGCCCGTGATCATCTCCGTTACGGTATGCTCTACCTGTATGCGCGGGTTAACCTCAATGAAGTAGATGTTGTCGGTGTGCGGCTCTACCAAAAACTCCACCGTGCCCACGTTGTTATAGTTTACTGCTTTACAGATTTTAATGGCATAGTCGTAAAGCTTCTGCCTTGTTTCCTCGTTCAGGCTAATGGCAGGCGCCACTTCCACCACCTTTTGGAAACGCCGCTGCACCGAGCAGTCGCGCTCGAAAAGGTGTATGATGTTACCATAGTTGTCGGCCACTACCTGCACCTCAATGTGCTTGGGATTCTCCACATACTTCTCCAGGAAAACTGTATCGTCGCCGAAGGCTTTCTGGGCCTCGTTCTTAGCCTCAAAAAAGCCGCGTTCCAACTGGTCGTCATCCCGGATAACGCGCATACCCCGGCCACCACCTCCAGCGGCTGCCTTCAGCATAAGCGGGTAGCCTATGCGGTGCGCCTCTTCCAGGGCCGTGTCATAAGTGTTCAGGTCCAGGTCGTTGCTCTGGATAATTGGCACATCGCAGCTCTGGGCCACTTTCTTGGCAGCTATTTTATCCCCCAGCGAGGCCATCACCTTTGGTTTCGGACCTATAAAGATGATGCCGTTGTCGGCACATTTTTGAGAGAAATGCTGGTTTTCGGAGAGGAACCCATAGCCCGGGTGAATGGCATCCACACCATTTTCCTTGGCAATGGCAATAATTCCGTCGATATCCAGGTAAGGCTGCAGAGGTTGGTTGTCCTTGCCGATCTGGTAGGCTTCGTCGGCTTTGTAACGGTGCAGCGAATAGCGGTCTTCGTAAGTATAAATGGCAACAGTTTGAATGTTAAGCTCGGTGCAGGCACGCAACACACGTATGGCTATCTCGCCACGGTTCGCAACAAGTACTTTCTTAATTTTCATATAAGGTGAGGTGAGGTATGCTTTATTTTGATCTTTACAATTGGCATTTCAGGGACATTTAAAAAGCTGGCTCCAACCGGATGCTAAAGAGAATCACTGTACTCCCTGGTTGCCCAATAATACCTGATTTTTGTTCAGAAGGTTATAATGCAATTTTACTATACTCTAGCCAGCATCAACATTCCTATAAAAACCTTAACACGTCGCAGAACAAATATGAGCGGACAGGGTTTAACAGGCATACACGAATACACACAGCTACACGAATTAGCATGAGCTTTAAAGACAAAAACATACTTGTGGTTGGCGGCACTTCCGGCATTGGGTTAGAAACCGCTAAAGCGCTGCAGGCTAAAGGCGCAAACATAATTACGGCATCACGCAAAAAACCGGAAACGGATACAGACTTGCAGCACATTACCCTGGATGTGTTGCAATTGGATAATAGCTTTACCGAACAATTGCCCGATGTGCTGCATGGCCTGGTTTATTGCCCCGGAAGTATAAAATTGAAGCCCTTTGAGCGTTTGCAACTGGAAGATTTCCGGAACGACCTGGAACTGAATGTGCTGGGTGCGGTGCAGGTACTGAAGGCAGTCATGCCTTTGTTAAAGAAAGCCGAGGATGCCAGTGTGGTTATGTTCAGTACGGTAGCGGCACAACTGGGCATGCCGTTTCATACTTCCATCGCAACGGCAAAGGCAGCCATACTTGGGCTAACGGTTTCGCTTGCCGCAGAGTATGCAGTCTCAGGCATCAGGTTCAACGCCATAGCCCCTTCCCTGACGGATACTCCCCTGGCCGCCTCACTGCTGAACACACCCGAAAAGGCAGAAGCTGCTGGCAAAAGGCACCCGCTGGGTCGCGTGGGTACTCCACAGGACATGGCGCAGGCAGCCCTGTACCTGCTCTCCGATGATGCCAGCTGGATGACAGGACAAGTGCTGCACCTGGATGGCGGCATGAGTAGTGTTAAGCTGCTGTAATGTACTGGCAGATAGATATGCCCTGTAGCAAATAAGACGCAAAATATTACTTCTCTACAGTTCCAATAACAAATAACCAGCAACCAATAACTAAACCTACTAACCTGTAGCAAGCAAGACGCAAAGTATTGCGTCTCTACTTTCCAACGACCATTAACAAATACTCGTCTTTAAAATCGAACAACGATCAACGAACAACTAACAACGAAAAAACACATGCTCTTATTCTGGTTTCGCCGTGACCTGCGCCTGCACGATAATGCTGGTCTTTACCATGCCCTGAAAAGGGGTAAACAGGTTTTGCCTGTATTTATCTTCGACACAGAAATTTTGGACAAGCTGGAAGACAAGCAGGATGCGAGGGTAACATTCATACATGAAACCATTTCGGATTTGCACAAGCAACTACAGGAAGAAGGAAGTACGCTGCTGGTAAAGTATGGCAAACCAGTGGAGGTGTTTAAAGAACTCTTAAAAGCGTATGAAGTGGATGGCGTTTATACTAACCACGACTACGAGCCTTACGCCAGGGAACGCGACGAAGAGATAAAAAAGCTGCTTGCTACACATAACGTCGAATTTAAGACCTACAAAGACCAGGTGATCTTTGAGCGTGAGGAGATTCTGACGAAAAGTGGAACGCCTTACAAAGTATATACCCCTTACAAAAACGCCTGGCTTAAGGCTTTCGATAAAAGTATGGCGGAGCCTTTCGATGCTAAAAAGTACTTCAAGAACCTGCACCCGCATAAAAAAACCAAGGTAATCTCGCTGAAGGAAATGGGCTTTACCGAGTCTGAGCTTAAAGTACCTAAACCCGACCTGACTGCCGAAACGCTGAAAAAGTACGACAAAACCAGAGACTTGCCAGCCCTGGATGCCACTTCCAGGATCGGGGCTCACCTGCGCTTCGGGACAGAGAGTGTGCGGCACGCCGTACAACTGGGTTTAAAGTATAACAACGTATGGCTGGAGGAGCTTATCTGGCGGGAGTTCTTCATGCAGTTGCTTTATCACTTTCCGGAGTCTGCAGATGATAGTTTCTCCCAAAAGTTCAGCCAGATAAAATGGCGGAATAACGAACAGGAATTTGAGAAATGGTGCGCGGGCAAAACAGGCTTTCCGTTGGTTGATGCTGGCATGCGGCAACTAAACCAGACAGGCTTTATGCACAACCGCGTGCGCATGGTTACAGGCAGTTTTCTGGTAAAAGACCTGCTGATTGACTGGCGCTGGGGCGAAGCATACTTTGCCGAAAAACTGCTGGACTACGAGATGGCCAGCAACGTGGGAAACTGGCAATGGGTGGCAGGAACCGGTGCCGACCTTCAGCCATACTTCAGGGTGTTTAACCCGGACAGTCAGATAAAGAAATTCGACAAAGACTATGAGTACATCAAAAAATGGGTACCTGAATACGACACCTCCGATTACCCCGAACCTATGGTTGACCACAGCAAAGCCCGTGAACGGGCCGTAGCCGCTTTTAAGAAATCCATTGCCGCAACCGGTAAGTAATACGGTTTAAAAGCTGTTCAAAAGCAATTGTTCTTGAAGAAATATCTGACATAGTATAGCACCCATTGCCATCAACTTAAGCAAAAGCTCTTTCGGACTTCTCAGTCCGAAAGCAAAACTACCAGGGGACATCCTTGTCCCCGTATTCCGTAACGCAGCTAAGCATGTGCTGCTTAGCTTTACATTATTCCTAAATTGACAGTATTAGTATAGCACCCCTAAAATCAATCCGCTATCTTTGGTGTAATGCTCCTGAAACGGTTTAAGATCATATTGCTGCTACTGCAATGCCTTGTTTTTACAGCCAAGGCACAAAACGCTGCGCCAGATAGCGTGGAGCTTAATAAAACGCGCTTGTTGGTGTTGGGCACTGGTTTTACGGCTGGCTACACTTCCATGCTTATCGGCCTGAACAACGCCTGGTATGCAGAGCAGGAGCGCACCGGTTTCCATTTTTTCAACGACAACAAGCAATGGAAACAGGTAGACAAGGCTGGTCACTTCTGGAGTGCTTTCCACCAGAGTCGGGCGGGCATTGACCTGCTGCGCTGGGCAGGCGTTCCCGAGAAAAAAGCTATACTTTACGGCGGCCTTACCGGTGTGCTGCTCCAAACCCCGATAGAGCTTTTTGATGGCTACCAGTCCGATTATGGAGCATCTGTCGGAGATCTGGTTGCCAATACAGTTGGCTCGGCAGCCGTGGTTGCCCAGGAGTTGGCCTGGCAGGAGGTCCGTATCATGCCCAAGTTCTCTTTCCATACTACACGCTATGCTAACGTACGGCCAAATGTGCTGGGTAAAAATCTGAGTGAGCAAGTTTTAAAAGACTATAACGGCCAGACCTATTGGCTATCGGTTAATATCGGTGACTTTTTAAAGGAAGAATCAAAGTATCCCAAGTGGTTGAGTATAGCAGTAGGCTATGGCGCCGAGGAGATCGTTTACAACAGCGAAACAGGCAATAAGGCATCCTGGTTTGATGCGCACCGGCAATTCTACCTGAGCCCTGACCTGAACCTGATGCACTTTAAGGGCGAAAGCAAAGTATGGAACACTGCGCTTTATTTGCTCAGCATTATCAAAGTGCCTGCCCCGGCTTTGGAGTATAATCGTAAGAATGGGTTCAGGTGGCATGCTTTATACTTCTGATGGCCGCTCCGAAGTATAAGCCTCACATTACACCTCACCATTTTGCGGGCAACATTATTCATACCTTTAAACAGGTAGCTAAACATTCAGAACAACTATGGAAAACACCTATTTAAACAGCGTTATAAAGCAGCTTAGCTCTTACAAAGCCGTGGGCGACAAAACATTTCTGCAGCTGACCGATGAGCAATTGCACTGGCAGCCGAACGAAGAGAGCAACAGCATCGCCACAATTATAGAGCACATGCATGGCAACATGCTTTCGCGGTGGACGGATTTCCTGACCACGGACGGTGAAAAGGAATGGCGCAACAGAGATGCTGAGTTTGAAAACCAAAACAACAGTAGAGGATCCCTGCTTGCCAAATGGAACGAAGGATGGGAATGCCTTTTCAATGCTTTAAACTCGTTAACCGAAGCCGACCTGGAAAAAGAGGTAACAATACGCCAGGAGAAGCACACTGTTACAGACGCCATTAACAGGCAACTGGCTCATTACCCCTACCATATTGGGCAGATTGTTTATATTGGCAAAATGCTGCGCAACGGCGACTGGACATCCTTATCCATCCCAAAAGGGCGATCAGTGGCGTATAATGCCACTAAAATGGCAGAGGCTAAACAAAAGTAGCCTGAACAACAATCAAATTAAACAACAAAAACATGAACGTAGGAGACAGAGTGCGCTTAATGTCGGGCCGTGAGGAAGGCATTATTACCCGCATTTTAGATAACAATATTGTAGAGGTTGCCATCGATAATGATTTTACGATACCGGTGGCGCGCCGCGAGGTGGTGGTTATTGCAGCCGACGAAGCCAAATACCTGAAAACAGAGGAAGAAGACTTCAAGCCGATCACGAAAAGAGAACCTATGGCTCCTGTTCTGGCTACCCAGGGCATCTATTTAGCGCTGGTGCACCAGTCTGAGGAGTTGCTTGCCGTAACCATGATCAACAACTCTGACTATGACCTGTTGTTTACAGCCGGCGAAGAGCGCGACAGCAAATACCGTGGCCTGCAGAATGACAAGCTTGCTCCGAAGGCAACCCGGGTTATTTCCCATTATCACCTGAAAGACTTTGAGAAATGGCCTGGCCTTTTGATACAGTTTATGCAGCACCGAAACGGCAGCCCTACCCTTTTTGAGCCGGTTACCAAACGGGTACAATTCAGGGCAAACTCGTTTTACAAAAGCAAAAAAATGGCACCGGTCATCAACAAAGAAGCCTATCTTTTTCACCTGGATCAAAAGCCAGTTTCCGTAGACCCTGACAAAATTAAGGAGCAGCTGGCCGAAGCCACTGAGCAACACCCTAACTTTAAGCTTGTTGCCCCGGAACACGAAGTGGACCTGCACATCGAGAAACTGACTGAGGACCATAGTGGGATGAGCAACAACGCCATACTTAAGCTGCAACTCGAGAGATTTCAGGATGCCCTGGACCGCGCCCTGGCAACCAACATGCACGAGATCGTTTTTATACACGGTGCCGGCAACGGCGTACTACGCAAAGAAATTCAGAAATTGCTGAGCCGCACGCCTGGCATCAAGTACTTTGAAGACGCCCGCAAAGAAAAATTCGGCTACGGCGCCACGTTGGTGAGATTGAAATAATTGTTAAATTGTTGATTGTTAAAACACTATTGATTAATCTGAATTGTTAATTGCTCAGAGTTATACTTTAAGCAGTTACGGAAACAATAATTAACTCAAGTTGTGAGATACAACAACAGTTTGTTTTCTGGTATGTGCAACACACCCCTAACCCCTCTCAAGAGGGGAATCAAATGCACGAGTAAAACTCCCCTCCTCTGGACTAGCCAAAACGAGAGTTTTGAGCTAGCGAGCGTAGCTCTAAGGGGTGGGTAAATCCAGTTTTTGAATAGGAAGCTCGCAACTTGAGTTAATTAAGCAGTTTAACAATCAACAATTAACTACCTTTGCAGTATAAAAAATAACGGCAAGCCGTCTTATCGCTGCTTCCTTCGGGGAGGAGAGGAAAGTCCGGGCAACATAGAGCATCCTACTTCCTAACAGGAAGGGGCCTTTCTGGAGACGGAAAGGCTACAGCCAGTGCCACAGAAAATAACCGCCTGTTTTGGTTACCGGTTGTTAGTTGTTTGTTATTAGTTTTTAACTTCTACCAATAACAAACAACCAGTAATGACTAACAAATCAGGTAAGGGTGAAAAGGTGCGGTAAGAGCGCACCAGCGGCTGGGTGACCAGTCCGGCTGGGTAAACCTTAGGAGTTGAAAGACCAAATAGGCCGGCAGCGTCTCGCTTCGGTGGGGCTAAGGGCTGCTCGTCCGATGTCGGTGGGTAGGTCGATGGAGCCTGTGCGTGAGTGCAGGCCTAGATAAATGATAAGACGCACGCCTTCGGGCGTAGCGACAGAACCCGGCTTACAGGCTTGCTGTTAATTTTTATACTTTCCCCTCTCATTCGTTGTTCGTTAATCGTTGATCGTGATGAATGTAGAGACGCAATATTTTGCGTCTTGTCAGCTACATAGCGTTTGGTTTCGTTATCCGTAATCACTTTTTGAGTATCCGGTCAAAAGATTTATCCGCCATTGTTGGTGTTTTTCACCAACACTTAAAAGGCAATGGCTATTCTACTTGCTGTTGAGAACTCACAGTAAGGGCTGGCAGTATGGAACACATCTCCTTGCCTTGCCTCACCTCCATCTTATACTTGCAAACCTCTTATACTTAACATAACATTTACACTAAAGATTATTCTGCCACCAACTCGGAACTGCTAACGAGTATGCTTATCTTTGCACCGCAAAATCAGAAGACAATATGCTAGATCTAACCCTATACGACCCGTTTGAGAAGATGCAGTTTACCGATACAAATTGCTTTTTGTGCGGCACTAACATTACATCCGAGCATCGTACTCCTGTTTTCGGGGAGTGGCTTCAGCGCAAGTATAGCCTGCAAGACAAGGAGCTTCTTTTGCTGGACAAGAGTGTAACCACTTTCAGTAAGCTCACAATACCCTGCTGCGACCGTTGTCACACGCATTACATTTTGCCCCTGGAGGCCGAGGTTGAGCAGGCCGCAACAAATGGCATAGAAGGCATCAAAGCACTTGACCGTCAGAAACTTTTCCAGTGGATAGGTAAAATGTACTATGGCACGCTGGTAACGGAGCTCATCAAAGAGATGGACCCGCTGGTGATGCCACAGTATGCCGTTAGCGAAGACCCCAGAATGCTGGGTAAGTTCCGCGCGTTCTTCCAGGTCTTGCAGTCGCTAAGAGTACCGATGGTTTTCTCGGATTTTTTGCCTTGCTCCTTTTTCATACTAGAGGTAAACCCAGAGCAGGATCAGCTGCCATTCGAGTACCAGGATGAGCTTACAACCATGGTATTTAGTATAAAACTGGGCTCTGTGGCCATAGTATGCACTTTGTTGGATAACGGGATCATTGAGAAAGCTTTAGGCAGGTTAACGCAGGTTACCCAGAGCCACCAACTGCACCCGATACAGCTTGCTGAGTTTAAGGCGCGAGTGTTCTACGCAGCTTATATTTTCAATGTAGTACCAGAGTACTTTATACGTCCGGTTAAGCCTGAAGATGACCACCTTGTGCTGGACACGCTGATTGATGATGTGACCAACGAGATATTTAACCCCTGGGAAATGACAGCCTATGCCCACATGTTGGAGGAGATGCTGAAGCCCTGGGGAATACGTGAGGCTGAGATCCTGAAGGACCCAAAACACCCCCTTAGCTTTCTGCTGACAGAGGAAAACACTTTTAAGCAGGTAGAGCAAGTATAAAAACACGCGAGGCAGGTACATTCACCTGCCTCGCGTGTTTTCGGTTTACTCAATAATAAAACTCACATCTACATGGCTGGATATCACCAATTCTCCGCCTGCAATAGAAGGCCCGCCATCCATATCGGCCGCAGCAGATTCCATCATGGCCATCTTATACATGGGCCTTGGCCCACCACCAGACGTAGACTCGTTAATGGCATAAACACGGCCTACCTTTGCTCCTAACTCATTTGTCAGCACTGTTGCTTTCTGCTTAGCATCTGCCACAGCTTTTTTGCGGGCCTCTGCTTTATACTTGTCCATGTCGGCTACCTGAAAACGTATGCCATCCACACGGTTAGCTCCTACACCATACAACCCGGACAGAATCTCGTCATACTTGTCCAGCTTCTTGATTTTTACGGTCATGGTTTTGATGGCCATGTACATATCCGGGGTCGTTACGCCATATTCACCTCTGTTGTAGATGGGTTGTACTGTTACAAAAGAAGTCTGAATGTCTTTGGTATCAACGCCGTTCTTCTTAAGGTAATTGATAATGGCAGCGGCCTTCTTATCAGTGTCTTTTCGGGCCGCATCCAGTGTCTTTTCCCTGGTCTCGACTCCAAGGTTTACCAGCACTTCGGTGGGTTGCACCCGTACCTCCCCAATTCCGGTTACACTTACCAGTGGAGGTAAGTTTGGTTGCTGTGCCTGCACCTGAAAAACGGCAAATACCAACACTAGCAAACTGATCAATTTTGTTTTTTTCATGGTCTGTTTTTATAAAGATTATACATGCAGGAGGCTAGTAAGCATACGTTTCTCCTATATAGGATCAAGCTAATCAAATCCTGTACCACAATCAATCGCCTGTAAAAGAAAATGCCCTTGGCAAGCACACCAAAGGCATTTAGTATCATAAAGCATCTTTATCCGCTAAGAAACAGAGTACTCTTCTTCGTCGGATATGTAGCTGGAAAGCAGCACAGCCCCAATTGTGATGGCCCCCGCAGTAAGAACCAACTGCGTGGTGGTCATGCGGCGCGCGGCTTTCAGAATTATATTTCCCAGGTCATGCATCAGGTCCGGAAGCTTTTCAGGGCGTCCCTGCATCACGTGCATCGCAGACTCTACCGTCTTTGACATGTCGTGCGGCTGCAACAGCGTCAGGATCCCTTCATCACCGTTTTTCTTATTTCCCTGGTTCTCTTTGTTTTGCTGGTTCTGCTTCTCCTTATTGTCAGAGTTTGTATTGTCCATAGTTTTAATTTATAGGTTCTGAAAAAATTGCATTTAGTAAAGTATACGGTACTAAGCCGGCAAAGGCTTTACTGAGCTGCCGGAGTGCCGCCATACTGCACCACAAGTTCTGTCATGCGTTGGTGCAAGGTATCGGCGCTAAGCATCATGCTCGCCGGGAACCCCACTTTCAGGTCATCGATCTCCAGTGTTTCGGCTTCCTGGCTATAGTTATACTTCCCCGACACGCCTTTTTCGCTAAAGCTGCCATTGTTACCCTGCAGGGTAAGCCCCATTTGCTTAAGCCTTCCTTTCATCTCTTCAAAGGCTTCCTGCTTTATGTTGTTGTACTTAACTTTTATGCTCATAATTTGATAGCTATACTTTGTTTAGTGTCTAACGCAAGAAGGCTTTTATGGTTAAAATTTGCAAGCTCGATTCCTGCATCAAAAATTTTAAAATTGATACTCAGCCACTTTAACCAGTCACTCAAAAAAAATTATGTTCTAGTATTTGCATGTATAAAAACACCCGCTATATTTGCACCACAATCAGACAGAACGGCCCGTTCGTCTAGGGGTTAGGACGCCAGATTTTCATTCTGGTAACAGGGGTTCGATTCCCCTACGGGCTACTGAAAGGGAAAAGTGACTATTTTGATCGCTTTTCCCTTTTTCTTTTTGCTCCAAAAACTGCTGTATCTGGCTGGAAAGGGCGAAAAAGCCATTCACTCTTTGGGTTCGATAACCTTCCATTTCACGGTCAAAATACACGCCTTCAGGAAACATCATCGCTTGCAGTTGTTTACGCCCTTGCACATTTGCCTTAGACCATGATTGTGAGATAGTTACCGCTTTTTCTAAACCCATTTTGATGAACTCTTTGGGGTTCGATAAGGCTGGCACGCACTTTACCATGTTTTGCTCGATTTCCAACAACTCTGCTTTTAGCTCTGAGCTGTACTTAACAAACATTTCTTTCTCAATTTCACCAAAGGCATAGCGTCGCTCTATTACATCTAATCTCTTTTTCAGCTCCGTGTGCTGGGTTTGCAAACGTTTTTCTTCACTTCTGCTTTCTTCGGTTAATTTATAGTAGGTCTCCTCCATGATCTCCGAGAGCTTGGGCAGGTACATGGCATCCACCTCGAGTTCAGACAAAAAGCCTTCGTACAGGTTATGCAGCTTTCCAGCATTGCGGTTAAGTTTACAGCCGATAGTATTGCACTTGTAGTAGTGGATCTGCTTTTTCTTCATCTCATAGCCTGTTAAAGGCTTCTTACAGCTACCACACTTGATATGATGACGCAGGGGCAATTCTTCGTCTACTTTGACCTGGGTGTAGCCATGCGCATTCTGCGCCTGTAAACCATTTACTTTTAGAAACATCTGGCGCGTGATAAGCGGCTCGTGCTGGCCTTCCACGACTTCCCCATCCTCGAGTAAGCCATGGCTTATTAAACCGCAGTAGAAGGGGTTTTTAAAGAGTTTTGTTATGGTTTGGTTGTAGAGTATCAACCCTTGTGCTTTCAGGCGCTTGATGATGTCTGTATTTGATAACCCCTGCTCTGCTTTAAGTTGAAATGCTAAGCGAATAAGTTTCCCTGTTTTATTAGGCTTGAGCAGCACCTCCCTGCCCACGATCACCTTGTCGTAGCCCATCGGCACCCTGCCCACCCACTGCCCTCTTCGGATGCGGGCCTCCATGCCGGTCATGCATTTCTCCCTTCTCAGGTCGTTGTCGAACTGCGAGAAGAGGAACTGCCCCCCCTGCTGCAGCTTGCCAGCGGCCGTCTGCGTGTCCACCGGCTGGGTCACGGCCACCACGGCGATGCCCATGCGGCCCAGCGCGTCGACGATGCCTATCGCTGAGGAGCCCGTGCGGGAGAAGCGGTCGTGGGAGTAGACGAGGATATAGCCCACGCGCAGGCGGCTTTTCTTCACGAACTCGAGCATCCGCTGGAACTCCTTGCGCTCGTCCGACTTGGCGCTCTCGTAGGTGCCGCCGAACTGCCCGACCACCTGGTAGCCGTGGCGCTCGGCGTAGTCCGTGCATTTTACCAGCTGCGTGGAGAGGCTTTGATTGGTCTCAGCCTGCTCCTTGGTCGAGACGCGGGTGTAGATGATGGCCACCTTGCCGCGCGGCGCGGACTTCTTGCCGCCCTTCTGCAGTGGCCGCGCGAAGACGCTCAGCCCGCTCCCCTTCCCGGTCGCAGCCCGAAGCGCAGCAGGCTTCTTGGCAGCAGTACGCATAGATGTCTTTGCAGCTGCTTTCGCCGGCGCCTTCGTAGCCGCTGCAGCTTTGGCTTTCGTTGCAACTGCAGGCTTAGCTGCTCTTTTCTTTCTGGGTGCAGCCTTGGCTACTTCAAGCTTAACTGCGTTGGTTTGCTTTTTCATGTTCTGTCAGGTTAAAGGGAAAGGGATGCTGTTACTTTTTTGTTACGCTTGGATTTCGGCTTTTGCACGCTCGCTGCTTTTGCTGACTCAGGGTCTGGTTCAGCTTCACCTGCCACAGTGGCTGCCAGCTGCTCCTGCAGGTACCGGTTGAACGCCCAGGCCGAGAAGCGCAGTATAAAGTCCACTTTCGCGTGAGCCTCTTCCTGGGTCAGGTGCTCCAGCCCCGGCGTCTTCCGTAGCTCGCGCACGTGGCGCTCTACCGACTCCAACTCCTCCGAAAGCTGCTCATAGTAGCTATCATAAGCGCTAAGCTGTTCTTGTTCAGGTTGCGCGTTGGCAGCAACTGGATTGATGCTACCGGGTCTTACTACACGCTGTTTTTTGTTTGGTCTTTGGTTTTTCTGTTTTTGGTTTTTAGGTATAGTCTTCAATTTGGTGTTTGCCAATGCCACAGGTCCGGGGCGATCGGTACCGGGGCGGGCTTCTACGGTTAGGGCGCGGGGCGACCGCTGCCCTTGACTCCTGCCGGATCAGCGTCCGGCAAGAGTAAGCTACTGTAAGGAGTTACTGTTACTAAATGCGACGGCGGTGCTCTTTAGTAAACTTCAGCCTGGAGCCCCCGCGGTTCTCCAGCTCCACCGACTGGTAATTCTTCAGGGCCAGCGTCTCGATCAGCTCTTTCGACAGAGCCTCGTCCAACACCCCATCAGTTGTGGTGCGCAGGGTGATCTGGCGCTTTTCATCAAAGGTGACGGCCACCTGCCGGAAGCTTTTGCTGCGAATGGCCCTTACGACCTGCAGCTCTTCTTCTGAGAGCAGCGATAGGCGCGGAATGTAGTCGGCCTTGTTCTCGTCCAGGATAAAGGCGGCCAGGTGCTGGGTGATAGACAAAAACACGTGCGTTCTGCCTAGCAACACCTGCCCTTCCGGCCCCATGCCCTGCATCTCGTCGAGCCACGGTGCCAGCTCGCCTGTCGGGAAGATGAGCACGCCTGCTTCCTGCTTGCGGTACAAGGCGGAGTAGATTAATGTTTCGAGTAAAGAGAACCGGACACCGTAGCTGGCCTGTGCGGCCTGCGCCTGCCCGCTGAGGTATTCTTCTATCAGCGCTTCAACTTGTTTAGCGGGCATCGTTTTCAGTAACTCTTCCCGAAGCTTTGCGATCATCTCTGGCGTAAGCGCATCAGCAGGTATTTGTTGTACGTTCATCAGGTACTCGCGCAGGGCTTTAACCCGCGCTAGCGGCAGTCCCAGCTCCCGCAGCTCTTTGGCCATCTTGAGCCACAGGTACTCCAGAAAGCTGAGCCTGGTCCAGGCCTGTTCTTCCGTTTTGGGTGCCAGGCCCGCCTTCTTCCAGTCCACGTAAAGCTTGGGGGCCACCCCAGTCTGCTTCAGGGTAAAGATCGGCTCGCGCAGCTTCTCGTAGAGCTCGGGTATCTGGTCCATCTCCTGCAAATCAAGCTGCAGCGAAAAGTCCTCCGCGCCGGTTTCCGGCTGTGGTGTCTCCTGTTCCATGTATGGTCAATTCCTGTATATTCCCCAAAGGTAATATTTAGTTTCAACTATACAACATGTTTGCAATATTTGTTTTATTCCAGGGTAAAATATTTTACAAATCCGGTTCTTGAGCTTAAAACAGCAGCTTAAGTAAGGGAATGAGTTAGTGATGAAAATCTGAAAACGGATCTCGCGTGCGCGAACTCGCGCGCATGATGCGCAGGCGAGCGCAATTATAGAAGTGTCGGCAAGGTTTGCGGAGGCGGAAAACAGGACGGAAAAGCATCATCTGCGGCAAGAAAAGTAGAATGCCGCGACAGGGCTTCCACCGCATGTTTTGCGGAGACTTTTGCGGGCAGGTAAGTAACGTGCGCACAGGCAGTTACAACCACTTTTACAAGTGCAGGAAACAGGAAAACCAGCCGTCGGAGCATAGGCTTTCCGCGGACGGAAATGAGACGGAAACCACCACTATTTAGCATCCGCTGCGGAACAGGCAAAACCGCCTTCCGCACGAGACTCCTGGAACAGCCGCTGAAACCGCACTCCAGCAAGAGACGCAACTCACGAGCTACCAGATAGTTACAGCATTTTTTAAAGCCGGAAAACAGGCAAAAACAGCGTTTTCCGGAGCTCCGCGCCGCAGGGGCGGAAACAGGCTTTAGAACCGACCTCAGGATGCGTGAGATTTCACAGGCTGATTTCACGGCAAAATACCAAGGACAGCATGTGCCTAGACAGCAAAAAAGAACGCCGGAAACAAGCACGGGAAAAAGCGGCAAATCCGCACACGGAAAACACCCTGTAGCGCCGCCGATGCAGACTGTTTTTGCGGTCTAAAAAAAGCTGCGCCAAACCGCTGCTTTTCCGGAGCTGAAATCACAGGCAGGATCACGTTTGGTTGCGGAGCTTTTTCCGCGTCCGGAAAGGCCATTACATTAAGTTACCCGCGTTTCCGGCACGCTCTTTTTGTTCCGTAATCAAATCCGGATTCAGGCAGCAATAGAAAGTATAAATCAACTGTTTTCCGCACGTAAAAACACCGGATATTAACGCATTTTTCCGTCTGCCAAACCCGTGCATAAACAATTATAAAACAGCAGACCGGAGCACCCGTTTTTCGCGGATTCCGGCGTAGACTTTAGCGCGGCAGCGCGCCTACCCATAGTGCAACTGCAGCCTGTGTTATACATACAGACAGTTAAGCAACCCTTCCCTTCCCAGTCGGACTGCTCGGCCACTTGGATTCTTCCGCGTCTCCGACGTCTGCTTATCTCTCCAGCAACCACCAATATAACAGCACAGCAATTTTACACTCTGCTGCAAACCAATGCAGACTTCTTGCGTTTTACACTTCAATATTAAACCATTTCCGCAAAATTTTATCGCAACTCACACAGCAAAAGTCCGTCAATAAACTCCTGCACCACCTGCCTTGTTGAATAAAAGCTACTTGACCTAACCGGGACCTCCGCCCCTTCCTGCTCCATGTACAGCTTTCGGTTGATTTCAAGCATAATAGACTTTACCCTTTTGTCCTTACCATAGTGCTTGAGTGGTGTGATTGCTCCGGCGTAGGGATCGTTGTCAAGGATGGAGTAGCTCCTGGATGTAAAGAACTCAAGTGAAAATTGACGTAATGCATTGCTTGTGTGGAAGGCATCTGTACCGATGTTAAAATCCGGACGAGGCTGCTTTTTGATCAGATCACGTTGAAAAGGCGTATCCCTGTAAGAGTGGCAGTCCAGTATCAGCACTTCACCCTTTTCTGCCAAAGCAGCATCCACAGCCTTGGTCAAGGCAGCGTGATGTGGGTCATAGTAGTCACTTTTGATAAGGCTTCGCAGCTCTGGGCTTACCTGCCTAAGCTCCTGCCCTGCATCTGTTTTCTCATATAACATGCCCATTCCAAACCTAGCCATCACCTCATCCGCATCATCCGAAAATCGCTCCACATCACAAAATACTCTTGAGAAAGGAGCTACCACACGAATGGCATATTTATGTGCAAACAATTCATCAGTAAACCAGTCAGTGAGTAGATTTACCTCTCGCTCAACCGTCTGCCAGTACGCAGTATAACCATCTGTTAAAGGTATACTAGTAGAAGCGTGCGGAATGTGGAGTATAAGGGTGTTCATAAGTAGTAATAATATCTAATTTTCAGGAATGTTAATGAGCCACTATTTGAGCAGGCTATCCAAGTCAATGTACAGGTATTTCTCCAGTATCACTTCGCAGCAAAGTACAGTTAAGGCTATGTTGAATTTGTCTTCAGTCTCGTCGCTACGGCTCATCATTTCGGCCAGCACATCTCCCACCGTTAAATCAGCATTCAGCATTTGCGCACAGGTGATGACGAAATCTGTAAATACACCAATAAAATCGAGATTGCCATTGATGGTGGTGTTGTATTCGTCTGCCCCGAATTCCAAAATTTCCGTGTTGGACATGCGTTTAAGCTCAGAAAGCTCTATGTTTTTCTCAGCCAAGATGTTTCTTGCCACGGAAAGGAAAGTATCTAATTCCAGATTCATAAGCTACATATAAAGTTAAAATCCAGGAATATACTTACAAGGATGTTAATTCGTGACACTAGACCTCAATGTGCCTTTACCCGATCATGTTTTATACCGTCTATGGGAAAATCCTGCTTCAGCCAGATGTCAAACTGGTGAGCTATAATAGTGTCTGTTGCTCCAATCAGGTCAACCCTATAGTCGATGATGTAGCCTTTGATTTTCTTGTTATGCCGGATAGCTTCCTGCTCAATCTTTTGACGCAGAGTTGTACTTCTGCTTAAGTAAAACTTTGCACTATCATTAAAACGGTTCCAGTTAAGGTAAGTGGAGTGTTCTTTATCGGTAGATGGCACATACTTCCGCCTGAACGTACTGTCCCGCTTTGCCATATACTTTAAGATCAGCGAGTCGTAAAGATCCAGTTTCTCCTTTAGTGGTATATAAGGCAACGATAAATTGTATACACCATACAGCGTGTCTACTGACTCTGCCGTCACATACTCTATTCGGTAACCGGTACTATCCCCCTGGAGCGTTTGCAGGTACAGGTCGAAACGCTCCTGTGCCGACATCTCTTTTGATCCGCAGGAAACCAATATAAATAGACTACACCATAGTAGTCTTTTACTGCAGAGATATAAGGCTTTCATTTAGTTCTGCAATATACTCTTCAAGGGCCTCCAGTTCATTTTTTCTGTTGGATAGCCACAATGCGCTGGCATCCATTCCTTCTATCATAGCCCTGAGTTCTTCACCACGCACATGTTCCGGGGTAACTGGACTTGTAAAACTTAGCTCTTGTATGCGCTTTAATTCTTTGTACCTGCTTTCCATTGCCGGTATACTGTCTCGAATGCTTTGTACGCGCAGCTTTATACTTTCACGCTCGGCCACTATGTGGCTGTTATACACCCGTGCAAACCGCTCATACCCTTTCATGGCCAGCACATATACCGCAATACCGGCCAAAAGTATCATCATAAACTTCTTCATACCTGGACTACTTTCCTGTCGTTCAATAACACACTATCAGACTAACTGCTGCATTGCCAACATATCGGTTGTGCCTTCTTCGCTATAAATGCGATAGAACCAACTTACCTCTCTGTGCGGTGTCACTCGCCCCATCAGCACAATGTACTCTCCATCTAGCTTGCAGTTAAATAACACCCGCTCAATCTGGTGCAGCATATCGTATGCACTCTGCGTTTCTTCACCTGGTATAACCAACACCTTCAAGCTCCCGACAGCTGCTACAAAAGCAGCTAATTTCTGTTTTATTTCAGCCACCGAATACAAGCTTAGCAGCTGAAAAACATCCTCTTCCATCAGCGCCTGCCTTACAGCTGCCCCATCGCCTTGATAGCACGCCTCTTCCGGCTCAAGTGCATAACCTGTCAGATCAAAATCAGAGAACTGGTCTGTGGCAGCAATATCGAGCATCTCCTGCAGGCAATACTCCAGCAACGATTGCCCTACGACATGGAAATTATTTCTGAACAGGTAATAGTGAAGCCAGTCGGAACCGTTGAAATTATGTCGTTCTAACGCCGATTTCACAATGCCACTTTCGTGTGCCATCAAATTCAGGTGGCGCCACATTTCCATAAAATCTGCAGCTGTTGGTTTGTAAAGTATGTTTTCCTGCATGTTGTAATTTCAGAGATGTTAATGAAAGTATAAGTGTTAGGATGTATCTAACTCAAGTTACGATTAACCCACCCCTAAAGAGCTGCGCTCGCTAGCTCAAAACGCACGTTTTGGCTTGTCTACAAGAGTAGAGTATTTAGGCAATACCGGCTCCAACTACTCCTAACCCCTCTCCCGAATCCAGTCCGGGATCGCAGACTTGTTTAAGGCGGGGAATTCTTGCATTACTTTGGTAAAAGTATAAATCCTGTTTTTACGCTTAACCTCCCTTCCACCAAGATCCTTACAGGATGACAAAATGGAGGAACTGAGAATATCAAGATTAAAGTAGAAGCAGTAAGTAAAAACTCCCCTCTGGGGGTAGGAGCCCTCTTTAAAGAGAGGGCACAGGGGTGTGTTTACACCTGCTTGGTTTATCATATATCGCAAGTTGAGTTGTCTCTATTGAAAGACCGTTAAGATAGGCTACTTAAAAACACTACATCAATTCATCTTCTCCGTCTTCCTGCCCCTGGTACATTACGCTCCATATCTTACTGTATGCTTGCTTCTTATCACGCTGAGAAGGGGTAGCCTGTATCATACTTTTAAAGTTGCTGTAGTCAATTGATTCGGCCAGCTTCTGAAATACAACCGGAATATCTTTCGGCCCAACAATAACTCTGTAGCGGTAATCTGCCCCCGGCCAGCCCTGTACCGGTTCGGTTATCTCTGTTGCTGTTAAAAGCTGCTCCAGGTCCTGTTTTACCCTGGCTCTTACATGAAACTCCTCTCCTTTTGCTACAATAGAGAAGAAACCAAATTTTGATGCTATCCACATAGTTTATAAGATGATCTTAATTACAAAATAAACTTAAGCCATTCCCGGCTTTGCTTTTTTGCAAGCTGGTAATGCTCAGTTGTATTAAGCAGCAATACCGCGTCAGCTTTACCGCTTCGGCCTGCTGACCTTGATCTTGATGCGTACTTTTGCCATGCTTTTATTTGTTAGATATAAAATATGAATTGCAAGGGTAGTGCCATCTGTAAGAACTGGCTTTATGAAACGGAAAACAGTTAATTAACTGTCAATATTCTAATATACTGATCATTTATTGACACTCTACCTTTAGCTAATATGGATCAAAATTAGAAACCTCTTCATGCTTCAAAGTATAAAAGTATAGCCTAAAGCATACTCCAGAGCAGGTTTACTAGCGTGCTTATCTGGTTCAGGCCTAAAAGGTTTTCCCTTCTCCGGATAATGATGGTATTGCTAACCCACTCCCGCAAATAATAATCTCCTCGTCTGGCAACTGGAATCAGGTAATGGTCTGTGCAGTCTGGGTTCATGTGTTTTATAGTATACCTTTTGCTTTTGTCTTCAATCACTATTACATCTGCATTATAACTTAATGCTGTTACATGAACACGCAGCTTACGACGCACCAGTAACTTTAGCAGCTTCTCCTTTGAAAGTAATTTGCTTTCTGTATTGATCATCAAGTAACAAGCAGATTATATGATTGTAAAAATGGTAAGGTGCTATCATTATTGCTAAGCTGATACGTCGGAAAAGACTACCTACCAGAAAGTCTCTGAAAACTGCTGCCTCATCTCTCTTAGCTCCTGAAGCTTATTTTGCCTGATAGCGTGCACCTGCTCATGTATCGATAACCGATCTACAACTTTCTGAAGTGCCTTGCCCACATGCCTTCGTGTGCCGCTGGTAGAGTGCTTATACTCATAACTATAATAAGCTATACTATCTTCTGTTACCTGCTGTCGTTCTGCCAGGAGACTTATCTGAGATTCCAAAGTATAGGTATAAATATTTCCTCCCAGGATGAAAAGAGCCGTGGCTACAAAAGCCATTAGTAGCAGTGTTCTCATAATTCTAATCTATAATGTGATTTAAGCGAGGTGGTAATATTTGCTCTTTACTACAAAGCTCCAAAGCTGTGCCAGCTTAAAAAACCAGCCACAGTAGCTAATTACAAGCTTGCAAACTATCAGAAAGTGCCAGTATAGTTCAGATATTGACAGTTGAATAATATTTCCGGAGAACCGATCAGGAACTCATGACAGCAAAAAGAACAGCATAAAATACCCTGCAAAGCTATCGGAAGGCATTTTTAGCTTTTTGCGCGGTGCTCATCAAATACTTTAAAAACAGGCAGGCATTATTATAGCTAAATCAGAAGTATAAAATTGGAACTATATACCCTATTTATGATGAAAAATACTTGTCTTCCCATATTAGGTGCCATAGCCGGTGATGTGATTGGTTCTGTCTACGAAAGGCGTAATGTTAAGTCCACTAACTTCCCGCTGTTCCCCACTCAGACACGGTTTACCGACGATACGGTATTGACGATGGCGGTTACAGATGCCATTATAAATAGCAATGAGTTTGGAAAGACTATCTGGCAGTATGGCCGGAAGTATACTAATCGTGGCTATGGCGGAAGGTTCAGGGAATGGCTGCATACAGAAGACCCTAAGCCTTACTATAGTTTTGGCAATGGCTCAGCGATGCGCGTAAGTGCCATAGGTTGTGTTTATGATACTTTACCGGAAGTACTACAAGTAGCCAAACAGAGTGCCGAAGTTACACACAACCACCCCGAAGGTATAAAAGGCGCTCAGGCAACTGCTGCAGCCATCTTCTTAGCTAACTCCGGTGCCACCAAACAAGAGATCCGGAATTATATTATCAGCCAGTTTAACTACAACCTGGATTTTACTATAGAAAGCACCCGCCCACACTATAAGTTTGATGTGTCCTGCCAGGGTTCTGTACCACAAGCCATTGTTGCATTTTTAGACAGCACAGACTATGAATGCGCTATTCGCTTAGCTATTTCCATTGGTGGCGACAGCGACACCATTGCCTGTATAGCAGGAGGTATAGCAGCTGCTTATTATAAGCATATACCTGCCGAGATACTGGATTTTGTTCGCGCCAGTCTGCCGGTTGAGTTTATAAAATTACTTGAAAAAGTTGATCAGAAAACTGCTGTAGTGCCAAAATCTAATTTTGGATTAGCTAGCAGCATTCAAGTATGATCCAGATAAGTAACATCAGTTTTAAGTTGCCAAATCCGGTTAAACTATATTACTGATCTTATATACTTTTTAACTAAAATAGATATATTGCTTATACCAAATATACCAACTACCACCTTTCAAACTATTTAAATGAGCTTAACCATACTCCGTGCTTCGGCTGGCAGCGGCAAAACCTATGCCCTGACCTTAAATTACCTTGAGTTACTGCTAAAAGAAAATCGCCCCGATTACTTCCGCAGTATTCTGGCCGTAACCTTCACCAATAAGGCTACCCAGGAGATGAAATCCCGCATTCTGAAAGAGCTTGAAGCAATTGCAGGCGGCGCTGTAGCATCAGGGATGGGTAAGGCGCTGTTAGATACACTTAAGTTGTCAGAGAGCGAGTTGCAGAAAAGGGCACACAGCGCACTCGTTTGCATCCTGCACAACTATAGCCACTTCAGCGTCAGCACGATCGATAGTTTCTTTCAGAAGGTGGTGCGGAGTTTTGCCCGCGAAGCAGATCTACAGGCAAATTATAAAATTGAACTGAACACAGCCCAGGTACTAGAAGAGTTAACCGACCAGCTCCTGAACATGGCAGAGCACGATAAACACTTACAAGACTGGCTCGTGCAGTTTTCAAAGGAGCAGCTTAGCCAGGGCAAGTCGTGGGACATCCGTAGAAACCTGTACAAACTTATTGGGGAGGTGGTGAAGGAAGGCTTTATGGAGCAATCGGCCGGTTTGGATGTGCTTCACAAGGAACCCGCTTTAGCCCAGACGTTTTTGCAAAAACTCAAAGGAGTCAAGTATGAATTTGAGAACGAGATGCGCGAGTATGGAGAAAACGCATTGCAAGCTATTGAAAGAGCAGGTCTGAAAATTGAAGATTTTAGCTATGGAAAAAGCGGTGCTGTGGGCTATTTTATAAAGATTGCACAAGGAACTGCCTATGAGCCTGGCGCTCGTGTGTTTAAAGTTCTTTCTGGAGAAGACAACTGGTATTCCAGAACCCAGGCCGATGAAATAAAAAATAGAATTGACGGCCTGAGCAATGATTGTTTATTGATCTGTTTGGGGGAAGCTGTTACATTATACACCAACGTGCACACAGAGTATAATTCTGCCTGTGCTGTGCTGGAACATTTTACCAGTTGCGCCTTGCTGGGCCATTACCTGCACCTGCTCCAAAACTATAGAACAGAAAAAGGAGCTTTGCTGATCTCTGATGTTGCTGATTTACTGAACAAGATCATCGACAATGATGACGCTCCTTTTGTGTATGAGAAAATCGGTAACCGTTACAACCACTTCCTGATCGATGAGTTTCAGGATACCAGCCTATTGCATTGGAACAATTTCCGGCCGCTGCTCTCTAACAGCATCGGCTCCGGCCACCGCAACCTGATCGTGGGCGACCCCAAGCAAAGCATTTACCGCTGGCGTGGAGGCGACCTAAGGCTGATGTTACAGGACGTGAAGGCCCAACTGCTGCAGGTGGATGAAAATGCGCTGGAATTTAACTGGCGCAGCTGCCCGGAGGTGATCGAATTCAATAACTGCTTGTTTCAAAACGCTGCCTCGCTGGTGGCAGAGCAGGCAAAAGAGTCTATGCCTAATACCAGCTTCCCTGACAGCGAACAAGCCATACTGCAGAATCTGCTGGATAACATTGATGCCGTGTACCATAACAGCGGCCAGTTGTTCCCGGAAACGAAAAGCAATAGGCACCAAGGGTTTGTGCAAGTGCAGTTTCTTCAAGACAAAAGTCAGGCAAGAAAAGAGCCAAAAATATCCTTTAAGCAGCAGGCCCGCGTGCTGTTACTTAACGATCTGCAGCACCTGACTGCACAGGGCTATACTTTGCAGGACATTGCCCTGCTGGTGCGCAGCAATGGCGAAGCGCGTGAGTTGGCCACTTATCTAAGCACAAACGGCTACGATGTATTAAGCGAAGAAGCACTACAGATAAACACCGCGCAAACAGTAAAGCTGCTTTTAAGTGTGTTACAGCTACTGCACAATATTAAGAACAAACCTGCTATCGCTACGGCTATCAAACTATACGCGAGTATTCGTAAGGCTCCCCAGCCCGATGCTGCGGCTTTGAGAAAAGTAAACCCGGGCGTTATCAAAGACCTGGACGGCCAGCTTCCGGCAGACTTTCTAGCATCACACATCAGTCTGAGCCGTATGGCCTTGTACGACCTGTGCAGCCGCCTTACACGCATGTTTGGACTGGATGCGGTTACAGAGGAAGAACACTACCTGGAAGCCTTTTTAAACGAAGTGCACCGTTACAGCCACGAAGAAAAAGGTGATCTGGGCGGCTTCCTGGACTGGTGGGATACACAGGGTTACAAACAAAGCTTGAAACGCGAGCAGGCACCAAATGCTATTCGCATCCTAACGGTACACAAAAGTAAGGGCCTGCAATACCCTGTGGTGCTTATACCTTACTGCAACTGGAACCTGGATGTAGACACGCAGGGCAAAACCAATATTATATGGGCCGGCTGTCAGAAACCGGATACCCCTATCAGCCATAGTTCGTTTTTCGATGGCCTCCCGCTGGCCAATGTGCCAGTTAGTTATAAGAGCGGATTAAGCAGCACTTACTTTGGATTTGAGTTACTCCAGGAGAAGTTTCAGGCATACTTAGACAACCTGAACCTGCTCTACGTGGCCCTCACCCGTGCCGAAGAAGTGCTCCTGATAACAGCCGAAGAAGTAAAAGACCCCAAAACCAGCAAGACCTGGCATGTTGGCCGGGTGCTACAGGACTGTTTGGGACATATGAAATCGGCTAAAGCATCTTTATCTGACAAATTGGGTGAGATCTCATTTGATTATACCCAGCATACTTTTGGAGAATTACCGTCAAAGTCAGTACAAGCTGATGAGGTCATACTTGCAAACCAATCCGCCCCGCATACGCCATTGCATACCTGGGACGACATTCTGCGCCTACGCCGAAACGCCAAACCAATTTATATACAGCAGAACGCGTATATTTCCGCCAGCATAGACCATGGCACGCTGGTGCACGATGTTTTGGCTAAAGTGAAGTATGAAGACGCCCTGCCAGATGTACTTGAGCGTATGCAGTTGGCTGCCGAGATCTCGAAGAAAGACGCCGATCTTATACGCGAAAAGCTGAATGCCCTTTTAGGCATACCACAGGTGGCATCCTGGTTCGGGAAAGATTGGACTGTGCTGAACGAGCAGCCGATCCTCTCTACCAACGGACAAGTACACCGCCCCGACCGCATCATCATAAAAGATAAAACAGCCGTGGTGATAGACTACAAAACCGGTGAGCGCAAAAAGTCTTACCACGACCAACTGAAGCGCTACAAGCAGCAACTTGAGCGAATGGGGTATAGCGTGGAAGCATACCTATTATACATCAGCGAAGAAAACCCAATTGAACAAGTAACTGCCTAACCCTATAAGCACCAGCATCATGACGATAGACTTTTTACAAGAGATTGCCAACGATATTAAGTTAAACTATAGCACGGAACTGCATAACCTGCAGATCGTTTTTCCTAACCGCAGGGCAGGCCAGTTTTTGCTGCGCCACCTGGCCAATGCCAGTACCGAACCTATATGGGCACCGCAGGTTATGAGCATGACGGAGTTTCTGGAGCAGTTCACCGATCTTAAACGAGCCGACAACTTACTGCTGTGCTTTAAGCTCTTCCCTATTTATCAGCAGCTTATGCCCAGGCAGGAAACTTTTGATCAGTTCTACCCCTGGGCCGAGATCATGCTGCGCGATTTTAACAGCCTGGACCAGCAATGTGCCAAAGCCGAGAAAGTGTTTTACCACTTAAAAGACATCAAAGTACTGAGTACCGACGACCTGTTAAGTGATGAACAAAAAGAAGCCCTAAGCTCATTTTATGACAGCTTCGAGAAAGGTAGTGGTAATAGCAGCCAGCACAAAAACCGCTTTATGGAGTTCTGGGAAATGCTGCCGAAACTATACACAGCATTTAAGGAGCAGCTGCTTGAAGAAAAGATCGGGTATAGTGGCCTGATCGCACGACAAGTTGCCGAATCTGGTAATTTTGAAGAAGTGCTGCAAGGCAAGAAAGTGCTTTTCTGCGGGTTTAATGCACTTACCAAAGCTGAAGAAAAAACCATAAAGTATCTGGTAAAAAAAGGCATAGCCCGCATGTACTGGGACGTGGACGAGCACATACTTAAACCAGAACAGGAAGCCGGTCTGTTTATGCTCCGCTGGCAGAAAGATGACGTGTTCAAAGACACCTTCCCCCGATCTATCCCCAATCGCCTGGCTGAAAAACTACAGGACTCGATCAGCCTGACGGAACTGCCGCTGGAGCATGTGCAGGCAAGAGAAGTTGGCCGCCGGTTGCAGCAGCACCTCGAAGCTAACGGCATACCTAACGACCAGGAGTTTACCCGAACGGCCATCGTACTGCCCGATGAAAGCCAGCTGTTCCCCCTACTCTACCAACTGCCCGAAGCGCTGCAAGGCTCTACGGTGAACATTACCATGGGTGTGCCGCTACGGGTTACACCGGTTTACAGCCTGCTCGAAGGTTTGCTGGAATTACAGAACTCATGCGGTGAAAAAGACGGCACCAATTACTTTTATTACCGACCGGTAACAAACCTACTACGTCACCCCTACCTGCGTGGCATAGACGCAAAGCTCGCCTATAACAAGTTATCATACATTGAGCAGCATAATCTGAGTTATGTAGACGAGCAGTTTCTCTGGAATACAGACAACGGTGGTCAGGGGCAAGACACGTTTATGCAGCTTGTTTTCAGCTGCGCCCCGGCAGGTAAAGGCTTGGCGCAGTACCTGCTACAGGTACTGGATGTGGTTAACACACACTTGCGGCAACAAAAGGCAGAGCAGGTTACGCTGGAGGAAGAGTACATCTCCAGAACACGTACCCAACTGGAACGCCTGTTGGAAATTGCTGATGAAGCCCAGGTGGAACTAGAAACTGAACTGCTGGAAAAGCTGATCCGCTACCAATTGCAGCAACTCAAAATCCCTTTTGTGGGTGAGCCATTGCAAGGGCTGCAGATCATGGGTATGCTCGAAACCCGCTGCCTTGACTTTGACAACCTGTACATCTTAAGTGTAAACGAGGGGGTGCTGCCAGCCGCGTCCGATGAGCCATCGCTTATACCTTACTTTATCCGGAGCGCGCACGGTCTGCCAACTACCGATGAGCACGATGCCGTGTATGCCTACAACTTCTACAGGCTGTTGCAGCGGGCTAAAAATGTGCATTTATACTATAGCACGTACCGCGCAGGCGGCAAACAAGGCGAGCTTAGCCGCTTTGTACGCCAGCTTCTATTTGAGTTGTGGCCAACTGTAAAGCCGCAACAGTTGCACCTGCAGGCACGGCCAGCCGCCGAAGCCGCCATACAGCTAAGCAGCGAAGAGCTTCAGTCGTCGCTGCATAAATTTACGGATAACGGTGCGCCTGCCCGGGCACTTTCGCCCAGCGCACTCAATACATGGCTACATTGCCGCATACAATTCGCATTCAAATACCTGCTTAACATCAAAGAGCCTGATGAAGTGCAGGAAGACGTGGATGCTTCTGTTTTCGGACAGCTGATGCATACGGTGCTGGAGAACTTCTACGGGGCGTATGGCCCGGGTGCTGAAGTAACAAAAGAAAGCATTGAGCAAAATATTGATGCCAAGTCTGTTTTGGTTCGAGTACTGGAGGCCTACCAGCAAAAGCATGGCGTTGTGCCGTTTTTAGGCCGCAACAGCCTGCCCATTCACATGATCGCCAGCATGGTAGAGCAGGTACTGGAAGTAGACAAAGCCTATGCCCCTTTCCGTATTGTAGCCCTGGAACAGGACTATGAGATCCCGGTAGAAGTACCCTACGGCGACACTACCAAAACCATGCGCCTGAAAGGCCACATCGACAGGATCGACGAGAAAAACGGAGAAATAAGGGTACTGGACTACAAGACCGGCAAAGATACACGCGCCTTCAAATCCATACCTGAGCTGTTCGATCGCGAAAAAGACGATCGAAACAAAGCAGCCATGCAGGTACTGATCTACTCGCTGCTCTATGCCCAGAATAACAAAGAATCACTCGATGGCAAACAAGTGGTGCCTGCGCTATACAACAGCAAAGAACTATACAGCAAGGATTTCGATGCGAGGCTTAGTACAGGAGATGAAAAACTGCTTGCATTGACAGAGGCACAAACTGAAGAGGTGGAGCAGCAGCTTAAGAATCTGTTACAAGAAGTACTGTCGGCAGATGGTACCTTGGATCAGCGGGAAGATACAGATGGCTGCAAGTATTGTGGGTATGCTGGGGTTTGTGGGAAGTAATCCTGATTAAAACCAAAATTCTTATAGCGAAAAAACATGCAACCGGAAAAAGTAAAACCAGCAAAATTTAAAGTTCATACTATCCTTTACAACAAAAATGGCTTTTCCGTGGCCTACGGAAAATGGGAAGATAGCGACACCAGACTAGCCATGCGCTGGAATGGAAATGCCGACCATGTAGGCTACCCAAGCCAGGGAGGAAACCCGCTGTGGTTTCAGTTGCCTGATGAAAGTATCTGGACAAGTGAACTGCTTCAAGCAATCGATAGAATCAATGCCTACGAGGATAGAATTGAAGAATTAAACTCCAAAATATAACAAGCTATGTTAAACATACCTACTCAACACCTCTCTGTAAGAGTACCTTGGCATGATGCCGGATGGAATGGCAAATTGTGCTGCAACCCAAAAGAAAACGGCTCCTGCATGTTCCTCCCCAGAATCGGTCAATCGAAGAACCCAGACCACGAGGAATCAATTGCTGGCTCATGGTTGCATGAGCTGCAGCAAAGTCAGCTGCCACCTTGTGTAGGCGAGAAAGTTAATTTTATGTCGCCACACAACCTCTATAAGAAAATGCACCACCCTTATAGCAAGAATGATAATAACAGTAAATTTTATGGGCACTACAAAGAAACAACTTATTGCTATCCTGGCTACAGTTTTTCAGTAGTGCCATACAACTGGATGCTCAAAAAGGGTAAAGACAATACATCAGATAAAGCGAATGCACTACAACTTAACTTCGATCCTAAAAAAGAACCCGCTCTTAGCTTTGAGAATACGTGGGTACAGCAAAAAGACAATCAGCAAAGCCTGCTTGACACATTTATAAGTCCGATAAAACCTGAAAAGTCGCTTGTTTTTATTTATGCCAAGAATGTCCCTTTCATTGAATCTACTGCCCGCATTTTAATTGGTGTAGGCCATATTTCTGAAATTGGTAAGCTAACAGAATATGAATATCAGGAAGGCGCTGAAGTAACTTTCAGGAGTACTTTATGGGAAAGACCGGTTTATCATACAATTCGGGAAGATTTTGAGGACGGTTTTCTTTTACCATACCACGAGTTTTTTCAACTGGCAGAGAAAGACGAAAGCATTAACATTGCAGATTATATCGCCTTCGCTCCAACATTTGAGGAGTTTTCTTATGGCTCTGAATGGGTTAGCAATGACTCTGCAATAGAATCGCTACTGATCTTACATGAAAAGCTTTTAAAATTTGAGCAGCTATTACCTGAAAAAAATTATCAGAAACAGCTCCAATGGATCGACAGGGAGTTATCCAGAATATGGAAAATGCGGGGACCTTTCCCTGGCTTAGGTGCTGTTCTTTCTGGTTTAAAACTAGAAGGCGGAAACTTAATTGCCTGGGAGATTGATAAACTGGTACGAGACGAAAACGATGAAGTAACTCAAAACCCGTGGGACTTTGTGAACCGAATTTACCAAGGCGATACGTCATTTTTATCAAAAAACTTACAGCGTAAAATTAGCTTTACCGACCAAGCTACCTGGAATAACTTCAGCAAGGAAGAGAAAGACTTTTTGCAGTTACTAAGCCGCATGCACCTGGACAACACTCAGGTTGAACAAGTAATAAACGCTAAAGAGAAAGATCAAATAGAATACCTTAAAAACCCATACTTACTTTACGAGCAGCACCGCTTAGGAAGTATACAGTTTCCAGTAGCTATTATTGATAAAGCCATTTTCAATGACAAAAATACTTTAGAGAGATTTCCTCTACCGGACCTCACTGATATTACAGCCCCACTCGACGAACGCCGAACCAGAGCTATTGGTGTGCATATACTTGAAAAGGCAGCCGAAGAAGGCCATACTTTACTTACCGATACCCAGTTAGTGACGAAGTATGATGAACAACCCTTACAGCCACTTTGTAATCCTTCTACCAGAAACCTGGCAGCTATTGAGGAATATTTAAAACATGAGCTGACGCGCCATACACTCGATGGTGAAGATGAAAACTATTACTATAAACTGAAGCGATTTGACGACATAAAGGATACGATCCGGAAGTTTGTTCAAAAACGATTAAGACGAAATATTTCACCGGCTATTGAGCAGGATTGGCTGCAACTGATAGAAAATAAATTTGGAGCCATTGATGTTTCTAAACCTAGCTGGTTTCAGGAGAAAGACAGGCAAGCCAGAGATGAAAAAGCACATGCGCTTAACGTATTATCAAACAGCAGAATATCGGTTTTAATTGGGCCTGCAGGTACAGGTAAAACCACCTTGCTCGAAACATTCTGCCAGCAGCCCTTTATCAGCTCAGGCACTATTTTAAAGTTAGCCCCTACCGGTAAAGCCCGTGTAAAAATGGGTAAAGATGCCAGAACACTTGCTCAGTTCCTGATCAGGGCCAAACGGTACGACCCTGAAACTGGACGCTATGTGATGAACCCGGATGCCGTGACTCTTAAGTATGACACCGTAATTGTAGACGAGGCATCGATGCTTACGGAAGAGCAACTGGCTGCTCTTTTAGATAGTTTAACTGGTGTAGAACGGTTTATACTTGTAGGCGATTACAGGCAGATACCCCCAATTGGTGCAGGCCGTCCGTTTGTAGACATTTATAATTTCCTGAAACAGGAAAAGAAGGGCGTTGCTGAACTAAAAGTATTGTTCCGCCAGAAAGCTGACAGCGCCACAATGGAGGTTGCAGATGAAAGATTGGATGTGCGCTTAAGTAAATGGTTTAGCGAAGATGACATTAAGAAGCAGGACCTTGATATATTTAAAGAAATTGCTGAGCACCCAACTAAGAACTGGGAAAACATCAGGTTTATAGAATGGCATAGTGTAAAGCACCTCGAAGAAATACTAACAGGTGTCGTTGACGCCGAAATTGAGCAATTGCTTAGAGGTATGGAGGGGAAAGTGCTCCGCAACCCACAGGATAACTTTGACGCATCGTTAGGGGCCACGTATTTTGAAGATTATAAATGGTCTGGGTTTAGCATAGATTCAGCTGCTGAAATAGAAAATTGGCAGATACTTTCGCCTACCCGTACGGCTGGTTATGGCACCAAAGTTCTTAACCAGCAAATTCAAAATACTTACAGAGGCAAAACAAAAGAAAAAGCTATTTTCCCTGGTCAGTTTAAACCAAGAAAAATGCACAGGCCAGTTGGTGAGGACGGTATCGTTTATGGCGATAAGGTTATAAATACTAAAAATACCCGCTGGGATAAGCCCTGGAATAAAGTTGATAACCCCAAAAAGTTGGCAGATGACGGACTACTAAAGTATATGGCAAACGGAGAAATTGGCATACATGTAGGTAGATATGGTAAATGGAAGTATGATTTTCCTAGGCCACTACACATTGCCTTCTCGTCGCAACCGGATTATGCTTACGAGTTCAGAGAGTCACACTTTCAGGAGGATGGGGATATACAGATGGAACTGGCATACTCTATTACAGTACATAAAGCACAGGGAAGTGGCTTTAAGGTAGTGCTGTTTGTGTTGCCGAACCCCTGTCCTACGCTTTCCAGAGAGCTGTTTTATACGGCCCTTACCAGGCAGGAAGACCGCATTGTGATTTTGCACCAGGGCAATTTCAAGGATTTCCAAAAGTATACAAAAGGTGAATACTCTGAAACCGGCAGGCGCCTTACCGACCTGCTAAAGGAGCCAACTCTGAAAGTAGTTAACAACAAATACTACGACTCCAACTACATACAGGTATCCGAAAAAGGTGAGTTCATGATCTCTAAGTCGGAAGTGATTATTGCTGATAAGTTGCACCACAATAATATAAAGTATGCCTACGAAACCGCTATAACAGATGAGCAAGGCATTACCATACATCCTGACTTTACCATTGAAGATAGCGACACCGGTATAACTTATTACTGGGAACACCTGGGCCTGCTTACCAAAGACGACTACCGCAGCAAGTGGAAACGAAAGCAGGAATGGTATGAGCGTAACGGCATTGTGGATTACAAAACAGATAACAACGCTGATAAGCAACTAATTATAACACGAGACAAACCTGACGGAGGTATTGACTCGATGGAAATAAAGGAAATTATAGAAGAGTTGTTTTTGTAATACCCAATTTACTTATTCTGCTAAAGTACCAGCTATAGTTTAGCTGGCGCTTTAGCAGAATTATACCCTAAATAGGTCATAAACACTATAGTATTTTAAAAATATCTTATTTAAGTCAATATATTTTTTTAGCTATTTTATCAATAACTTGTAAACTGGTTAAATTGCTTTGTTGATCAAAAACAAAATAGTTCTAAACTAAAAGCGGCACCTAAAATTTTCACAATTTTGACTAGCAAGCTTTTAATAAATTTGATTACTCTTTTACGCTTTTGAATTAAATGCACGCTGGAGTTGATATAAAAGAAAACGAAATACTCGAAAAGTACCCTAAAGTGCTTGAGACTTTATTGCGTGATCATACTACACAAAGAAATATATTTTGGGCTACAGATAATTATCAGCAGTTGGGTGAAGCTTATAATTTTTCATCTCCTATATTACCTGAATTAATTACGGGGCAAAATGGTAATCTGATAATGCCGAGGGTTAAGAAGCACAAATCGCTGCAACAAGCAAGAGCAAGGGATATGGCTGAAGTATTTACACCCTCCTGGATTTGCTGTGCTCAAAATAATTTAATTGATTCGGCATGGTTTGGCCGTGAAAATGTATTCAACACTGAAGTGACAAATGCCGATGGCACGCAGACCTGGCAGACTAACCCCGAAATGATTACTTTCCCTAACAATAAAACTTGGAGGCACTATATACGGGATACCAGGCTTGAAATGGCCTGCGGAGAAGCACCATATATAACCAGTCGTTATGATACTACTACCGGTGAGTTTATACCTGTTCAGAATCGCATCGGCTTGTTAGATAGAAAACTTAGGGTAATTAGTGAGAATGTTGACACCTCTGGGAAGTGGTTAGAAGCAGCACAAATTGCCTATAAAAACACTTATGCATTTGAGTGGCAGGGCGATAGCTTGTTGCTAGCTCGGGAAGCAATGCTTATCACTTTTATCGAAAATTATACTTTAAAATTTGGTAGAGAGCCTCTACTAAAATCTATAAAATACATTGCCTACATAATATCATGGAATGTATGGCAAATGGATGGCTTAAAGGGTGTGATACCACAAAGCTGTGGTGTTAAATCACAAAGTATACAAAACTTATTTGGAGTAACTGAAACTACGCATAAACATTGTGAGGGGTGTTTGAACGGTGAGATTAGAAAGCACAATGGAATTTACTGCCTGATAAAAGATTGGAGCAAAAAAGATGCTGCTTCAGGAAAAAAAGGTACCAAAATTAAATTCATTGATCTCATCAAAAAATAATCCGCTATGAAATTTACTTCAGCTCTAAAATTAAAATTGATTTATGTATTCCGTATTAACGATGAAGCTCATAAAGGGTGTTTAAAAATTGGTGAGACAACGTCTGACAATGAAAATATTTGGGGACTTGCACCTAATAGCAAAGCTCTGAATGATGCGGCAAAAAATCGCATAAACCAATATACTCAGACTGCAGGTATTAAATATGAATTACTTTATACCGAGGTTTCAGTATTTAATAATAAAAAAGGACTTCAATCTTTTTCTGATTCAGAAGTACATAGAGTGCTTGTACGTTCTGGTATAAAAAGAAAAACTTTCGATAACGGCAATAACGCTAATGAATGGTTTTGTACTGACCTCGAGACTGTGCAGAAAGCAATCAAAGCAGTAAAAGAAGGTAAGGAATCTCTTAATGCAAACGAGATAAGTACAAACCGTAACCCCATTGCTTTTAGACCTGAGCAACAAGAGGCTATTGATAAAACTATAAAGCAATTCAAAAAAGGTAACGAAATGCTTTGGTATGCCAAAATGCGTTTTGGCAAAACACTTTCTGCGCTTCAGGTGGTAAAAAAAATGGAGTTTAAGCGTACGCTTATTCTCACACACCGACCTGTAGTGGATGCCGGTTGGTTTGAGGATTTTAGTAAAATTTTCTACGATCGTTCCGATTTTAGGTATGGTTCTAAAACTAAGGGGGACAGTTTTACTTCGCTTGAAAACAAGCATGCTAAAGATGGTACTAACTATATTTATTTTGCCTCTATGCAGGATTTGCGAGGATCTGATAAAGTAGGAGGAAATCATCTTAAAAACTACGATATATTTAAAACTTCCTGGGACTTTATTATTGTAGATGAGGCCCACGAAGGTACGCAGACCGAGCTCGGACGGAATGTAATGAACGAACTTGCTAAAACAAATACTAAAGTTCTTCATTTATCTGGTACGCCTTTCAATTTACTAGATGGGTATAAAGAAGAAGAAATTTATACCTGGGACTACGTAATGGAGCAACGTGCTAAGAAAGAATGGTACGAAAATCGATTCGGTGATCCCAATCCTTATGCTTCGCTTCCACGGTTAAATATTTATACCTACGACCTTGGCAACCTGCTTGAAAAATTTAAAGATGAAGACGTTGCATTTAATTTCCGTGAGTTCTTCAGGGTGAAAGAAGATGGCAGCTTCTTACATGATAAAGATGTAATGTCATTCTTAAACTTAATATGCAAAGAAGATAAGGATAGTAATTACCCGTACGCGACAAAGGAGTACCGTGATAACTTCAGGCATTCGCTTTGGATGGTACCCGGGGTGAAAGAAGCCAAGGCACTCAGCGATATGTTGCAGAAGCACCCTGTTTTTAGTCAGTTCACTATAGTAAATGTAGCCGGTGATGGGGATGAAGAAGCTGAGAATGATGAAGCTTTAAGTAAAGTTAAAAAGGCAATATCTGATAAGCCTCACGAGACTTACACAATCACTCTCTCATGTGGTAGACTCACTACAGGCGTATCTGTACCAGCTTGGACGGCTGTGTTTATGCTTGCCGGATCCTTTAATACATCTGCTTCCGGGTACATGCAAACTATATTTAGAGTTCAGACCCCGGCAACTATAAATGGCAGAATTAAAGAAGATTGCTTTGTGTTTGATTTTGCCCCGGACAGAACCCTAAAGGTAATAGCTGAAACTGCAAAAATTTCTTCGAAAGCAGGTAAAACTACCTCCGATGACCGACAAACTATGGGAGAGTTCCTGAACTACTGCCCTATTATTTCGGTGCACGGTTCTCGCATGCATGAATATGATGTAAATGGTATGCTGGAGCAGCTCAAAAAAGTTTATGTTGAGCGAGTAATTAACAATGGCTTTGAAGATGGCTACCTATACAATAACGACCAGCTGATGAAGCTTGATACTGTTGAGTTAGAAGACTTTGACGGGCTCAAAAAAATTATTGGTACCACAAAGGCGATGCCCAAAAGCGGTGATATTGATATAAACAAACAGGGCTTCTCCGATGAAGAATACGAACAGTTAGAAAATGCAGCTAAGAAGAGCCGTACAAGAAAAGAACTTACAGAGGAAGAGAAAGAACTTCTAAAGGAGAAGGAAGAAAAAAAGAAAATTCGTGATACGGCTATTTCAATTCTTCGTGGTATTTCCATAAGAATGCCTTTACTGATATATGGCGCTGATGTAGATAACGAGGACAAGGAACTAACTATAGAAAACTTTGAATCCCTTATAGATGATCAGTCATGGGATGAGTTTATGCCCAAAGGAGTAACCAAAGAAGAATTTAAAAAATTTAAAAAATATTACGAGTCCGATGTGTTTAGGGCTGCTGGCAAGCGCATACGGGAAATGGCTCGTGCAGCAGATAAATTAACTGTAGAGGAACGCATAGCTCGTATTACTTCCATTTTCAGCACCTTCCGGAACCCGGATAAAGAAACAGTACTAACGCCATGGCGTGTGGTAAATATGCACATTGGTGATTGCATGGGCGGCTATGTATTTTATGATGAAAAATATGAAAAAGTACTTGAGCAGCCCCGCTTTGTAAGCCAAGGCAAAGTAACAGACGATGTGTATAATGCAGATACCCGAATTCTTGAAATTAACTCTAAATCTGGTTTGTACCCCTTATTTATGGCCTATGGGGTTTACCGATCTATAGTATCGCAGCGCAAAGATGCAGAAACATTAACTCCTGAGGAGCAGCTTAAAGTATGGGATAAGGTGTTAAAAGAGAATATTTTTGTAATCTGCAAAACACCTATGGCGAAGCGTATTACAAAACGCACTTTGGCTGGTTTCAGAAATGCGAAGGTAAACACTCGCTGCTTTGAAGACCTTATAGGGCAGATTACAAACAAGCCTCAACACTTTATTGATAAAGTAAAGCAAGGGAAAGCTTACTGGAAATCAGAAAATAACAACGATATGAAATTTAATGCTATAGTAGGAAATCCGCCTTATCAAATAATGGATGGAGGTGGAGCAGGGACAAGTGCTGTTCCTATATATAATCGATTCGTTGAAATAGCAGAAAAAATCGGGCCAGATTATGTTAGTTTGATTATGCCAGCAAAGTGGTATACAGGAGGTAAAGGGCTTGATGGTTTTCGAGATAAAATGTTAAAAGACAAAAGTGTTCGTTATTTAGCTGATTTCGAAGATTCTAGAGATTGTTTTCCAACTGTTGATATTGCTGGTGGTATCTGCTACTATTTATGGGATAGAACCACTAAAGGAACATGTATATTTGAGAGCATACGTAATGGTAAACGTGTTCAAAGTATAAGGAATTTGGATGAGTTTGATTTATTTATCAGACATATTGAATCTATAAGCATAGTAAATAAAGTAAGGCAAACAGAGCCAGAATTTTTGTCTTCAATAGTACATAGTCGTAATCCATTCGGGATAACTAATAATGACCTTAAAATTAAGGATCCATTTAGCAATGCAATATCAGTATTCAGCAGTAGTGGTATGTATTATACAAATTCTAATGCTGTTAAAGTAAATGATACATTGATTCCCTTGTGGAAGGTAATTATATCTAAGACTAGTTCTGAACATGCAGGGCAATCGGACAAAGAGGGTAGAAAAAAAGTGTTATCAAGGGTAGAAGTTCTTCCGCCTAATCATGTTTGTTCAGAATCATACTTACTTGTAAAAGTATTTGATGATAAAAAAAACGCATCGAATTTAGTCAATTATATTAAATCTAAATTTGTTCGATCCCTTTTATCATCTATTCTTCTCACTCAGAACATTGCAAAAGATAAATTTTGCTTTGTTCCTATACAAGACTTTACTTCTAATTCTGATATAGATTGGAATAAATCAATACCTGAGATTGATCGACAGTTGTATGATAAATATAAACTTTCAGAGGAAGAGGTTTCTTTCATTGAAAGCACAATAAAGCCAATGACGTAATTTGGCACACTATATAATTACTACTGAGCAGCAGCCAGACTTTATCCGGGGTATAGGGTATAGCATTTTATTGTAAATATAAATTCAGTTCTCTGTTATACTTTATAAACTGGATACACCTCCCTTTGCATTATTTAATTGTAAGAACCATAAAAACAGAGGTGCCTAAATATACATATAGGCACCTCTGTTTTTACTGAAGATCTAAAGCCCCAACATTTTCCAATAGCTCTGTATTAAAAGGTAATCTTTTATGTGCGTCATCAACCAGGCTATCCATATCCCGGTACCAGTTGGCTTTGGTAAAATCTTCGTACTCGTGGTGTAGCTGGTGCATTTGCTGTAGGGCAATCATTACCTGGTCCACCACCTTAAAAAGTTCTAATGTCTTCTCACGGTCAATAGCCTTGCCTGCATGCACAAATTCGCTCCGCAGCTTATACATATCAGACATAGCAAAGTAATGCGGTTTAAACTCTACCCCTAAGCGCTTAAAAGTAAGTATAGCCATACGGTTCTTCAGCGTGTTAGATCTGGCTTCTTCAGTATCAGCGTTAAGCACCGCGTCCAGGCCAGCCGTCAGGTTTATAAAGGCATCGGAAGTACGGTCGTCCTGCAAATGTATGGCAGCCGTAGTGGCAAAAGACTTCAGCACATCGTGCAGGTGCAAAAATTCACTCTCTTCCCTTTGCTTCATTTCCTGGTAAGCTTCTACAGCCTGGTTTACATGCTCAATGCTATGGCGCCAACCGTAGTGTATCTGGTGGCCAGCTGTTCTAATAGGTATCATCCAACCTTGTTGGGCATTGCCATCTATGTGCGTAAACATGGTAAATTGGGTGCCATCACCTAAGCCCATCTCATAAAAAATGCGCTTGTCATAAAAGGCCATACCAAATGCCACAGCATCTGCCAGGTCCTGGCTAAACTCTTCCCAAAACTGTTTCCACTTCAGTTCGCTCAGCGCTTCAAAGTATACATCAAACACAAAATCACGGTACCCATCCGGCAAGTATCTATACAACTCCAAAATGTTAAGTACTTTTACTTCCTGCTTATCGCGCTGTATCGCCAGGAAGTCTTCCATTACCAGTTCATTCAGTTTATTATACTTAATGTATCGTTCCCAGTAATCGGTGGTAGGTATGTTACGCTTGATGGTATTCTTTACATCCTGCAGTTTAAACTTCCCAAACAAAAAGCGCTCTAACTTCAAGTACTCTTTTTCGGCATAGTTTACCTTCATCGGAAACACCATCTGTAAACTTGCCCTGGTAAAGCATTTCTCTAATTTATCTATGGCTGTGCGGGCGCTGCCAGTTACTTTGTAAATGCTAAGGAAAAGGAAAGTATAAACCTGCGCCAGCTCTTCGCTATACTTATGGCCAGAGTTTGTGTATACCTGCTCTACATCTTTTAAATAATCAGTATAAGTATAACCATCAATTTCTTTAGGGTAATACAGACTGAGGGATGGCCTTACATGAGTTCGATCATACTCATCCCTTGCTGGCATTTTAGCTTCAAATTTCTTCTGGATATAATCAGGATTAAAGCTTGTTTGAATGTGTTGGAGGTAAGCGGTTTTCATTTTATACAGATGTTAAATATAGAGCATACAATATACTAACCTATCTTCCAATTATAAAGTCATTAAAGCCGATATAAAGGTGAAGTCTAAAGCAGCGTTAAAAGTTTTTGATTAGTTTTACTCTACAAAATTTTTCAATTCTATGCCCCTAATCAACTTCATCGAGATAAAAACCAAATCGGGCTACAGCGAGTTTGAGCTGCATGCTGCCGATATTACCAACTTAGGTTTTGAGGTAGATCTGGTTGCTTTCTCGGCTTACAAAGGCAGTTATGTACCAACTCCGGGTTCGGTTATCCGGTCGTTTTATGAGCAGGGTATAGATGTGGAAGCTCTGGCCGAACAACCTTCGCTGGACCTGCGTGATAGCTTCGGCACTTGGGTATCAGAGCCCTTTGAAAATAAGAACTTTAAAAATCTGATCTGTCTGGAGATACGTGGTACGGGTTTCACGTTTGAAGAAGCCATTCGTAGTTTGTTCTCTGTACTGTCGGTGTTGGAGATTAAAGGTTACCGTAACAAAACCATTGCTTTGCCCATGCTCGGCACCGGTAGCCAGCGTATTAACCCAAAAGAAATTGTGCCAATACTGGTAAACCAGGCATTGGACTTTTTAATGCATGCCCGCTACCTGAAGAAAATCATTTTTGTGGTACACGATGAGGAGCAGGCCAAACAATTAAACGAAGTGATGGATGCCGTGCTGGGTCGCAGTAACGTGCGCGTAGCAAACGGCCCTATGATTGATGGACTGAAATCGGAGATACTTCGGGAGCTGGGAAAGATAGAAACATTGGGAGTGGCAGACTATCTTGTAAAGGAATTGAAACGCATTATTACCGGCGAGTGCAGATCTTTTGACCTGGGTGTGAACTCCCGAAAAATGGTAGAGTTTATATTATCTGACATCTCACCTGAATATGGTCAAAGTTATAGTTTACTTCATAACATCCGTTTATTAGACAACTTGGGTATAGCCAAGTGGGTGCAGAGCTATATGCATGTACTGCGTGAATTTGGTAATGCAGAAGCTCATAGTGCCACAGCCGCAAAACGTAACCCAGAAACCATGAGTGCAAAGGATTTGGAAGTATGCTTGTTTTGCCTGCAACGGGTCCTGGATTTTTATGTCAGCTATAAAAATCAGTATCAATTGCTGTAATATTTACCGCCACATCAACAATACCTAGCCCACAACTAATTCTAAGCCCTGTTTTCTGCTAATCTCAACTTTTGTATATTTATTTTTGATATATATTAAAAATAAATATATTTGCTCTTGAAATAACACTCATAGAAAACCTATCTAATATGATGTAGTTTATAAGTAAGGTGTTACTGCACACAAGAGTTTAACAATTTCCAATGCCTTAAAAGTTGATCAAAGGGATCAACGGGGTTGGTATGTTCAAAAATGTTAAACTTTTTCAATTATGTGCAAGCCAGAAAAATACCTTATTGCTACTTCATCTAACTCAGCTAACTGTTACTTTGAAAGGGGCAAAGCCTTTGATGCTCAGCAAAATTGGCTACAGGCAATTATTTGCTATACTAAAGCAATAGAATTACAGCCTAGCAATGTAGTGTACTACATAGAAAGAGCTGAGTCGCTTATCATGGAAAATGAACTTGGTCATGCTAAGAGTGACTATGACCAGGTACTAAAGCTACGCCCTACTGATGATTACGCCTACTATAGAAGAGCTACCCTAAAAGTCGAGCTCGGCAAAGAAATAAGTGCCCTTAATGATCTTAACAAGGCAATCGAGTTAAATGATGAGGCCTACGAATACTTTGCACTTCGTGCTGAGCAGTTTCTCAATAATAGTGCACACACAGATGCTATTGCTGACTTAAATGCAGCCATTAAGCTAGTGTCGTCAGATAAGGAAACTTCTCTTAAGGTGCTGGAAGAGCTTTACCTCAGAAGAGCGCAGGTAAATGCTTTAGAAGAAGCATGGTCAAGTGCGCTGTACGATTGCGAGCAGGCTCTGGCTATGAATCCTCAGCAGGCAGATTACCTTGTTCTTAAGGGATTCTGCTATGCAGGCATGGGCATGGATAATGAAGCTGAACGTATTCTAAAACAGGCTTATATGAAAGCTGATACTGCGTATGATTATTATACCTGGCTATCTACAAAGAGAAGCTTTATACTTGATGATGCAGGTGAAATGGAAGATTTGAATGAGGCCATTGAAGTCTATAATAAACCGGAGTCTTATGCTCTTCGCGCAGAGTTGAAAGCACGGTTAAATGACATTGAAGGTGCACTTGAAGACTATAAAGAAGCTTATTATTTAAAATAAGTTGAAGCGATTTCCTGGAGCACTCATTTCGAATGGGTGCTCCAGGAAATCAACCATTTCAGATCTAAATCAAATTAACAAATTGTAACCCGTACCAAATGATATAACTCCATTTAGCAGCTACTGCTGCTCTGCACACAAGATTTTAACAATTTATCCATCACCTGAAACCGTCTAAAGTGCGGCAACAGGAGTGGCATGTTCAAAATCTTAAACATTTTTGTTATGTGCAGAGAAGATTATCTCAACTTGCCGGCTGTAAAGCCCATCCGCTACGTGTACCACATCTCCCCCGCCGAGAACCGCGACTCCATTGATCGCCTCGGCATCCTTTCGCGCAACGACGTGCGCTTCGGGCCAAAGTTCAAGTACCCGCCTGCCGTGTTTGCCAATAACCTGGACGCGCTCAACAACTTCTTCTGGTGGCCTTTCTTTGAAGAAATGTTTGATTACGATGATCCTAACTACCTTGATTGGTTATACGACATCTGGGAGATCGACACGCCTCTGTGCAAGAGTATCTGGTACTCAGACCCTGGCCTGTTCAAGAATAATGATCACATCTTCACCTTCGATGACATTCCGCGTGAGGCCATTCGGCTGGTACGCCAGGAGCCAGCGGAGCGGCGCGTGAGGTACTGTGATGGAGTGGCATCTACCTACATCTGGAACGGCCTGGTAACTGTATTGCCACGGAGGCCAAGGTATTTGCTGCCTTGTGCAAGGTAAATTTATACCTTATCGGGTATAGAAACAGCTTACATAAACTTATCTATACCCGATAAGGTATAAATTTAAAAAACATCGTATATTTATACCCGAAAGGGTATACAAATGAAACTAGCAAAGTTTGTAAAAGAGAAACGGGCTGCCGCACACCTAACTCAACCTGAACTGGCTGAGAAGGCAGGCGTAGGCCTACGGTTTATAAGAGACCTGGAACAAGGTAAAGAAACATTGCGCCTCGACAAGGTAAACCAGGTATTACAATTATTTGGCTTCCAGGTGGGTGCCTTACCTTTAAACCGGACAGAATTGTTAAATGAGAAAAGCTGAGGTAAAAATACGTGACGCTACTGCAGGGTGGCTTACACAAGATGAAAATGGGTACCATTTCCTGTATGATCCGGCATATCTCGCCTCTGGTGCACCCGATCCGGTTAGTTTGACGTTGCCTTTGCAAAACGAACCATTTCATAGCAACGTGCTTTTTCCTTTTTTCGACGGGCTTATACCTGAAGGTTGGTTGCTGGACATTGCCGAAAAAAACTGGAAGCTGAATCCACGTGACAGAATGGGGCTGCTCTTAGCCTGCTGTAAAGATTGCATAGGCGCTGTAAGTATACTCCCTATTATTGAAGAAGTAGGACCATGAAGAAGTGTCTGTACTGTTACCAGATCCTACCAGCTGGGGAAGGTGATTTTCACCAGGCCTGCAGCAGAAAAATTTTCGGGCAAAGCACGCCTCCCCTTCTACCCTATAGTGAAACCCAAATGGAAGCATTGGCTGAGCAGGTGGTACGAAGTCAGATAGCGGTTACAGGTGTACAGCCTAAACTGTCATTGGAGATAAGTCCGGCAGCACAACCAAAGGAGCCGGGGCGCTTTACTATTGTGGGTTTATGGGGGAACTTTATCCTTAAACCTCCTACCCCTCACTACCCTGAGTTGCCCGAACTGGAAGATGCCACCATGCACTTGGCCCGCATAGCCAAAATAAATACGGTACCACATAGCCTGATACGGCTACAATCTGGCTCGCTGGCTTACATTACAAAACGCATTGACCGTACTCCGCAAATGAAACTGCACATGGAAGACATGTGCCAGCTTACCGAAAGGCTGACAGAAGATAAGTACCGCGGTTCTTATGAACAGATAGCTAAGGCCATCCTGAAGTATTCTGCGAACCCGTTGCTGGATGTCGTTAACTTTTACGAACAGGTTCTGTTCTCTTTTCTAACTGGCAACGCTGACATGCACCTAAAGAATTTCTCTTTGTTATACCAACCCGGAATGGGTCCTATACTTGCCCCGGCTTACGACATGGTTGCAACGGCTGTTGTTAACCCGGCAGATGATGAAGATTTAGCTTTAGCCCTAAATGGAAAGAAGAAAAAAATAAAGCTCCAGGACTTTACAGCCGCATTTACTACTGCTAAGCTTGGCGCTAAACAGCAGGAAAACATCTTTAAAAAGATGGTTCGCTCAAAAACCAGGTGGCAGGAGTTTATTGATATAAGTTTCCTGAGTAGTGCTTATAAGGATACCTGTAAAGAAATTATTCAGGAAAGGTTCTCGCGGCTGGGCCTGAAATAACAAGGACTGTAAAATAACTTGCGCTACGGGAACGAAGCCGAAAGAATACCCTGCAGGTTTGCCCTTGCCGGAAGGGCCGTTAAGTTCTAAGTTTTACCACTACCATGGCGCAAGCGTTCAGGCCTTATCATGTCCCACAACTTTTCAGGAACTGAACCGGATATACCAGAATTGTCCCCTTGAGGACAAGTGAGAACGGTAGTTCGAAACCTCCGAAGGGCGCCTCATAAGGGTGTTTACACCTGATAAAATATCTAACCTAACTGATATAAAGCAACTTGCTTCGTAGCTTTATACCCCTGCGGTCCTCTCAAGTGCAGGGTCGTTTCATTCTACTAATTGCTGGCGCGGATCTGTGATCCGTGACTTTATATCATGTTGGATCTGTGATCCGACTGGGCCAGTCATAGATCCCGGGCTTGACTCGGGAAGGCCCACACTATAGCCAGTCACGAGCGAGGAAGCCTTATCCTGTCCCATAACTTTTATGGAAAAAGCCCTTGTTTAGAAGAATTGTCCCCTTGAGGGCAGGTCCGTTTCATTCTATTTTTTGCTGGCGCGGATCTGTGATCCGTGACTTGTTATACCGTTGGATTTGCAATCCAACTGGGCCAGAGGCCCAGCTATAGCAGGTCACGAGCGAGGACGCTCGCGCCATAGACACTATGAGTCCTAATAAGATTCAGACATCGACTTTTCAAGCAGTATCTCAGCCAGAGAACTTATACCCTGCTTATCATACACCACATCCAGCCAATGCGCCGGTATACCATCCACCCCATAATAAGCACCAGCTATCTGCCCGTACACAGCACCTGTGGTATCTGCATCCTCTCCCAAATTCACGGCCAGTAAAGCACCTTCTTCAAAAGAATTACTATTGTAAAAGGCCCACAGCGCCGCCTCCAAAGATTTAACCACATAGCCGCTGCCTTTGATATAAGGTGGATCATGCTCCTTAAAGGAACCCTTGACTACTTCTTCTATTTCCGGAGATAGTTTATACTTTTGCCAATAGTCTGAAACAGGACTGAAAAGTGGCTGAAGTAGCTCTTCTTTACTCCTGTCTTGCAATGCACCAACTATTATTCCTGCCATATACACGCAGGCATCTATAGTAGTTTTTACTCCATGAGTGGTACGAGAGCTGTCAGCGGCATACTTCAGGGCAAGCTCTGGCTGTTGGTAGAAGTACAGCGGCACAGGAGACAGGCGCATAATTGAGCCGTTGCCGGCTGAGTTAGGATTGGTTGACCCGCTGTAGGGCTCTCCGGTTCTTTCGAAATTTGCTAAAGCACTATAAGTTGCATTGCCTATGTCAAAACATCTGCCGGTACTGCTTCTATACCCTTCCCGCAGCCAACGCACATAGCGCTCCATCTGGTCTTTCGGGTCAAAGCCGTTGCAATGGATCAAACTATCTGCCAGGCAAAGCGCCATAGAAGTATCATCGGTCCATTGGCCCGGCTCCAGGTCAAAGGGCCCGCCGCCTATTATATCGGTAATCGGGTCAAAGCTGCCTGGTTGGGTAAATTCTAGCGTTGTGCCTAAAGCATCTCCAACGGCCAGCCCCAACAGACTGCCCTTAAATCTTTCTGCTATATCCATTTTATTATTTGCTCTTGTTTTTACTGCCTATGTATTTACGAAAACCAGCACCCGTACCCGGCACACCACCACTTACATAAGTTTTGCCAGCAGCTGTTTTACCTACCCGGGCACCAGGTACACCTACACTTATCCCTACCCCACTTTTAGAGAAGCTTATCCGGATCGGGCCGATGTTGATTGATTTGCGAAAGAAGAAGGCCATAGTTCAGTTTTAAAAATGATGTAAATGCTATCAACTTAAGTATTTGCTCTTCGGGATTTGTAATCCCGAAGTATATATTATGAGGATTTGCAATCCGATTTATCACCAAAATTGCTATAGGAAGCTCGCAGGGATGAAAGCGGATTAAAAATCCTGATAGTAACCTGCTTTCGGATTGCAAATCCGAAAGAGCTTTCGGGCTTACCCTTAGCCCTACGAGGAGCCGATGCGTTTTATACTTTAATTTGCTGGTACGAGCGTCTTCGACTCGTGCCATAAACACAAAGTTTTAATGAAATGACTGCCCTTATTCGTTGTTGATATTTGAGACACGGCTAAACTTCCATACTCTTCTCGCTTGAGAATATCATACCAACCCCTAAAACTTAGCTTAAGCACCGCTATTACAGTTACAGCAGATCAAAAAGCAGCATAGTCTATCAGAAAATGACAGGAAAATAGTTAAAAAAGGCAGGAGAAAATCTCTTCCCCTGCCCTTCTATAGTTTAGATCTGCTCCAGGTTTACATAACCGCCGGTTTCCTGTATGTAGTCCAGCAAGTTCCGGTAGCTGCTGCTGGCTCGTAGCACGCTTTCGCAGCCAATTACTACTACCTGTTGCTTAGCGCGAGTAAGAGCTACGTTTAATTTGCGGTCTACTTTGCCATCCTCGGTCAGCGACTCCAGGAACTTCATTTGCTTCCCGTGGTTCACAGCGAGCGATATGATGATCACATCCCGCTCGCTTCCCTGGAAGCGCTCTACTGTGTCCACGTCCACCTCCTTCATAATGGCTTCCTCCACGGTACCGCTGCGCTTTATAGTGGCTATCTGCGAACGGTAAGGTGTAACAACGCCTACACTATTCCGGCAGAAATTATCAGCGTATACTTTATGAACTGTTTTGATGAATCCGGCAACTATACGAGCTTCAGCTTCGCTTACTTTTGCTTTGGATTCGCGCGGGGCAGGCACAAATATCAGGCGGGATTTCGCCAAGGCCCGCTCATACTTGTTATCCGACGCTGAATTAAAGGTAGTTTGAGCATCAAATTGTTTACCCGGGTAAGGCTGAAGTCTGTTTTCGTAATACTCACGGCTAACATAAGCACAGATGTCGTGGTGCATACGGCCCTGGCGGGTAAGCATACCATAGGCATTATCCCAGCCATTGGATTGGCAGGTAGCCAGCAAGCGGGAGAACAGCGAATTTTTCAGCGACCTTAGATTGAACTTCGTCAGTTCCGGGTCTTCTACTAAAGTATACTTATCGGCCTGTGTCACAACGGCAGGCAATTGCTTTTCATCTCCAATCAGTATAAAACGACCGAATAACGGAAGTATACCCACCAGGTGCGGCTCCAGCAGCTGCGAGGCTTCATCAATGATAACGGTGTTAAATTTCTTAAGCTTAGCAATATGATTGAAGCCGCCGAAACTTGCCTGTGTGCACACAAAAATGCGTGTCTCTTCTATCGCATTGTTTAGCTCAACTACTGATTTCTGCTCGGCCATTTTATTAAAGCAGTTGGCTGCAGAACCGCTGCGTGAGAGACGGATGTGGGGCAAACCGGCCTTATCCAGGTGGCGGCAGATCTCTTCCACGGCGCTGTTGGTAAAGGCCATTACCATAATGTTCTCATCAGTACTATCAAACAGGCTCTGAACCATGTTGCGCAGCATGTAAGAAGTTTTGCCTGTGCCCGGAGGGCCCTGCAGCAGGAAGTAGTCTTTCGCGCTAAGCGCACGTTGCAACAGTTCACGCTGCTCGTCAGATAAATCGCCGGCAACGGTATAGTTTAATGTACCGAACTCAGGGGCACGCAGGCCAAACAGCAGATCGCGTTTGGTTTTTGGGGCCTGCAGAAAAGCTGCCAGCGACTTATACATATCATCAAAGCCTTTCTCCATCAGGTCACGCTCCAGGGCCCAGTATGGGTGCTTCTTAAAGTAATCGGCGTCCATGGTCTTTGAGCGCAGGGCCACCACCACTTCGCGGTCAGTAATGCGCTTGATGTTGCATTTCAGGATCTGGTGTTTGATAGCAGCTTGCTCATCGCCTTCTACCAGCGGGTAAAGGATCGTAATATCGCCTTCGCGTAGGTTACTCATCTTATCCGACAGTAGGCCACGCTTCAGGTATACTTCGCTGTGCTCTGTCAGCTTCTCAAACTCCAGGTAATCAAGTATAGAAAAAGTATTGCGCTTCTCATTCTGGGTAGAGCGCCACAAAGCTGCAAAGCCTGGAGTGCCTTCCACTTCATCGCTTCCTATTTTAGCTGTGCGCTGCTCGCGGGCCACAAAACCTACAAAATCGCGGAAGTAACGAAGCTCGTAGGGTTCGGCGTTCTTCATAGCAGCCCATATTCCCTGTAAAGGTTCTTCATCAAAGCTCGCGCGGGGGCCAAAGTTTTCGGGCTTAAAGCGTGCCAGAACTTTAGCAGGGTCTTCGGCCAGCAAGAATTCATTCAGCACCACCAGGTTGCGAAGCATCATCAGTTCCTGGCGTAACTGCCCCGACTCGGCATGGTTACGCAAAGGCCGCCCTTCGTTGTTAGCCGGGTTTGAGTATAAAATGGCGCTATCTCCAGTACGGCCCGGGAAAGTAGACTCGAGCAGCATGTTGTAGCATTGTACCTGAGCCTTGTTATTCCCCCACAAACCACCGTTATAGTTTATGCCTGGCGCACTACCGCTCTTCAATTCCACGATATTCTTTCGTTTCTCATCCGCGGGGTCCTGGGCCATCATGTCCAATCGGCCGTGTAGCCCGAAGCGGGTAGAAAAATACGTTGGCTCTATCAGCAGTTTATGCTTTTTGTAGTTTTCGAGCACGTTTGCAATTACAGCCGTATGTGGCGTTGCATCGTTGTGCATAGTATCCAGCATGGTCGGGTTAAAGCGGCCACCCTGCTGCGATACACATAGTAACCCAAAAGCCTGCTCGCTCATAGGCTCAGTCCGTATATCGGCCTGGGTTGTGTTAGGGCTGAGTGCCAGCCTGTCCAGGATGCTGTTGGCTACGTTACCCAGCATCATTTTATAGTTAGATTCCGACTGCTTGAATTTGCCCAGCAGGTAGATGTTATGGTTGATGCCACCACGATCAAAGCACTCCGCCAGCTTAGATGCCTCGATCAGATAATCTGGCTCTACTACCATAATACTGGTAGGTCTGGTGCTGAATACATTTTCTGTGCCTTCGTTGAGCTGAATATCATAAAAAGCGACGTGAGCAAATTTTGACAACATCTTTCCGGCGGTGGCAAAGTTATCCAGCCACTTGCGATCCGGGTCGGTAGAACTATAAAGCAGCACCGTTATATCACCATACTCCCCGGCATCGCCGCGTAAGGTTGTTTTATTAGGAACCGCCGGATCGTGCTGCACTTCGGTAACTATGAGCTCCAACTCCTTTATATGCGTGTGGTTGCGCTTATACTTTCTGCGGTAGGTTAGCTCAGGCCTGTCGTTAAAGCGGGTATGCAGAGCTTCCGGGATTGGCTCACCTTCAAAATGGCTGATGGCCAGGGAAAGTGCACGCATGCCTGTCAGCATTTCGTCGTCTGATACATCGGCGCCAGCCGTGTGAACTACATCGTTAGCCTTTCTTCTGAATCCGTTTATCTCATCTCGTATGTCAGAGGCCACGTTATACTTATCAAAAACGTAACTTGACCGGCTGAACGTGCTCTGAAAGTATTGCTTTTCCTGGCTGGTTAACTCTTTAAATAGAGAATCAAGCACAGCCCGGAGGTCTTTAAATTTATCAGTTTTCTTAGGCCCGTCGGCAGCTTCTATGGATAGGATCTGGTCGTAGTAATAGCGTGCGGATTCAGGGGATAGAATGCTCATTTGTTTTCAGTTGGTTTGATATGATGTTGTTAAACTTCAGCCTAATATAAGGATATTACAATGTCTGCATTTAAAATGAGTCTTCAAAGCTGCACTTTGATGTTGCGCATCTTATCCATGGTAAACTACTGATACACAACCTAAAAAAATTAACCCAAACTATCTTCTCGTTTGGGCACAGTATTAAGCCGCACCCATTTTCTTGCATCGCGTATCTGCTCACTAAACAGCTTCCGGACAACAGGTATAAAGGCAAAAGGCGCAGCACCCAAGAAGTCCGCACTTTGCACCTGCTGCACAACCTGGTAAAGGAAAGTGGCCTGAATAGCTGGCAAACGCAAAGCAGCATAGGTAAACAGGTCCTGCACTTTAGGGTCAGAAAGAGTAACAGCCTGCAACACTTCACTTAATTGTTGCGGCCATTGTGGTGGCGTAGAATGTTGCAACACAAAGTTAAACCGGCTTTGATCGGAAATTGCGTTATCCTCAACCTCAGATAAATACCTGTAACAAAGCAGACTTAAAAGTATGGGCTGATACCATTCCGGCAGATCTTCATGATCAGTAATAAGTGCAGAAGTATAAGCACGATGTACTGCCACCACAGTTTGCTTCAGGCTATCTGGCCAGCTGGCTGCTCTTATCAGCCCACGGTGTTGCAGCAATTGCAGCGGATTGGCAGCTACCACCCAGCATATCTGTTGCCGAAGCAATTCCACGGATTCAGAAGTTTGCAGTCTAGTGGTAAGCAGACGGTAAGCTATTTCGTATGCTGAAAGCGGCGTACCCGCGTCATAAAGTATAAAACGGATCTGGTGCAGCAGGCTTTCGTTATCAGGCATCATCTTTAAAGTTGTTTTGCCCGACAATTGCAAACCTGCTACCAAATCAAAAAAGAGTTTAACAGCTTAAATAAGACACTAAAAACTGTCAATATTTATTCTGATGTGTCAATTACTGACCCGCTTATACTTCTTCCAATTCTGTTTCGTCAGTCATTATTTTATACAAGCGTAGCTTTTTCTTTAAGGTATTTTTGGAGATACCCAAAGCCAACTCTGTATGAGTAAGATTTTGATTCTTCAAATGATACACCCTGATAATGTGCGCCTTCTCTACATCATCAAGCAGCAAGGAATGGTCAGCATCGGGGTGCCGCAGCCGCTTTGGCAGATCTGCATAGTTTATCTGTTCATCGCAGAACACGTAAAGCGACTCTACCATGTTCTCCAGCTCCCGCACGTTGCCCGGGTAAGTATAGTTTAATACTGCAGCAAAAGCTTCTTTTGTAAACTTTAACTCTTTAGGTTTAGCAAACTCCACACGCTTTACTTTAATAAAGTGCTCCAGATATAGCTTTACTTCTGCAACTCCACGGTCACACAGGTTTGGTAGCTCCAGCTCTGCTACGGCCAGGCGGTAATAGAGGTCCCAGCGGAAACGGCCTTCTTTACACATTTGCTCCAAAGGCGCATTAGTGGCAGCTACTACCCGCACATTTACTTTCTTAGCCTCACCCCCTATCGGTTGTATCTCCCGTTCCTGCAACACCCGCAACAGCGTCTGCTGCATCTGCGGACTTATATCGCCAATCTCATCCAGGAAGATCGTTCCTCCATCGGCCTGCTCAAACAAGCCGATACTGTCTTTATCAGCCCCGGTAAACATGCCTTTTTTGTGGCCAAACAGCCGCGACTCTAGTAAGGTATCCGAAAGAGCCGAGCAGTTTATAGCCAGAAAAGCAGCATTATGGCGAGCCGACATCGTATGGATATGTTTTGCCAGGTGCTCCTTACCAGTACCGCTTTCCCCGCGTATGAGCACAGTAACACGATCGGTTTGGGCTACCTGTTCGGCCCGTTTATAGACAGGCGCTATACTTGGCGTTAAAATGAAGTGACTATCAGTTTTAGGCTGTGTTGTCTGAAACTGCTTTATCGTAGCGGAAAGAGGTGTTTGGCTACGCTCGAAAGAGAGTTCTTCAAGACGTGGTTGTCCGTTGTTAAATTTTGCTTCGCTGGTCTGGATCAGGCGGGTATTTAGCCCAAGCGACTGATGACAAATGAACCAGCTAAGCTGCATGATGGAAGTACCAGGCGAAAAGAAAATATCGATCTCATGTTCCCGCAAACTTAACAGCAACTCTTCTACCTTCGGTTTTATCTCGTCTAAGCTGATCACGCGCTTCACTTCCAAAAGCCTGGCCTCTATGGCAGCATCCGGCTGAATGTGGAGCAGCGCATTTTCCAGCCTTTCAACCCATTGCTCCTGATCTGTTGAAGAATATAACAACAGGTGTTTATCGTAATTACCTGATCTAAAGAAATGCTGGTAGAACTGGCAATGTGGGCCAGAAGCACTTACGGCTTTAAAACTATTGTTTTCATAGCGCTCGAAATCATGGTTCCGGGCTACCCAGGATATTAAAAGTTTGCTCATAGCTGATACAGGAAAATACTGGTATAAATTTACAAAAAGCTACCGGCTAAAAAATTTAAAACCTGAATATTCTATTTATTGCATATTTTTCTAAATTTGTTTCTATACTGACTTAGGTAACTCCTATGCCGGTTTAGCTTACACCTACTCGCTTACCTGAACACACAAGCCTGTCATATTCTGATATGCCTGTACAAAATCAGACACCCACATTCAATTACAAAGTGGGTTAAAGTGGTTTTGCAGCATATCAGTGTACCTGCCAAACCTGGTATAGAATTTACATAGAAACTCATTAATACTAACATATTTTACCATGAAGCAAACTTTTTGGAGCAGGTTATTTGGGTCACCCCCCCTGCTGAAACAGCTGCTAAACCAGTATTTAATTTCAATGATAGTGAAGACTAATATTTAGAATAATAAAGTAACTGATAAATATTTTTTGATTACAACTTAATACCAATAGCAATGCTAAATGAAACTTTAGATCAACAGGCAATCCATAATAACCTGGAAATATTTGAAAGAATTGTAAAGGAACTCCAGGATGCAAAACAAGAAATACTTGTAGCTTCTGCCTGGTTCACAGATGGAGAATTACTGGAACTACTTACTCAAAAAGCAAAGGCTGGGGTTAAAGTGGAAGTCATTATCGCTGATAATAAAGATAATCAGAAGCTGGACTTTCAGCACCTAGTAAATGCTGGAGCTAAAGTGTATAAGATAAAGAGCACTGGCTATGGTATTATGCACCAAAAGTTCTGTGTAACAGACAAAGCAGTTGTATTACATGGTTCTTACAACTGGACTATTAATGCAAAGAAGAACAACCATGAAAGCATTATTGCTACTAACCATAAGTCTACAGTTAATAGCTTCATTAGCAACTTCGAAAACATTAAGCAAAAAACCGAAGAGATGGCACCAGCTTCAGTTAGCTCATTGAATAGAGCAAAAGATTTCTTTTCAAATTTATTTCAAAAGGATAAGGCAAAGGTTGTAGACAGTACAAGTGAAACTGCTGAAGTACCAGCACCACAAGTAGCTGAAGTAGTAGATAAAAGAACTGAATACGAAAAAGTTCTTGACTCTATGATTGCAGCTGAAGTGAGTAACTTCGATCGTGAGCTACTTCGCCAACAAGGTTATGACAGAAGCAAAGCTAATAATGGAGATCATCAGGTAATTGGCAAAGGCCTCGACAGTTTATATTCTATTTTCATAAATGACATAAATGTAGTTGAGGATAAGAAAGCTCGTCTGATTACTAAAATTGAAGAGCAAAAAACCAAGAGTGTTGTTGCGCTTCGTGAGAACCACGAACTACAGTTACAAACAATAGATGCTGAAACTGAGATAACAAGAGAAAACCTTACAAATAAGAAGGCTAGTCTTCAATCACAAATTTCTATAAATGAAAAAGAGATTGAGAATATTAAGAAAACTAAAATTCCGGCGATTGAAGTTAAAAACCATGACATTAATGAAAAGATAAAGAAAGAAGAGAGAGATTTTGTAAAACCTGCATTCAAATGGTTTGAATTTATCCCTGTTACTTTAGTAAATCTTGGACTTCTAATATACCTTATTCTATTCTATTCATCTGCCGCTTATATACTATTATTTACGGAGATAGACTCAAAAATAGAAAGGCTGGAAAACTCAGGTGCAGAACCTCTCCCATTAGAGGTCTTTAATCCTAATGCTTTGAGTGGAGCAATCAATCATGGGGGAGTTGCTGTATTATTTATTCTATTCTTTGTATTTCTTCCTTTAGCTTTTGCATTGGCTGGTAGATTTACTAAAAATAAATTCGTATCAATTTTTCTTTCTGCAGTAGGTATCATAGTGATTGATGCTGCTATAGCATATAAGGTAGCAGAAGCAATACATAATAATAATATACTTATCAATAAAGTATCGGAGAATTGGCATGCAACAATGGCATTCAAAGACACTAATTTTTATTTAGTATTCGTAATGGGTGCTGCTGGTTTGCTTTTCTTCAAATTTGCTTTTGATAAGTTCATGAGTTATTTCGAAGAAAGAAACTCTGACATTAACGCTGAAAAAAGTAAGAAACTTGTAGAGCAGCTAAAACAAGAGATTGAAGTAAACAATAAAGTAATATTTAATCTCAAAGAGGAAATCGAACAATTCGAAAAGGATATTATTCAATATAAGAGCGAGGTTATTATCTGTGATGCCGAACTAGATATGCTTCCAACAAAGAGATTGAACGCAATAGAAAAATGTAAATCAGAGTTTACGATGAAGTCTCACCACATTGATGTAATCACAGATATTTACAAGAGTCACATTGAGAACGACAATCTCCCGATTTCAGTCGATTCTATGAAAGATAGAATTAATATCTATCTAGAAGGATGGAATGATTTCTTACATGATGAGTATGCAATAGCTAAAGCTGTAGAAAAGAGCAGGCTTGCCGCCGAGGCAGCTACTGAATGGCAGAACATTAAATTACATACCAATTCAATTGACCGTAGAATCAAAGCTTAAACATATGTTAATTAAATACAATTATTTCTTTAAAATCACTTTAGCTACCTTAATTCTCTTTGGTATGGGCTGTGACACCAAAGCAAATTCCGAAAAGGACATGGAGCCTGTTACTACTGCTTTACCTAAAACTACCTATCACTATAATATCATTATCACACCTGATTTATCTAATAGGCTCTTAAAGAACCGACCTGTTACTGATAGCGATATTGTTACTTCAGTTCTTAACAATATTTATCCCAAGATACTTACTAATGGTAGAGCGATGAATCAATATGATGTATTCTCTACTTCAATAATTAATAACAATATTGTTAGTAAGTATAATGTAGATATTGAAAAGCTAACAATAGACTTTGCCCGTTTCAAGAAAGAACAGCTGCAGCGTATCCAATATATAAATGGGAAAAACAAAGTTGAAAACTTAGCAATAGATAAAGCTACATTTATTAAGGAGTACAACAGGGTATCTTCTGCAGCGGCGAAAAATACAGCTGGCGCGGATTTGTGGAATTACTTTAGTGAGAGTATAGATGAGACCTTTATTAAGAAAGATCCACCTCAAGTATCTTTTAATGGCAAAACCTATCCGAGTGAGTATCGAAACATCATGATTCTATTAACAGATGGTTACATTGAAGCTAGTATGTTTGGAAAAAACGCCTGTCAAGGGAAACAATGCCATTACCTGAGCTCCGAGCTTATAAAGTCTTTCAGAGCAGCTTATAAAAAGTCAGGTATGACAGATTTAAAAGAATTCTATGAAAAGCATAACTATGGCATTAAGCCCGTTGCAAATCCTAATTTAAAAGACTTAGAAGTACTAGTAATGCAAATGGAAGATAGGTCACTTAATGCTGCAGGTAATACTACTGTTTTTCCTACAGACAGAGAGATACTTGAGCTTTTCTGGACAGACTGGCTTAAAAAGTCTGGAGTTAAACGATTTAAGTTAACGCCAGCTTATTCTTCAAAGGCCCAAGCAGAGAAAGTTATACTTGATTTTATTGGTGTCTAACCCACACCCCATGATCCTATTCTTCGACACCGAAACAGCCGGACTTCCACGCAACTGGAAAGCGCCGCACACCGATACGAACAACTGGCCGCGCATGGTACAGCTGGCCTGGCAGGTTTATTCACCTACAGGGCAGAGGCTCTCTAGTGGCAATTACATCATCCGTCCGGATGGCTTTATCATACCTGCCGAAGCAAGCAGGATACACCGCATCACTACTGAACGTGCCCTTACAGAAGGAGTCGCTTTGCAGGAAGTGATGTCGCAGTTTGCGCAGGCGCTGAGCACCTGCTCGCATGTGGTGGCGCACAACATAAACTTCGACAAGAATATTGTTGGTGCCGAGTTTATCAGGGCTGAGATCAATCACCCGCTGTTTAAGAAGCATCACATTTGCACCATGGAGCGCACCACTAATTTCTGTGCTTTACCTGGCACCTATGGCTATAAGTGGCCTACCCTGTCGGAGCTGCACTACAAGCTGTTTAACGAGTATTTCGAAGAAGCACACGATGGTTTTGTAGATGTAAGCGCCACAGCCCGTTGCTTCTGGGAGTTACAGAAACGCAACTTCTTTGGCAACCTGCAAACCGCTGCATCCCCCGAAGTGCTTTAACAACTTAAAAAGAAGCAGGCTCTACTATAGCCTGCTTCTTTTATACTTCCCAAAACATACCTATCCAAACTGATATGGAAAACAACGCTTTTGAACAGGCTCGCCTGGAGCAACTGCACCGCCTGTATTATAACCTGCAGCATCGCATACTTCCTGATATTATACTTTCAGAACAAGTAGACCAGCTGCTTAAAAGCAACCCGGAAGGCGAAGGCCTTTTAAGTGAAGCCGGCACAACAATGGCAGTTACAGAGACAGATAAAGCAACCGAAGAAGCATACCTGATAAAGCAGACAGAAAGAGAAGCGGACCTGGACAGGCACATTGCTGAACAGGAAGAAAAGCGTCTGGAGGCTTCCGACTTTGAGGACGAAATGCCTGATTTTGCTTTTGATGACGAGCAAGCGGAAAATTTGATCACGGCAGAAGACCTGTTTGATGATGAAGATTTTGAGGAAGATGCCCATGATCTGCCAGATGATTTCTTTGATGATGAAGACTTTGAAGACGACCTGTCACAGGACATGGAAGAAGTAGATGAATCAGACCCTGTGATAGCGCAGCTGATGGCAGACTTAGAGGCTACACTTGAACTGCACAAAGGCCGATCAGCGAACAGCAACCCCGATGAGAACTTCTTGGACGATACCTGGCGCGAAGCTTGGTTCAATACCAGCTTTGAGCTTATACCTGACCGTGCTGGCTATACAATGAAACGCCTGAACCAGCATGGCCATGAGATCATTCTGTTTACTTTCCCGGAGCCACTCCAAATTCCGGATGCTTACCTGGCTGCTGCTATTCGCAAGCCCGGCGAAACCTACCGCTACTATACCTTAGAATGTACGGTAAGCGAAAATGAAGATACGGCTGTGCTGGCCGAGTGGCGAAACGGCGGTCTGCACCGCAATACTGGCGATCGCACCACCGATGTGCGAAATACAGATGCTTTTCTGGACATGGTATTTCAGGACCTGAGCTATAACAACTAACAAACTTAAATATGCCACATACATTTACAGCCATTGATTTTGAAACCGCCCAGGGAAAGCGACATAGCATCTGCCAGGTTGGACTGGTTCGCGTAGAACGCGGACAAGTGGTAGAGAAGGTAAATAAATTAGTATGTCCTCCGGACAACTTTTACCAATACCACAATATCAATATACATGGCATTACACCAGATCATACCAAAGACGCTCCTTGCTTCGCTGACCTTTGGCCGGAGCTTATGCCCTATATAGACGGCCAGACCGTCGTAGCCCATAACTCAAAATTTGATATGGATTGCCTGAGCAAAACCCTTTACCACTATAGCTTGCCTAAGCCTGTTTTTGAGGAACAATGCACGTATCGCATCTACAAAAAGCCTCTTAAGATGCTTTGCACAGAGTATAATATTACTCTTAACCATCATGATGCTTTGTCTGATGCCTTAGCCTGTGCAGAACTGTACCTGCGCCACCTTAGGTCATGATATTTTCTACACTTTAAAAGCAAAGTCTAGCAGGCGCTGGTATCCATGAGCAAAGCCACCCAAGCTTTGCTTTTATAAAATACTTCACCTTACCTCCTGCCCTGTTATATTCTGATACCCTTTTTCAGAAAATGACACTTACCAAAGGCTAAAAACCTACCATTTTTTCTATTTCTGGCATTGGCACCGGCTTTGCAAAGTAGCTTTCATAACCAAAACGCTATATAGATTATGAAAAACGCTACCTCTATCTCCTGCCCACAGTGCTCACACGAGTTTAACCCCGAAGCTGCCATTGCCTCGCGCATAGAGCAGGAATTGAAGTCCAAATTTGCCGAACAGGCCAGCCAGCTACACAAACAACATGAGGCTTGTCGCCTTGAAATGGAAAAAGAAAAACAGCAGCTGGAGGAAATGCGCCAGCAACAAGCCCGATTGGTGCAGGAGCAGGTAGCGCATGAACGTAGCGTGCTTGAAAACAAACTGAAGGTGGAACTCACGCAAAGTATGGGTAACGACCTGGCTTTGCTGAAAGAAGAGAAAACCCTGATGGAGCAGAAGCTAAAAGAAAAGCAGGAAAAGGAACTGCAGTTGCTTCGCCGGCAGCGTGAGCTGGAAGATAAAGAGCGCGAGTTGGAACTGGAGACAGAGCACCGCATTCTAAACATGCGCACAGAGCTGGAGCAAAAGATCCGTCAGACAGAAAGCGAGCAGACCGAACTCAAGCTCAAGGAGAAGGACAAGCAGATAGAGGATATGAAGCGCCTGGTGGAGGAAATGAAGCGCAAGAGCGAGCAGGGTTCCATGCAGCTACAAGGCGAAGTACAGGAGCTGGCCCTGGAAGAGAAACTGCAGCAGACTTTCCCACTTGACCAAATAGCCGAAGTGGGCAAAGGTGTACGCGGGGCGGATGCCGTCCAGACGGTGCGCGGCAACCTGGGCGAAGACTGTGGCACCATCATCTACGAAAGCAAACGCACCAAAGCCTTTGGCAACGACTGGATTGAGAAACTGAAAGCCGATGCCCGTGCTACAAATGCTGACATTATGGTGCTGGTAACGGAAGTACTGCCGAGGGGTATGCAGCACTTTGGCTTGTTTGAAGGCGTGTGGGTTTGTACCTATCAGGAACTGATCCCGATGGTAACGGTATTGCGCGACTGCCTATTGAAAGTGTCTGCCGCAACTGCCAGCCAGGAGAACAAAGGAAGCAAAATGCAAATGCTCTACGACTACCTGACCAGTAACCAGTTCGGCCAACAGTTTGCGGCTGTTGCCGAAGGTATAGCCAGCATGAAGAGCGGCATTACCCGCGAACGCGCCCAAATGGAAAAGCTCTGGAAGGAACGCGAGAAACAGCTCGAAAAGTCGTTGCTGAATATTGTTGGAATCTATGGCTCTGTGAAAGGAATTGCAGGCAGTTCGGTACAGGATGTAGACCTGCTCAGCTTACCAGAGCAGCAGGCTCTCCCACCAATCTCAAAGCCGCAGCTAAATTAAACCCTTACCCCAGGCGGTGACCTTAACCGGCACCGCCACCTTTTTCTTATCCGTTCATTAATCAAAGCCACCTAACATGAGCACTAAAAAAATACACAACCTGATCATCCTCGACGAAAGCGGTTCTATGGAGTCTATTAAGCGACCAACTATAACCGGCTTTAACGAAGTAGTACAGACTATAAAAGGCGCAAAAGACAACTTCCCAGACCAGGAGCACTTTATATCCTTGTACACCTTTAATGGTGACGGTATCAAATCAAAGTTATACTGCGTGCCGGTAGCAGAGTTGGAAGAACTCACCAGCCGTATGTATCAGCCGAACTCCATGACGCCTTTGTTTGACGCCATAGGCATCAGCGTGAGCAAGCTAAAGTACGACCTGACAGAAGAAAAAAACGTGAACGTGCTGGTTACCATTCTGACTGATGGTTATGAGAACGCTTCTAAAGAATACACCGGCAAGCAAATCAAATCTTTGATTGAAGAGCTAAAAGGAAAAGGCTGGACTTTTACCTACATCGGAGCTAACCATGATGTAGAGCAGGTGGCTATGTCAATCTCTATTACCAATACCTTAAAGTTTGAGTCCAATGATGCAAGTACTAACACCATGTGGGCAAAAGAGCGGTCATCCAGAATGAATTATCTCCGAAAGCTGGACCTGAACGAAAATGTACAGGAGAATTACTTCGAAGATGATCCTAAACAGGAATAAACTCAGAGGTTACTACTGACTTTACAAACAACTATAAATTATAAGCTGCTACTATGTTTAAATTTACTGAAGTACCCGAAGGCCTGCTGCTAACATTAATAGATGAAGCAAAACTCCGTCAGGAATTCCCGAATTTGGATGTGAACTTATATGAAGCCATGGAGCTTTGCAACTTTGCTCCAGAAGGAACAAAAACAGATGACTGGAGTAACATTAGTGGCTCTATTGGTCATGCTGCTATCGGGCATGGCATTGTTGAATTAAGTGTTGGGGAATTGGCCTATTTAGAGAATATACCTACCCGTATGTTTGAAAACCCACAGGTAAAAGTGGATGATATACTGCCAGAGCTAGTAAAAAAAAGGCAACTGCTTTTTACGCCTTTTAGGTTTAGAAACCAACATGGTGCAGAGATTGAGTAATGCATAGTTCCGGATAAATTGTCACAGAACCCGGCTTATCCTTGATTGCGTAAGCCGGGTTTTATTACTTATAATCACCAACACTTTAGTAAAGCCGCATGAAAGCATAAACTGATAGGCTTTATCACGATGTAGAGTTCCTTACAAGCATAGAACCAGCCCGAAATTACAAGAATCAAGCTGCATTACAGGAGACCGTACGCTATATAGATGATGAATTTAAAAAAGCAGGTGCAGAAACTGTACATCAAACATGGACTGCTGCAGGAGAGATCTATACGAATATAATAGCTTCTTATAGGTAAAAAGGAAGTGTAGTTAGACTACTGTTCCCATTCCGCATACACCATAAACGATGTGAGATTCAAGGCATACAAAAATCCGTATTTGAAAAATGAAGAATTAAAATATCTCCGTTATCAGATATAAGCTCCCACAGTTTTTTTACAACTATATTTAAGTAGGCATATTCCTAAGCAAACAGGAAATTAGATTTAGTAAGTGACTTTTACATAGTGTTTAAAATGCTGAGGTATTAATCAAGCTCAATAGTGGCTAAAAGAATTCATTCATGCTCTCCAATTGAAGTAAGAATTAATAATTCGCATCTGGAAAGTGTGTTTTCGAGAACTCTTTAGTATCTACTAAAAAGTAATAATCAACTTTATCCTTGACACATGATGCCCATGTGCTTTCAATAAAGAAGTTATAACCGTATAACTCCACCGAATTCCAAGCATGTCTTCCTACGCCTGCTCCGTTGTGAGCTCTCCCAGTTATACGAGTGGCATTTAATCCAGCGTAATTGCACATCTCTTTAAACAAGTAACTAAACCCATTACATACCCCTGAATTGTTCCTGAAGGTATCACCGGCAAAGTAGTATGAATAGCTGTAGTCATAAGTAATGTTATACACAATCCAGCTATAGATAGCCCTTGCTTTCTCAAAATCATAAGTCAGAGATTTGGTTAACTCTAAAGCCTGTTCTTTGATTGTAGCCTGTTTTGTAACGGCTAGTGCTTTTTCATCAACCTCAGTAAAGTCATACTTCTTCAAAAACTCTTGTAAGGCCGCTCTGTTTGCTTTTTCTAACGTCTGAATCGTAGGGTAAACACTATTGTAAAGCCTTATAGTATCGCCCTGCTTTGCGAGTATATTAACGATTTTTCTTGTTAGCGTGAGCTGGTCTGTCTGTATGACCTCTTCGGCAGCCCGATTAAAGTGTTTTAGAAGAGATTTGTATTGTGGCAGCGCAAGATACTGTTCTGTACTATCTAGTGCTTGTAATCTACTATATAGACCAACCAGCTCTCTGAGGTTATTATTTTGACTTCCTTTTAGTAACGCTGACAGCTTGAAATGGTAGTAGGTTATGTCATTTCGAAGAGAATACTTTAGATTGCCTTCTCGATCAAATCTTCCCTGCTCTAGCTTTCTGATCTCCTCTAAAACTTCGTCATACTCGCCTCTTAGGTAAAGCCTTTCAATCTTAGTATAGAACTTTGCTTTATTAAGTGCTTCCACTGTGCTTATACAGCCGCATGAGAGAAGCAAAAACAGTAACGTAGCTTTTAAAAGCAGAGTGATTCTCATAGTTATACAATTACCTTCTCTTTAATAAATGGCACTACATTGCAAGTACTAAAACAGAATTATATTTCAGCTGCGGCTAAATGATATGGTCCAAGCACGTAATCAATAACTTCCTGATCAAAAGTGATCATCGAACGATCTAAGCTGATTTTCTTTGGCATTGATTTCTCGCCCTGAATGTAGTACATCTTAGCGCTTTCAAGACCAATTTTGTCTATAAATAACTTTTTGATCTTGGCAATGATAGGAGAAAGCATGACGCCATTTGTAACTAAGGACTCAATAGTGCCTTCAATACCTGCATATCGATTTAGCGTATGAGTATCTTTACTTTTCCTATTGGTAAGGTTTGCGTAAAGATAAAGTAACTCTTCCCTATACCTTGTATGCATCAATTTACTTAACACTACCCCTTCCGGATGATTTATAAAGAATAGGTAAACTAAGGATTGTGTTGGATTAAGTTCAACAAACTGTTGAGACTCCAATAACTCCACAACAATTCCTTTCTTTCTGCCCTTGTTTCTCTTAATAGCAATGCTCTTGGGTACCAAGTTTAAATGATAGCGCTGCCGAAACAACATTTCCTGACGTATGACATCAAAGAGTGATAGCGCTTGTATGATGTATTCCGGCTTTAGCCCACCATGAATCATTTGTTCCAAACAGGAAACGCAAATATCAGCCGTACGCAACTTAAAAGTTATATCCTTTTTGTAGCTACAAAAGTCATTAATGCATCCTACCGGTTTATGATGTGTGTATTCTAACTTAACGGCAGTTGATTTATAAAATGCTTTCTGTAAAACCTGAGCCATCACAAGATAAGCTACAGGATATACCGGGCTACAGTTTAAATACTGCTCCCACTCATCTGTCCGGATAAAGATGTTATTCTCTTCATCGTCAAAAGCTGTAAACCAATTTAGAAATAATGGCTCGGGTGTGAGTAATATGACAAAATCATCTGGCGCTACACCATTTTCTTTCCGGTACCTGGTACAAAAATCATTAAGATTTTGCCAACTAATATCTGCAGTACCACTATCGGAGTCGTTTTCTTCGACTAAACTAAGGCCAAGGCTTCTACATGTGAATTTGCTCCCTATAAATGATATAATTCCTGCTTTAGATTTAAGTACGTTCTGAACCATTTCAAAAGCTTCAAAACTAAAATTATTGGAACGAACTAAATGAACTTGCATCATACCTTTATAGATGTTAGCACTACATAAAACTCTCTTTGTACAAATAAATAAAACTCAAGGCTAGGTTTAGAGATCTATTCAAAACTTAAGAAGTAATTAATCTCGCTATGAGACGGTACCGACTCATGTCGCACATATAGCACATTTGAGTCTTGAAAGGAATACGCCTTAATCACTTTTCTGACTTGGGTAATTTTGCCATCTGGCCAAGTATAAGTTACTTTAGGTCCTGCAATCTCGACATCCCCATAAAAAACATGTTGTACCTGTTCCGTTATATGATCAGGAACACCTAGCGCGTTAATCATCGGCAAATTATGGCTGAACCCAGTGGTTAAGCTAGTTAATAATCCACTAGCTATCTGCGGAGCAATTTTATCTGGCCATTTTTGTTTACATTCTTGTAATAGAGCCTGTTCTATAATCTCTCTATCAATTCCATAGCTAAAGTTACCTGCACCTATAAAACGATTGGAAGCAACATACAACTTTCCTCCATCTGCAGAGGGAATAAAAGAAGGATAAGGGTGTTTGAGCATTTAAGACTAATGATGGTATACAAATTTAAACTTAGATAGCCTAACAGCTTATAGCTTCACAAGCTTGTAAACTACTCTTTGCTTAACCATAAGAAGATGAATCCAAAGGTAATGCATAAGCTCTTCGGTCCTTTGGATACAAAAACAATTCGGTTGTGGTCTACAATGTATGATGGTTTCTGTAGTAGAATATTAGCTTCATGGCGTTGTAATGGTTCTGCTCTTTTTTGGAGAAGCAGGCCGTTTTTCTCACGATCCTCCTGTTCCTGGTCCTCAGGCACAGGTTCACCCCCTCGATGTGCCTGGTGTGTGCCTTTCCTATCTTGTGCCTGTCTTTGGGCAACACCTTGGCAAAGGCCGGCCAGTCGTCGGTGCAGAAGCACCCTATTTTTAAGTGCTCCAGCTGCCGGTAGAGCCTTCTGACCGTGTGCTGGCTGCGGTTGCCCCAGCTCCAGGCCAGCACCTCGCCCGTCTCCGGGGCGTAGGCGTAGAAAAGCCACCTCTTGCGCCTCTTCCGCTCCTTGACAAAGGTCCACACCTCGTCTACCTGCACCGAGGCGTAGCTTTGCAGGCGGGGCCTGAGCTCACAGGCCTCGGCCCGCTGGTTGAGCCACCTGAGCACGGTCTGCCGGTGCACGCCCGTCACCTGCTCGATGTCGCGGACGCCGGAGTTCCTCACCAGCATGCTCAATACCAGCTGCTTTGCCTGGGGCCGGCAGCCGGCCTTCCCGTAGGCATACTGAAACTGCTTGCCGCACCCATGGCACAGGAAGTTCTGCTTGCCCGTGCGCTTTACGCCGTTTTTAACTACCTTCACACTGTGGCAGTAGGGGCAATTTACCTGGATAGTTATCTCGCACATAACTTCCTGTAAACACCCTTGCTGCCATACTTATTCCAGCATCATACATTGTAGACCACTACCAACAATTCTTTATTTATCCTGGGTAAGTTGATAAACACAGTTAGTTAGTTCTTCACATAAATGATTGTTATGTTGAATTGGAACCTTATTTCCTGAGTTGGCACTGCCTATGCTGAAGAAAGATCCTAATGTAGCTGATCTCTGTAAATAGCATCTCCAAACATTAGGTGCATTAAGTCTTTTGTCTGGGCCTACTTCAGTTAGAACAAAATTCAGCCTCCTTAGTCCTTCAGGAATGGTAGTATCTGTTTTGATGTTAGTGTCCTTGGCTCTTGTGTTGATAAAATACCCCCCCTTACGGGGACCATCATTCACTAACACAATAACAATCGTGTTAGAATACATAAACTTACCAGAATCATCTTTTTGATGTAAGATGTTCATATTGTTTTCTGACAAGTCAAACCAAACCGGATCATTGTGACCAGCAGATTCTATAAAATTTATAGCTAATTGATAGTCAGGATTCCCGTTTAGTTCAGAATGATACAAGTTTTGCCCCGCAAAACGCACCAACTGTACCTCTTTATTAATATTATTAAAGCAGGTCACAAAATCACTAATCTTTGTTATCATAATATTTCGGTTAAGGTTTTACATTACAATTGAAAATCATCAGAAACTATACTCCCTTCACCAGACGTTCCATTATAGCAATTCGTTTGATCAACAGCGCTTTAATAATTGGAATATCCGCCGGAGCAAAATCATAGTCACCAAACTCGTAAATGCTGACCCATTTTAGCTGGTCGTGATCTTTGGAAAAAATATGCTCGTATTCTGTTCTGGCGGCGTAGGCGACTAAACGTACCTGCTTGTCTCCTTCGCCGGAAATAGATTCGCCGATGTACTCTTCAACCGTTACATCAAGGTCCAATTCTTCTTTCAGTTCACGGGCCAGGCAGGCTTCATGTGTTTCGCCGGCTTCTACTTTACCGCCCGGGAACTCCCAATAGCCTTCCAGGCTTTTGCCGGGCGCTCGTCTGGCAATAAGAAAAAGACCACTTCGCTGAATAACTCCAGCTATTACTTCTATCATGTATTATTTATTGTTGGTTACAGTTCTAAAAAAACATACAGGCTGTGTTATGAAAAGTTTAGATGGGCTATATCAATACTGTATAGCCCAAGTATAAACTATAGCTCTGCTCCTTCTGCTATCAGAAAGACCTTTACTTCGGGAGAGGTGATAATAGCACCGTACATGGAAGTACAGGCGAATTCATTTTTATCCATCTCGTCATCTTCATTCACGATCAGGTTGATGTCGGCACCAGACAGGTTTACCTCATCCATCATGGCATGAGAAAAATCGGAGTAAGCCATGGAACACCCTGAAAGGTCTGTTCTGGTTAGGTTGGCTCTTTGAAAAGAAGACATGAATATTTTGGTATAGCGCATTTCAGCACCCTTCAGGTTGGCTTTGTTCAGATCACAGCCTTCAAAGCTTGCATCTACCAAGCAAGCTCCCTGCAGATTAGCCCCTTCCAGTTCTACGCCTTTAAAAGCAACACCTTTTAAAATTGCACCACTTAAGTTAGCTCCCTTTAAACAAACACCTTGTAGGGTAGAGCCGCTCAGGTTAAGCCCAGATAAATTCAATCCGCTCAGGTCTACATTTGATTCATGTAGCACTAAGGGCTTATTGGACGTGCGTATCTCATCTAACTGGCGGCAAATAAAGTCTCTTTTCATTTAACAGGGTGTTTATAGGTTGATAATCAGACACAAATGAACACAAAGGGCCCATTTAACACTTTTACTCTCACTAACCAATAAATAAAGGGAATTGTATTGCAAAATTATATAAAAATACTATATAATCAAAATTATATACTCAGAAAGTATAGGAATCTTACAAAATATTAGTCCAAGTAATCTAATGTGGTCTCTCCTGCCGCAATGGCAACCCGAAAGGGCTCTTTGCTAATATAGGGATTTACTTTCACCTGTGGCTCGTAAGCAATTCTATGCCCGAGCAAAGTGTTGGCACCCATTACCAGATCAACAGTATGCAGCGACATTACAGAGTCATAAGCATTTGTGCGGTAGCCGCCGAACAGCGACATTGCAACCGGTAAATGGTGCCCCAGTTCCTGCTCTACTTCCAGTACCCATTTATAAAACAGTTCAGCTGCCAGCAACCAGTAATCTGTATTTACACTTCCGCCCAGGTCGTCGTATACATGCGAGTCGGCGCCATGGCACCATACTATATAATGAATCTTTTTGGATAGTATCTTCTCTTTAAGTATAGCCAGGTTCCGGTACAGATCAGCAAGGTAGCTTTCGTTTGTTCCCTTCAGGTTTACATTGGCATAGGCAGGTATAGCTTTACCCAGGTCAGGCACAAAACTACGGCTGTCTTCTATGGAGTTACCGAAGTGGTGGTCCAGGTCCAGGTAAGCGCCTGAGATGCCAAGCTCGCGGTACAGTTTAGCCGAAGCAATGACCTGTCCGCTAAAAGTGCAGAAACCGGAGCCACGATCAGGTTTGGCATGATGAAAACCACTGGTCGGGCTAAAGGTGAGCACTTCAGGGTGCTGCACGGCGTATTTGACAGCATGGTACAGGCTGGCATTTGTGTAACACACAGAATTGACCAGGTTCTCACTCCAGGTAAGGCCGTTGGTGGTAGCCAGAGGTTTGGCTCCCGTAAAAAATGAATCTACATATTCCTGCGTATGGGCAAGGTAAAACTCTTCCTGCGCAAACGGTTCAAAGTTCCGCATATCAAAGTACGGCATTAGCCCATCATTCTTTAACTTATCAAGAAGTAAGGCCGGCTTGTTGGGACTACGAGTGTATAGGTCTTCACCGTTGCGAGCATCCACCTGCTCGGGCATGTAAAATGTTACGATCTGTTTATGGCGCATAACTACTTCTGATCTATGTTAAACGTTAACTGATGATGCACCCTGCCAGGGAGGGCAGCTTCTTCGTGCTGCACATACAGCACACAGGATTCTAAGCCCGTAGTATAGCCATAAAGTATTTTGGTGATGCGGGTGATTTTGCCAGAAGGCCAGCCATAGGTTACGTCTCGTCCGGTAACAGGGTAGCGTCCGCAGTAGGCTAACTGCAGATGAGAGAATGCAAAGGCAGGCAGATTAAAAGCGCTTACATACAGATCGCGCCCGAATAAGTTTGCTTTAGCCTGCTTTATTACCCGGCGGGCCATTTCATCTGCCATCTCCTGCGACCATCCTTCTTTAAACTTATCTGAAAGCGCCTGCTGCAGCGGGAAGTGTTTTGTCTTGAAGGCTACTTCACCATTACAGATGATGCGGTCAGGTGCTGCGTAAAGTGTAGGCTCGAAGCTCAGGCTTTCGTCGGGCAGCAATACATAAGGGTAAGGAACAAAAGACAAGGATTGTTGCATAGGCGGGTAGGTTGGTACAGGACAAAGATAGTATCCTACACCAGCCACATCCGCTACTTTGCAAGCTTGTAATGATGCATCTGATAGTTAATTATCCGAAAAACAGGATGCAATAAGGGTAACGCGAATACTATCCTGCAACTCATCGTCAATAGCATGCCCAAAAATTACTTCGGCTTGCTCGCCAGCCTTGTCTTGAATGTATTCAACAATTTCGGTCAGTTCTTCCATGTCAAGTTCGGCCGTCACTCCAGAAACGATGGATAGCAAAATACGCCCTGCGCCTGCCATATCTGTTTTAGTGAGTAAGGAAAAGTCTGTGGCCTGCTCCGCTGCCAGTAAGGCTCTGCCCTGACCTACGGTTACTGCAGTACCCACCACAGCCGGGCCGGCGCCTTCCAGCACCGCACGCACATCTTCCACATCCACATTTACTTCAGCTCTTACCGTTACTATTTCTGAGATAGCGCGGACGGCATTTGCTATGTAATCGTCTACCTTACGGAATGCATCACCTGTAGGCAGGTTACCATATACCTGACGTAGTTTATCATTGGCAAGCACTATGGTTGTGTCCGTATTTTCTCGCATGGCAGCAATGCCCGCTTCGGCTATAGTTTGCTTACGCTCGCCTTCAAAGCTGAAGGGCATGGTTACGACACCTATAGTTAGCAGGCCAAGTTCTTTGGCAATGCGGGCAATTTCAGGTGCAGCGCCCGTTCCCGTTGCACCGCCCAAACCAGCAACTATAAACACTATCTCGCAGCTTTCCTTCAGCAGCTTCGCCTTAATAAGCTCTTCCTGATTCAGAACCGCCTTACGACCTGCTTCAGGGTAACCATTTTCGCTACAGTTTGCTTCACCTTCCAATTCAAGGTATAACTTATCTTCTACAGGAGAACGATCTAAGCTTTCCATATCAGAATTGCAAGCAATTAGATGTACCTGCTGTAGTTGCTGCTGCCTGATGTAATTAACAGTATTACAGCCTGCGCCGCCCACTCCTATTACCTGCACAATGGCTCCGTTGTAAGTTTTCATAACTGATTAATTAATTTCTATAGGTTTGATTGTGTTATCGAAACATAGTGAACCATATGCTTGATTTATAAAAAAGTAGGCTTGAATTAAAGTTATCGACTTGTCAGACAACAAGTGCATTGATGGTGAACTATAATTTACACATTTACAATATATATAAATTTCATTATACTTGTATAAGCGTACCTATTCCTTATCATGAAAACAAACATTATTTTACTGCTTTCCCTCCTAATACTGGCATCATGCACTTCAAGGGAGCAACTCGCCTCTGCACAATTCACTGCCCAAAATAGCGAAGTGGGCGCCACACTTTATTCTGAAGACTTTCTAAATGCAGATGGCTTGGTAAGAAGAACAATTCAGCTTGATCTCCAGGACGGAGCGACGAGTGACTGGGAAATCCATACGGCCCACTACAGCGATAAGGTGAACCTGAAAGTATTAATAGAAGGTAAAGCCGCATATTTAATAGCCGAGGACAACACAGGATACTCTGTGTGGGACCTGCAAAGTAATAAAGTAGTAGCGGAGCGAGGCATTGGCGAAAGCGGCAATTTAGCTGAATCTGGAAACGCGACTGATTATATGGTGCATACTGCCCTGAATAAGGAGCAATGGGTAGAAGTGTTGGGTTTAAATACAATAAAGAAACACAGCCTGACCACGATAGACTGGAGATAAATACGCAAACAGATGAATTTTCTAAAAAGACTTTCCTTATACCTTCTTCCCTTGGTGCTTGCCTTTACAACTATGATCGTTGTAAATGAATATTGTAGGGCTACCATGCCTGTGGAACAAAAGAGCACGGAGACCTTGAAGATGAACACAGCTATTGCCATACCTGATGCCTGCAGCTGGAAGTGCTATAACTATACGGCCTACTGCAAGCAAAACCATGTGAAGCTATCAAAAAGCTTCTTCATGTTTATTGATCCCCTTTACTTCGGGATGATCTCCGCCTTAATGTTGGTAGGAAACTATGGCGCAGCCAATGTGCTTTTCCTGGTAATACTATGGCCGCTGCTTCTCTCCTACCTGCTTATAAAGCCACTACTGATCGAGCTGCAAATCAGAAAAATCAGCAACCGCCATGTATGAAATAATCTCCCATGTTGTGAAGGTGGTATTTACCTATTGCACGGACTTTGTCATTAACCTGTCTAACCTCACAGGACTATCATACTACGAGATCAACACCTTCATCTTCATTCTCCTGTGGCCGATGCTAACTGGAGTGCTCGGACTACTGCTCATCGTGCAGAAAATAAGGCTAAGCAGAGTTAAGCGGAGCAAGGCGAATACAGGTAAGAGGAAATTACTTTATCAAAAGTCCTAAAGCTATCATGCCATTCAGAAATGTTATCCCTTTACTCTTCTTACTGCTGATTAGCTGTGGGACCCCTATGGACACAGAAAACATGTTCTCTGCAGAAGAATCTAAGCTAGAGCCTGACCTGGCAAAGCTGGAGGAAATGGCAAGGGAAGCCAAGCAGTACTGCAGGGAAAGAAACCTGAACACAGATTTCTTCATTCTGATTGATTTAAGCATGCACTCCGGGCTTAAAAGATTCTTTGTGTGGGACCTGAACAGCAACAGCATAGCTGACAGCTTCCTTGTAAGCCACGGTGCGTGCGACAACCCGTGGGCTGGCGATCTTTCTAAAGAGCGGGCTAAAGTAAGTAATGTTAACAATAGCCATTGCTCCTCTGTTGGAAAGTATATTTTAGGAGAACGCGGACCTAGCCAGTGGGGCATCAGGGTAAAGTACCTGATGCATGGGCAGGACCCCACTAACAATAATGCCACCAGAAGAGACATTGTCTTTCATTCGTGGGAAAGAGTGAGCGACGAGGAAGTGTACCCTACCGGCACACCGGAAGGCTGGGGATGTCCGGCTGTATCAGACAACGCGATGGTAAAAATAGATGAGAAAATACAGGCCTCAAACAAACGTGTGCTGATGTGGATCATTCAGTAAGACAGCTATTTGAGCTAAGTTTTAAAGTTTATTATACCGATCAAAATATTCTTCCACATTTGCTAAATCACTGTGGAAATGGTTCGATAATTCCATCCTACGGGCTACTAAAAAGCCGCTTTAGGAAACTAGAGCGGCTTTTTTCGTTTGATAATTTCCCCTTAGGTTATTTTTCATTCAGTTTCTACACTATTTCCCACCATGGCATTGCTATTTAATTAGCTTATGCGAGGCATTTACATACACAAAATGTTTTTTGTAACTATTAAGCCTGCTTTCAAAAAAATGCCAAGAAGCTGTACTTAGAACTAACAAAACAAAGGTATTTATACTTAGCAACAAGACAGGATTTAATTCGCCTATCTCGAAGTGTTGCAGCAGCTTTCCAGTGAAGTATGGAACAAAATTATGAAAAAGGTAAAGTCCGTAGCTGATCTGTCCGACATAAACGAAGGGCTTTGAGGAAAGTAACCACCCGGGCGTACCTTTAAAGCCTTGCGCTGCTCCCATAGTTATACTTACAAAAAGCGCAATTATTCCGAATTCCTTAGCTACTGCCAAGCCAGGTGCGTTTTTAAGCAACTCAGTTGAGAAATGCAGCAATAAAAAACCAGCCAGACCTATTATTCCTATTATCTTTACAACTGCACTAAACCGATCACGCCACCACCTATTCTCATTAGAGGCGACAATTATCCCGAGCAAAGCAAGCAGTGATCCTGCCCCTAGATAATGAAAGGAACTTATTGGAAGAACGCCAAGCCTACTCTCTTCTACCCCAAGCAGGAGACACGATAATTTAAATGCTGGGGCAAGAAGTATGAATCCGGCAATAGTAACAGCAAGGTATCGCCTAGGGGTATAAAGTATAACCAGCGGCCAGAGCAGGTAAAACTGCTCTTCCACTGCCAGCGACCACAGGTGAGAGGCCTCTCCTATCCAGTGCCCTTCTTGAAAAATGGCGAAATTAGTAAGATAGCTCAGGTGCCACCCCAGGTACTGTAGCACATTTACAGAGCCAAGTAAGGCTGCTAGGGCTATAACTACATAATACAGCGGGAAAATACGCAAAAACCTCCTGGCGTAGAAGCTCCTGATGATCTGTGCTTTCCCAGCACCCAGATCCTCGGCTTTGTTGCGTGCCTGTAGCAATATACCTGTAATCAAGTAGCCGCTCAGCACAAAAAAGAGCTGCACCCCAAGTCCCCCTAAACCCGTTTGCTTCACTTCCGGTGTCCAATGGAAAAGTACAACAACAGCTACTGCAATTGCCCGAAGACCGTCCAGCTGCGCCATGTACCCCGGTACTGTATGTGTAGATTTCATATATTATTCTCCTCTTCCCGCTGCACACACTAAGGTTAAGAAAGCAGCCGGCAAAGGTACAAAAAGGCTGAAGCTTAGGTTCAGATTTTCACCGTTAGGCCATAAAGAATGTATAATTGTAGTAAAAATGCCAGCGTACCCGTAGTAGAAACTGCAGGAGTTAAGAATATCAAACTATAGGTAGAAATGACTGATGTATTACTACTTTTAGCCGGATTTGTGGCATTAATTTATGGCGCTACTAAGTTAGTTGATGCAGCCTCCAGCCTTGCGTCAAGACTTGGAGTGCCAAACATCGTAATAGGGTTAACCATTGTAGCATTCGGCACATCAGCCCCTGAATTAGTTGTGAACGTTTTCGCTGCGATAAATAACAGCACAGATATGATTCTGGGCAATGTGTTGGGAAGTAACATTTTTAACGTACTGGGCATACTAGGAATAACCTCCCTTATTTATCCTCTTACTGTTAAGTCTAACACAACCTGGCTTGAAATTCCATTGAGCTTTTTGGCTGCGGTCTCCGTGCTTGTTCTGGCGAATGATGTGTTTCTGGATGGACTTGCCACAGATGCCATATCGCGCACAGACGGTATTATCCTGCTACTGTTTTTCTGCATCTTTTTAGTTTATAACATCTCTTTGGCTATAGGCGGATCGGGAGAGGATGAGACCCCCACGATAAACTACACTTACCTGCAGGCAGGGCTATACTTGCTGATTGGGTTGGCGGGACTGATTATAGGTGGCAGGTTAATAGTGACAAGTGCTGTTAGTATTGCACAGGCTTTCGGGTTATCAGAACGTGTGATTGGTCTTACAATCGTTTCCATTGGCACCTCTTTACCGGAACTGGCCACCTCTGTAGTAGCAGTAAAAAAACGCAACGTTGACATTGCGATAGGCAATGTGGTGGGATCAAACATCTTCAACATCTTTTTTATACTTGGCATATCAACAGTCGTGACACAGGTTCCGGTAAAACCGGAATCCGGCATCGATATAGCCATCAACATAGTAGCCGGCCTGCTCTTATTCATTTTCATCTTTACAGGTAAGGGAAGGCAATTAGTTAGATGGGAAGGAGGAGTTTTGCTGGCATTATATATAGGCTATCTTCTTATACTTCTGGTGTAGCTTTAAGTAAACAGGCTTGTTCCTACAAAGCCATACCACAACTAAATCAGGATAAGTAGCGCAACTGCACTATATAGAAACAAAATATGTTAGCCTTCCTATTGTTTTAATCAAATCAACGTCATTCCTTTGCTGCGATGAAAACAATGGGTATACAGGTTATTAAAAAACTGAACGTACTGCTGGCGCTCCTGCTTTGCAGTGTTTTTGTTTTTGCCATGCCTGTTACCGTTAAGGCTGCACCAGTTTCGGATACTGAGCAGCAAGAAAATGTAGACTTTACTGCAGAAAACCAACTGGTATTGTTTGCAGGTGAAGTATCATCGGGAGAACCAGAAGCGGTACTTCAGTTAGATAAGTCACTACTGGCTCCAATCCTGCAGGTACTACTGCAAAGGTTATACCCTCAGCCACATAATACAGCTCCGGCACCGCACTCTTACCCTGCCTCTAAAGGTGATTGCGGCCTGCACACCATCCTGACCAAAGGTCCTTAGAAACACTTCTTTTACTTTCCTTCTCTCAAGTATAAGAGAGGCTAATTTACCTGTGCCAGCACGCACAGGAACATCCGTTTCTATCATTTTTTATACCCTTGCGGGTTTTCTATATGGAGCTGCTCCAGTCTCTCTTAGATTTTATTTTGCACATCGACCAGCACCTGAACGTGCTGTTACAAGAATACCAGACATGGATTTACCTGATCCTGTTCATAATTGTTTTCTGTGAGACAGGGTTAGTGGTCACGCCATTCCTGCCTGGCGACTCTTTGCTGTTTGCGCTGGGTGCGCTGGCAGCCATTCCATCAGCTGGACTTAATGTTTTGCTCCTGCTTGGGCTACTTTGTGTTGCGGCTATACTTGGTGACTCCTTTAACTATCTGACAGGCATAAAACTGGGGGCAAAAGTATACAATAAGAATTACTGGTTCCTACGCCAGAGCCACCTACACCAGGCAGAACTGTTCTATGCGCGATATGGGGGCCGTACCATCATCTATGCCCGCTTTATACCTATTGTGCGCACATTTGCGCCCTTTGTGGCAGGTATGGCCAGGATGAACTACAGACGCTTTCTATACTTCAATGTGGCAGGGGCACTGTTATGGGTAGTGTTCTTCATCATGACCGGTTACCTGTTCGGAAACATGCCCACCATTAAGCAGAACTTCTCGCTCCTGGTGCTCGGAATCATCGGTGTATCAATGCTGCCTCCTGTCTTTACCCTGGTTAAACAGCGCCTGAGACTACACAGATAATTCTAAGCCCTTAGTACAAAATAAAGCTACCATTACGGCTGCTCGTTAGCGGCTTTTTCCACTTAGTTTATTTAAATGAGTTTTCAATCTAAAGACAATGCAGTTTCCACGGCAGGGGTGCTTATATCGCTTGGTATTATCTACGGCGACATTGGCACTTCACCTCTGTACGTGATGAAAGCCATCATCGGGAACGCTCCCATATCGGAAGCGCTGGTATATGGCGGCATCTCCTGCGTTTTCTGGACCCTTACCCTGCAAACCACGCTAAAGTACGTGCTGCTCACGCTACAGGCAGACAACAATGGTGAGGGTGGTATCTTCTCTTTGTATACTTTAATAAGGCGTAAAGCAAATTGGTTGATTATACCTGCTATGGTTGGAGGGGCAGCACTGCTGGCGGATGGCATTATTACGCCGCCTATATCTGTCTCCTCCGCTATAGAGGGTTTGCGCATCCTGTACCCAAACATCCCAACGGTACCCATTGTGCTGGCTATACTTACAGGCTTGTTCCTGATGCAAAGCTTTGGAACTGAGATTGTGGGTAAGGCTTTTGGCCCGATCATGCTGCTGTGGTTTACTATGCTGGGATCACTTGGGGCAGTTTCATTATTGCATCACCCGGAGATCCTGCAGGCTCTAAATCCTTATTATGCCTATAACCTGCTATCAAACTACCCGAATGGCTTCTGGCTTTTAGGAGCGGTATTCTTGTGTACCACCGGAGCCGAGGCACTATACTCTGACTTGGGCCACTGCGGCAGACCCAACATCCGCCTAAGCTGGGCCTTTGTAAAAATGAGCTTGATCCTGAACTACCTGGGTCAAGGTGCCTGGCTCATGACACAGGAGGGGAAACTCCTGACTGAGAACCCTTTCTATGGACTTATGCCAGGATGGTTCCTACTCTTTGGCATTACTATAGCCACAATCGCCGCTATCATTGCCAGTCAGGCACTTGTTACGGGTTCCTTCACACTTATCAGTGAAGCTATCCGCCTTAATCTCTGGCCAAAGGTAAAGCTTGTGTATCCAACTAACCTTAAAGGGCAGCTGTATGTGCCAAGCGTAAACTGGCTGCTGTGGTTGGGTTGTGTAGGTGTGGTGCTATACTTCCGTGAGTCGGAGCATATGGAGGCGGCTTACGGATTGGCCATCACGATGGCGATGCTCTCCACTACTATCCTGATGTCCTACTACCTCCACACCAGATATAAGTCAAAGGTACTGGTTTCGCTGTTCTTAGCTGTTTACCTGGCAATCGAGCTGGCTTTCCTGGTGGCTAACCTGAGCAAGTTCCCGCACGGAGGCTGGGTGTCATTGCTGATCGGTGGTCTGTTGCTGACGGTGATGTACATCTGGATTAACGCCTACCACATCAAGCGCAGCTTCACGGAGTACGTTCGCCTGAAAGATTACCTGCCTGCCCTGAAAGAGTTGAGTTCAGATGACACAATCCCGAAGTATACCACGCATTTGGTGTTCATGACAAGCGCCGCCAACCCGAAAGAAGTGGAGTCAAAGATCATCTACTCTATCTTTCAGAAGCGGCCAAAGCGGGCCGACATCTACTGGTTTATACATGTGGAAACAACGGACGAGCCTTATACTACAGAGTATAAGGTACGCCACATTGCCGAGGATGATGTGATTCGCATAGATTTTAAACTGGGATTTCGGGTGGAGCAGCGCATTAACCTTTTCTTCCGAAAAGTGGTGGAGGAGCTTGTAGAGAACGGTGAAGTCGACATCACCAGCCGCTACAATTCCCTGAGCAGACAACACCTGATCGGCGACTTCCGCTTTGTGGTGCTGGAGAAGTTCCTCTCCTACGAAAACGACCTTCCGTTTAAGAAGCGCCTGATCATGGAATGGTACTTCAACCTGAAGCAGTTCGCTACTTCCGAGAGCAAGTGGTTTGGGCTGGACACCAGCTCTGTGAAAGTGGAGAAGGTGCCACTGGTGATAATGCCTGCAATACTACCCCAACTCAAAAGAGTGGGGGCTTAAAAGAACTGAAATGGCGTTAACAAAAGAAAGTCTTCAGGCAAAATTCTCTACCCGTAAGCTCATCCTGCCGATGCTGCTGGGCTTGGGTGTAGTTGCTTGTATGCTCTACCAGAACTATGAGCCGGGGCAATTACAAACGCTGCTGCAGGCAAGTCCTTTCTGGTTAGGAATGGCTTTGATAGTACTTCTGGTACGCGACTATGGCTACATGCACCGCATCCGTTACATTACCGATAAAAAGCTGAGCTGGAAACAAAGCTTTCAGGTGATCATGCTGTGGGAATTTGCATCGTGTGCTTTGCCATCGGTGGTTGGCGGCTCCACAATAGCGGCCTATATACTGTTCAAAGAAGGCATAGCTCTAGGTAAATCCATTGCGCAGGTGATGGTAACAGCCATGCTCGATAATCTGTACTTTGTGCTGGCAGTGTCGCTGGTGCTGCTGTATACAAGAGGACAAATTCTGCCTGAACTGGAAGCCCTAAACGAAACAGTACGGAAGAGCTTAGGCATTGCCTTCGTTGCTTCATACCTGCTGATTGCTCTCTATGCCTTCACAATGTTCTATGCGCTGTTCATTAATCCGAAAGCAGTTAAGCGGCTCCTGATCAGACTGGGACAGGTCAGGCTACTACGACGCTGGAGGCAGGCGCTTTTCCGCCATGCAAATGAGTTATTGATTTCTTCTAAGCACCTGCGCACCAAAAGCGCGGGTTACTGGTTACATGCCAGCATCTCTACTGCCTTTGTCTGGACAGCACGCTATGCCATCATCGGTTGCTTTATCGCGGCCTTTACGGAGTTAAGTATGGCCGATCACTTCATCGTGTTCGCACGCAACCTGGTGTACAAAATCGTGCTACTGATATCTGTTACACCCGGAGGTTCAGGCTTTGCGGAGATAGCTTTCCCTGCCTTCTTTGGTGCCTTTTTAGGCAGCTTTACCACCGTTATTGTGCTGCTCTACCGCTTACTAACATATTACCTTTACCTTTTTGCTGGAACCTTGGTCTTTCCCCGTTGGGTGGCTAAAGTTTATACTTCTGAGCCCGCAGCTGAACCAGAGCTAAAAACCCACCACATAACTACTTTACAGATAGCTGTTGATCAGCCGTAATATGAGTAACTTTATAAAGAACCTGACACGCCGCAAAAGTGCCACGGCATTACTGGCAGACTATAAACAGGACGGCAACATCCACGGCACTGATCTGGTGCGCACGCTTCAGCTAAAGGATCTGGTATCCTTTGGTATCGCTGCCATCATAGGGGCAGGCATTTTCAGCACCATCGGCAATGCCAGCGCTGCAGGCGGACCGGGTGTATCGCTGCTGTTCATTTTTACGGCCATTGCCTGCGGCTTTTCCGCCCTTTGCTATGCCCAGTTTGCTTCTACTATTCCAGTGTCTGGCAGTGCTTATACGTATGCCTATGCCTCTTTCGGGGAGCTGATTGCCTGGATTATTGGTTGGGACCTGCTCATGGAGTATGCCATTGGTAATATTGCTGTAGCCATTTCCTGGTCCGACTATTTTACAGCGGTGCTGCATGGCGTAGGACTAGGCATACCAGAATTCCTGACTATGGACTACCTCAGCGCATCCCGTGGCTACCAAACAGCTCTGGATCTGCTGGCACAAGGGCAAACATTAGCTACTCTGCCAGGTAATATTCAAGAAGGCTATCTGGCATGGCAAACGGCTCCCTCACTTGGTGGTTTCAAGTTAGTGGCAGACATTCCGGCACTGAGTATCACTGTGCTAATTACCTACCTCGTCTACATCGGCATCAAAGAGTCGAAGCGCACAGCCAACTTTCTTGTACTGCTGAAGCTACTGGTAATCCTGCTGGTGATCACCGTGGGTGCTTTCTACGTGAGTACCGATAACTGGACGCCTTTCGCACCGAACGGATTGGCCGGAATCATGAAAGGCGTATCGGCGGTATTCTTTGCTTACATTGGTTTTGATGCCATTTCTACAACTGCTGAAGAGTGTGAGAATCCACAGCGCGACCTGCCACGTGCCATGATCTTTGCACTCGTGATCTGTACCGTGCTCTATGTAGTACTGGCGCTGGTGCTTACAGGTATGGTACCTTTCAAGGAACTAGCCGTTGGTGATCCTTTGGCCTACGTGTTTTCGAGAGTGAACCTGGATGCCATTGCAGGTATCGTGGCCGTGAGTGCCATCGTGGCAATGGCCAGCGTGTTGCTGGTATTCCAATACGGCCAACCACGCATCTGGATGACCATGAGCCGTGACGGTCTTCTGCCCGGTGCCTTTTCACGTATCCACCCAAAGCATAAAACACCATACTTTGCCACGATTGTTACGGGTATAGTGGTAGCAGTGCCTGCCTTGTTCATGAACCTGACAGAGGTAACGGACCTGACGAGCATCGGTACACTCTTCGCCTTTGTGCTGGTATGCGGTGGTATTCTTTTGCTGGAAGAAAAACAAAAGGAGGCAACTACGGCGCATAAGGGCTTCAGGGTGCCTTACATCAACGGAAAATATGTACTTCCACTACTGATTTTAGCTGCTTTAGTACTCTTGTTCAGTTACAATTCAGAAGAAATGGATACCTTCTTTAGTATGAACGGCGGCTGGGAAAATTTTCAGCATAAGATACCCCTGCTCGGATTTATCGTGGTAACGGCTGTGCTTACGGTGCTAACTTATACCAGGAATCTCTCCTTAATCCCGGTGCTGGGACTACTCACTAACCTATACCTGATGACGGAACTGGGCCTGACGAACTGGAGCCGTTTCTTAGCGTGGCTGGCGCTGGGGCTGGTAATCTACTTCGCCTACGGTTATCGAAATAGTAAACTGCATAACAAAGCAACAGAAGTTAAAGCATAAACTATCTATAATGAAAAACCAGAAAGACATAGCGATGTACTCCCTACTGCTTTTGTGGGCTGGTTTGCTATGCTTCTCTGGCTACCTCAAGGCGGGGCAGCTACAACTTAATACTGACAGCAATTCACTAAGTACATCCGCCGAACAACTTACAACGGAAGAGCAAGCTTTTCCAGTAGCCTGGCAAGAGCCCTCTGTACCGCAACGAGCTACGAATCCAGATCCGGTACTGCCGGGCTTAGTGTCAGTGTATTCTCCACAGGTGCAGCAACTAACAAAGCTTCGCCTGATGCCAACCAAAGCCACCCTTGGCTTTTCTACCCTCACAGAGCAGTTCCGGATACTGCCCAATGCTCCTTAGCCACTTCTCCTGTCCTATCCTGAGGGTGTGTTCTACACGGGCGCAGCCTTTCTAAATTACACTTATTCAACCGGAAAATTGCTGCAGTCTGCTTCACAAGTGGCTGTAACAGTTTCCTGTACTCTTAACAGAACAAAATATAGATGGCTAAGAATATTTTTGCGACAAAATCTGTCGATAAACTAATTAAAGAATCAGAGAGTGGCGAGCACGGCCTGAAGCGCACGCTTACTGCCTCTAACCTGACAATGCTTGGCGTTGGCGCCATCATCGGGGCAGGTATATTTGTACTTACTGGTACAGCCGCCGCCAATGCTGCGGGTCCTGCTATTGTCATTTCCTTTTTGATCGCAGGCTTAGGCTGCCTTTTTGCTGGCCTGTGCTATGCAGAGTTCGCTTCCATGATACCGATTGCCGGCAGTGCCTATACTTATGGCTACGCCACGCTGGGCGAGTTTATCGCCTGGATCATCGGTTGGGACTTGATCCTGGAGTACCTTTTTGGAGCAGCTACGGTGGCAGTTGGCTGGAGTGGTAACTTTGTGAGTTTGCTCAAGTCGCTGGGCATTCACATCCCTACTGCTATTGCCTCTGCCCCACTTGCCTACAACGGCGACTCTTTCGAACTGACAGGTGCAATCATCAACCTACCCGCGATAATCCTTATACTTGTCATGACTGCCCTGCTTGTAGTGGGGATACAGGAGTCGGCTAAGTTCAATAACATCATCGTGGTCGTAAAGGTGGCCATCGTGCTACTGGTGATCGGCTTCGGATTCCAGTACGTGAACTCTGCTAACTGGGAGCCATTCATCCCAGCTAAGGAAATTCTAACCGACGGAAGCAGCCGTTATGGCTGGCAAGGCGTAGTAGCCGGTGCCGCTATCGTGTTCTTCTCCTACATCGGTTTTGATGCCGTAAGTACCGCAGCGCAGGAAGCCAAAAACCCGCAGCGCGACATGCCAATTGGTATGCTGGCCTCATTAGGCGTTTGTACTTTACTTTATGTATTGATGTCGTTGGTATTGACTGGTATGGTGCCGTTTAAGATGCTGAACGTGCCGGATCCGGTACTGGTGGCATTGGAGACTGCCGGTCCGGCTTTGAAGTGGTTATACTTCTTTACAGGTGTGGGCGCAGTGGCAGGCCTTGCCTCGGTGGTACTGGTAATGTTAATGGGGCAGCCGCGTATCTTCTTTGCTATGAGCCGCGACGGCCTGCTGCCAGCTATGTTCGGCAAGGTACACCCAAAATACAACACGCCATACGTCACCACCATTCTCACAGGCGTAGTAGCCGCTGTGGTAGCAGGTATTTTCCCGATCGGATTGCTGGGTGAACTAGTGAGTATCGGTACGCTGCTGGCTTTCGTGATCGTGTGTGCTGGTATTATCATCCTGCGCCGCACCAATCCAAACATTCACCGGCCTTTCAAAACGCCATTTGTGCCACTTATACCTATCCTGGGCATACTAATCTGTGGCTACATGATGGTAAACCTGGGCTTTGACACCTGGCTGCGCCTGATCGTGTGGATGGGTATTGGTGTAGTGATCTACTTCCTCTATGGCCGCAGACATAGCAAACTACAGAAGCAAGTATCAAAGAAGCCAACTGAACTGGTCCATTAGTAGAATTTCCAGGCTTTCAGCAAGTAGCCATTAATCGTTTGTTAAAAATCAAAAATTTAAAAAATATGGATTTAGAAATCATAATGGGATTAGGCGCTTTGATATTAATAGCTGTGCCAATTTTTCTCTTTAAGAAAAAGCAAAGAAATGAACAAAGCAAAATTAAGCTTCACTTAGACAATCTGGGTAAAGAACAAGGTTTGGTATTCTCGCTTTACGAGTTCTGGGACTCAAATTATGCCATCGGCTTGGATACCTCTAAAAAAGTGCTGTGTTACTTCACTTGCGTTACTGATAAGGAAAGCTACACACTCATTAGCCTGGCCGAGGTAGAGAAATGTACGGTCATCAATGATCACCGAGACGTTAACAACAACAGAGTTATTGACCAGATCAGGCTTAGCTTTATTTTTAAAGGCTCTCGTGCTAACATAAGCCTGCTGTTCTACGACAGAGAGGCTAACCTGAATTTCACAAATGAGCTTCTACTAGCAAAAAAATGGGAAAGCATTATAAGCTCCAATATCGGATCAAAGCAGTTAGTTGAAATGCGCTGATTTGTAAAGCCCGCTGCTGACTGCGGCGGGCTTTTATCTGCTATTAAACACAGTTACACCATAAATGCAACTATTCTATGAGCATACTTTACCTATTTGTATTCTTGTCTTTTCTTACACTCCTGACATTTTACTTAAGGTACAAAGACAGGAAAAAGAAAAATCATTAGATTAAACTTAATATTTAAATACTCAACTTCAGTTCGTTAACTTCTGCACTTTAGAGCGTAAATAGTTTAACTGCCCATGCCACCCCACAACGGATAGTCAAGAATTAAAAGAAAAGTGACTAAGACTGTTTATGCTGTAAATACTCATCAAATACCGACAAATCCCTGTGGAAATGGTTCGGTAATTCCATCCTTTGGGCTACTTGAAAGCCGCTCCATATAATATGGAGCGGCTTTTACCTTTATACAAAGTTTTACAATGGTCCTTTCACCGTAGTTAGACTAGGTGCATTGACCAGGGGGAATGAGAGATGGAGCGGCAGGTAAGTCAGCAGTACTATACCGTAAAAAAGGAAGCTCCATTCCCCCTACCTTTTCTCTAAGAGTCTGGACAGTACTTAAGGCTATCAACGTGGATAAGCAAGTGTAAGACAAAAGGCAAGACGAAGGAGAAAGAAGGGTCGCTAACTATAACCACTCATGCTATGGAACAAGCTACAAGACAGTGCGTGGGCATCGACATCGCCAAAAAGGACTTCACCGCCTGCGTTTGCAGACTCTCCCCCCAATCCGGCCTGTGCTTCTCCAAGGTGGCAACCTTTGACAACAGCACCAGGGGTTTCAACCAGCTGCTTAAATGGGCACGCAAGCAAACCGGCGACAGCCCACCGATAACGTTTGTGATGGAGGCCACCGGCGTGTATTATGAGCCCCTGGCTTATCACCTCCACAAGCTCCGCCAGACGGTCTCTGTTCTACTGCCCAACAAAGTCAAGCACTTGGGCAAGAGCCTCAACGTCAAAAGCAAAACAGACCGTGTTGACGCCAGGGTCATCGCCCAACTGGGGGCGGAGCGCCACCTGCCTGCCTGGCAACCGCCGGCCCCGATTTTCAAGGCGTTGCGGGAACTCACCCGCCACCGCACGGACCTCAAGCAAGAGCGCACCGTGCTCCTCAACAGGCTCAGTGCCCTGCTCTCGGCCCATGAGCCCCAAGCCTTCGTCCTCAAATCCCACAGGGAGATGATCAGAAAGTTTGACACTGAGATAGCCAAGTGCGAGGCCCGGGTAAAGGCGGTGCTCCAGGAGGAGGGATGGCTGCAGGAGAAAGTGAACAAGCTGCTCACCATCAAAGGAGTAGGGCTTATGAGCCTGGCCATTGTACTCGCCGAGACCCAGGGCTTTGCCTTGATAAGCAACGCCAAACAGCTCACCAGCTATGCCGGCTTCGATGTGGTGGAAAGAGAGTCCGGCTCCAGTGTTAGGGGCAAAACCAGGATCTCCAAGAAAGGCAACGGCAGGATCCGGGCAGCGCTTTACTTCCCGGCCCTGGCGGCCAGCCGGCACAACGCAGCCCTGCGGACTGTTTACCAGCGCGTCAACACCGGCAAGGCAAGTAAGATGGTGGGCGTGGTGAGTCTGCAGCGCAAACTGCTGCTGCTCATCTACTCCATGTGGAAAAGCGGAACGGTGTTTCAGGACAGGTCCTTGGCTTCCGGAGATCAGGAGAGAAAGTCTCTCCTTCGTCACAAAGACGAAGTCTTTGGAAACAAAGTAGGCAGACCAGCAGGCCTGCCTACACGGGATGAACTTCCGTCCGATCTCTCGAGTGAAGCCCTCCTTCGTCAATAAAATATACGAAAAAAATCTCTTAAGTTACTTGACTTTTAACACAGTACCTTTTTAGGTTCGATAAATTTCACTTTCGGTTAGACTTATCGAACTTTTCAGGAATCTGGAAGCAACAGCTCACAAACATACGCTTCTGTCTACAATGAACACTTTAAGTATCATTTAAGATATTTTAGCACCTCAAAATGCATTAAAAAGTAGAGTTGCTAATTAGTCTTCGCTTTTGGGCATCCTATCTATTTCGCATTCATTTGCAGATAAATTCCTTTTGCCTTTTTTCGAAGCGATTTTAAGGGCCTCCTGATGCTCTTTCCTTTCCTTGAACTCTTTCTGGCGCTGCTTCTTTTGTTGGTCTCTTGCTCTAGTACTCATGCTCTAAGTTTATTTCCTTCCAATTCTAATCCCTATAATAACCTTATTTATACGCTTCGACAAAAAGAATTTGCATGCTGCATTAGGGATAATAAAATGGAGTTTCATAATTGGGGTGTAGGTAACCCAAAACTTATGATGAGGAAATACCTGATTCAATAAGTTATTCTTCGGTTATGGTTATACTGGCTTCTAAAGCTGCCAAATCCCTGTGGAAATGGTTCGATAATTCCATCCGTTGGTCTACTAAAAAGGCCTTCAGTAATCACTGAAGGCCTTTTTTGCATTTTGGACACTATTCTGACACCACGAGAGCATCCACAACTAAAATAGGCTTCCCTGCTCTAGCGCTGGCTCCAGCACTTCAGACGAATGCTGGTAAAAGGAACTCCCGGTCTTTTACCAATACCTTCTAGTCCAGTTCATTGAGCGTAACTAGTTTTAAAACAGTCTGTAAGTGAAGCTACTTCTTTGATAGCAAGCAAAGTCATAGTTCAACAAATCTGGAGACTATCTGATACACCAATTTTGTCATCAAACTGGAAGTGACTCCATCTAGCATGGACTGGCTTATATGGTAGGATACAGACCGCTTTGGATCACGCTCCTCTTCAACATCCCCCACTCGAAATTTACCCCAAGCTGACGGGTTATTGGATTTGATGATAAATATATTTATTAATCTGGTACCAGCCTTTAAAACCAAACCAGGGTTATCGGGATCATGCTTGTTCAGTAGTTGTACCTTCAGGTCATTATATGGGAAGTGTACCTGGCCTGTGGCTTCATTTCCGGTAGCCTCTATCTTGAAAGTCGCTTTATGTATCTGGCCGCTTTTTATCCGAATAAATACCAAGTTCTCTAACAAAGGGTTTAAAGCTTTAAAATCCATTGGTTCTAAGGTGCCTTCGTAGGTATACCGGTCTTCCGGATGGTCCAGCTGAAACTGAAAATGAGCCTTTAAAGTACTGACGCCCATAAAAAGTGCGGAAGCATTTACTGTTAACATATTGTTCCTCCGGATGAGCGCCGTATCGTTGGTGATATTATAGGCTTGCATTCGAATGTTATCCAGCACAAACTCCGCAGGTTTAATACCATCTATGGCGATAACAGGATGGATAAAGTAATTTTTTTCCACCCGAATAGTGTCGAGTTTAATGTACACTCCCGCACTGCGTAGTGCACTTTGAAGGGTTGGTGGCCTTAGGTCCGGGTCAATCCCTAAACGGTTGTCGCGGTAGATCTCCACAACCGGGTTCTGGATCAACATGTTGTGCGCAACTATATCCTGGTTATTGAACAGCGCCCGCAAACTGATTCCCTGCATCTCAATGTCAGGTACTGTCAGGTCAATACGGTCACGGGCATACCTGAATAGGCTAGCATATTGTTCTTTACTGTAGAGTGGCCGCAGGCGAAGACTATCTACAGAGAGTGATCTTTTGCTCATCGAGGCTCTCATTGCTTTTACCTCGAGCGCATACAGGCTATCGCGCGTGAAGAAGGTGTAGCCTCGCACTAGTATACTTATGTCGTCCACATCAAAAATTTCAAGGGGATCAGAGGCCTCCAGCGAAACCAACCGAAACTGATCTATTTCCAGCGATACGTGCTCCAGGGTCTGGCTGATGCGAATCGTATCTTCCATAATGTGAAAATCAAACGTGCCATCATCTATCTCCAGTCGTTCCACACGGAAAGTCGTTTCTCTGTCAGTCAGCTGATGCATAGCTTCACTGGTTGTCTTCGTATCCTGCCAGACCGGAACTTTTACCTTCGACAGATTCACGCTGTGGTCCTGAAGAATAGTTACCCTTGGGCCTGAGAGCAGCAGCTTGCTCATGTGGTATTGCCCCGTTGCGTAGGCATGGATCAGGTTAAAACCGGTTATTCGGGACCTCTCTGATGAAATATCGATCAGGTTACGACTGGCCAGTTCCGGGTGTTCAGCTTTCAGGAGTTCGTTTACTTCCCTGTCGGCACTTACCCTAAAGGTACGGGCGATAACCTCCTGTTGCCTGCTGGAATAGTGCAGGCTGTCCAGCCGGATGGTGTAAAGGCTATCAGTTGTCCTGTAAGTATAGTTTTTTGCCAGCAGAGTCATCTCCTCCATCGGAAGCGCTTGGCTCAGGTTCGCAAAACTGGCAGATGTCAGCTGGAATCCTGTAATCGTGGCTGTAGCGTGCTCCAGCAAATGTGTTCGCATAACCGGTTCCAGCTTTTCATTAAAGGTAAAGGAGCCATTTTCCAGCCGGATCGTTTTTACGGAAACAATATCCAAATATTTAAAGAGTCCATCCCCTGCACCTTGCTTACCAGATTCTGAAACTGCCACTTTACGGTCCAGCAGGATAGCCACGTCCGGTTGCCGGAGCAGCAAATGGTCTGCCTCCAGCCGCCCGGTATTAAATGCTTTAACCAGATCCAGACCGGTTACTTGTAGTGTATTAGCGGAAAGGTCGTAGAGGCTGCGGCTGGCATTGTTGAGAAGTTTCTGTCGGTCGTTTTCCCTGATGCTTGAGATCACATCTACCGAACGGGCAGTGAATTCCTTCTGCCTAGTGGAGTAGCGTAGACCAGCCAGGGCAAAGGTGTAGGTATTGTCGGGCATCTGGTAGCGGTAGTTACGGGCAGTTACAACCATATCCTGCAGGGGCAGTTTTTTATCCGGATTGAAAATGAAGGCAGAATCTACCACCAAACCAGTGGCTGTCAGCGAGGCGTGGTCCAGCTGCTGCAGGAGATGGATAGCTCTGTTTTTACTGTGTTGTGTAAGTGAGGCATCCGTAATGTTTATCTCTCCTATCTCCAGTTTGTTTACCAGCCCGGAAATCTGCCGGTACAGTTCCTCTAGATCCGGCCCTGAGTCTAGCGTTTTCACCTGCTGGTCGGTACGTACATCAATGACAGGTTGCACTACGGTTATACTTCCTATTGCCAGCCGTGATGTATGTAGGGCCTGCAACAGGTTTATATCACCAAACCGCAGATGAGGCAAGGAGATGTTGTAAAAAGTACGTTTGGCCTTGTTCAGGCTTTTCAGCTTATCGTTTTTATCCCAGTCACCGGTCAGGTGAAGTGCATCTATCAGCAAGGTTTTGTCTCGGGTCGACAGTTTCATACTTCCTACCTTTGTAGTATAAGGACTGTAGCGTGGGCTGTAGGTATAGTTTTTTGCGGTTGCTCTTATTGCTGCTGCGAAGGCTTTGTCTTTCGGTGTAAAAAGGGTTGCGGAATCGAGCTGCAGCGCCTGCAGGTAAATGTTTGCCTTACCAAGGCTATGTACAGTATGAAAGTCACCATTTTTCTGGCGATAACAGAAGCTGCCGTCAGTCAGGCGAACCTCTTTAATGCCTACTTCTCTCAGGTAAGGTGACAGTTCAGCGTAAAGTTCAGCCAGGCCAGGAAATGAAGCAGCATCAGGCACAGTAAGATCTTCGGTTAACTGCAGGGCAGCACTACTCACAAGTAACTGGTCGAGGTGCATCTGCTTTGTACGCCAGGTAGCTCCAATATCAAGACCTTTTATATGTAGCTTAGGTGCATGAAGCTGATACACTACCTGGTGCGCCAAGTCTTTAGAAAGGGTCGCATTTGCCTTAATGTCCGGCTGCACCTCCAGGTCTACTGCTTTCAGTACTTGTTGCCTGGAGGAGTAGGAAAGTCGCCCAAGCCGTACTGAATACACACTGTCCGGGGAAAGATAAGTATAACTATTTAAGCGGAGTTCAACCTCATCTGCCTGAAGCATCTCTGCAATATCCTGCTGTTCCTCTAAGTTCAGCCGCACGCCCTGAACCTGTAGCGACAGGTGATGAATTTGATGTTTAGGTCTGCTTTGTAGTCCCTCTGCCAGGTAGCGATAGCTTGCATCCTGTATTTCGAGCTGCCGGATGCGCACACCTTCCTTAGCCCCCCCTTTGCTTCTATACTTTCTGTTTTCCTGTACAGACTTATTCAGCAGCTGCGTGATCTCCGGACGTTCTGCTACAACAGTATTCATATTAAACTGATTGTTAAAAATCAGATCAATTAGGTTTACGTTTTTAATTTCCAACCTTGGGACACGAATGACAAAGAGACTAGGGCTCGCTTGGCCTTTTTCCTTTAGCTGATTGTTCACTGTTGTGTCCGGGTAGAAGTGCAGTCCTTTTAAAGTGATGCTTCTAGTGCGAAAGTGAAGCTGAAGATCACTTAAATCAATTTGATACAGTTCATTGGTCTGATAGGCAACCTGCTTTTTTATATAACGCACTACAAGTGGCTCGGCCAGGAAGTAAAGTGCCACCAACACAACCAATAAGAAGCCCATCAGGCTTGCAAGTACAATACCAGCAGGCTTTAAGGCTTTTCGGCTTCTGCCGGTTGTAGCTGGCTTTGTCATTACATATGTGCTTTAAGAGTAAAAAATATACTAAGGCTTGTCTTGATGCCAGTATATAGTTTTACGGTTTGTATAAGCTTGAGGTATTACTGCACTACCTATGCTAAGTGATTCGTATAACCTATAGTATTTAACTCCATTACCATGGAAGAGAACAAATTGGAAAAACTCGAACGCAAGCTGAACTTAGCTGCACAAGAATACTGGCAGGAATATGTTTTCCAAAATGGGGAGCAGGACAATGCTGTTGTTTGGATGAGAAATGACACTACCGGAGAGATGCTGTGCTTCACCAAAGGAGGCTATACCAAGCAGCTTTCAAGATTTTAATCGAATAGGCTCCGGTGAGTGCGAGCCTAGCGCATTTTATCTTACACTGTAGCTATTTAAACCCAATATTAAGATAATACACATCAGAATGCTTTGATCTGCAATTGCCAAAGGTAAATCCTGCGGATTAAACACTCTTGACGCTTTACGAGCAACTCAAATCACAAGCTAATCTTATTGCTAAATTTGCTGAGTCGCCTTCTCTATAACGATACTCTGAATCTCAATCACTACATTTAAGGTAGTATGCCCTGGCAGTGTTGCCTCTATCCTAGTGCCATAGAGGGCTACTGGCACAAATGTCCTGATCTTCGCCTCCTGTGCTGCCAGTTCCTTTATAAGTGCCTTTTCCTCAGCTGTATTTTTGTTTGCAGATTCCCTGTTCTCAGCAAAGAGCTTTAAGGAATTAAAATTTACTTGCTGCTCTTCTGCCTGTGCAGACTCTGTGGCCTGTGCATTTCTGCGTATGGTATGTGTGCCTGTGATCTTTTCTCTCAGCTCCAAGATCCTATTCAGGCAGTAGTAAAATTGTTCCTGTGTCATTGTTTAATAATTAATATAAATCATACAAAATGGGGCTGAAGCCGAATACAAGGTCCTCAATTGTTATAAGCCGAACTCCCAACACCAGCATGATGACACAACCGCTCAGGAGGACTATTCTCACCTCTGCATCCAACATCAGGCAAAGCTCTTCTTCACTGCCGTCCTCTTCAAAGAAAACAGAATAGAATCGGTGCCCTTCCTGCTGGCTGTGCAGTTGTATCGCACCACCTTGCACTACCCCACCCGACACCATTTCAATCACTGTCCCGTTGGTAAAAGTAATGTGGTAGACATCATTCAGTACCTTTCGTTTCGTTATCCGCAACAACTCCTGGTTGCGCTCAAAGACGAGTAGCTCAAGAGTGTTTGGCACCCTTCCAAGAAGCTCCGATAGGTAATTTTGATAGTCGGTACTGGTGACATTACTTTTTTTCATAATTGAAGAAGAAGGAGCGGGATGGATAAAAGAGCAGGTCGCCCTTAGAGGCTAGTGAGTTCTGGCCACCGGGCCATGGTTAAACTTTATAAAGGTAGAACATGTGCTTTGCTTGTAATAGTTTATAAATCAACAGTTTTCTTGTTCATCTCAATTAACTTCCTCTCTGCTCAACCTATCAATGTATTTTGTGCTTGAACTCTCACATAAGTCATACACTAGCTAAAACATATTCATACTTAAGTAGCTCCAGTAAAATTTACTGCTGACGCCGCTACTAAATTTGATTCGCGTTACAACTTATTCCTGTAATTAAGCATAACAAATTTAAAAATCGCAGCACGAGATATTAGAATGGAATAACCGAGACTTAATTTTGATAATTTTAATATTAAACTGAATTAAAAGAACTTATAGTTTAACGCACATGTCCTATAAGTACAGGTTGTAAACCACTGCTAATGAATAGTATCGAGGGCTTGGGACTAAAAGAGAAAAGACATGGAAGCAGCAGTATACAATAGCCTGAACCTAAGACTAGAAAAGAGAGAAGCATTGGCCTTCTACCACCAGCTCAGATCTTACATCCGGGTAAAGGACACGAAGAGTTTCAGTTCTCTTATGGAGTTGAATTCCAGCATGCTGAAAGATGAGGCACTCATGGTATCAGTCATCGACATCATGAAAGACAAGCACCCTACTGCCTTCTCACAGTTTATACATACTCTCGAACAGGAAGCTTCTCTGGCAATGCTGGCTGGTTATGCACGGTTACAGTCTTAAATTCGAATCTTTCTTTTTGTAAGTTCATACTATCATACTTTATTGCTCTTGCCGCTAGTTACTGCATCCAAAGCCCGAGACCTTTGACAATATTTATGCATAAAATAGCATATAATTTATTCGTTATCAGTCATTTAAACTTAAAACACAACCTTTTGCGTATACCTATGCAGGACAATAGAATATACCTTTTCCTACAAAATATGATTTACAAAAACCTTATTATTACCTTGTTTACCGGACTCCTTTTGTTAACGGTTACACGTTCGTTCGCGCAGAACACACCAACAAAATCAGAGACACAGGAGCTAGCAAAAGAAAAAGCGATAGCTGATGAAAATCGCCTAAACAACGCTGAAGCCCTTAGAAAATCCACAAAGGCACAAGCGAAAATTACAGAAAGTAGAGCAAAAGAAGCTAAACGAATAGACAAAGAAGCTGCAGATGCGGCTAAACAGGCAAAACGGGCTGCAAAGATGGAAGCCAAAGCCCAACGTAATCGCGCCGATGCGGACAGACAGGCGAAGAAAGCTGCCAAGGCAACTAAAAAATCTAACAAAAATTAGTTTGTACTTTATAGAAAATAAATATCCAGATGGCACAACATTTTATGCCCAAAAGCGCTATCCCAAAGCTTAACAGTGAGGCGTTATGTCAAATGGAATTCTTGTTGTACTGATTCGGCTAATCTACTGTGAAAGGACCAAGTGTACTATGAGCGGGAACTAATACAAAGTGAAGATGATGCTAAATAAAGCTAAGCTACATTTCTTATATATAACCCAAGTTGCGATTTATATGCACTTGTCAATAGTGTAAGCGAAAAGGAAGAGGACAATTTTAAGTAGGAATCCCTCTGGGGTAACTACATGTATGGCTTTAGGAAAAGTAGCCTCTACGCCGCTAAAGCAGGCCTCTATCCTCTTTCTCATGGTTCTTTTTATAAAGGCCATGGCCGGGTTGTCGGGGCGCTTGCTGTTGCATTTGCGCTCGCAGAGCAGGCTGACCTGCTCGCATTCCTAGTAGAGTGATTCCAGTTCGTAGTTGGTGTAGGCGCTGTCTGCGTAGAGTTGGCTGCCCTCGGGCAGGTCCACGTTCATAGCCTCGAAGGCCTTGGCGTCATGTACGCTGCCAGCTACGATAAAGTATTGAACCGGAAGGCCATCTGCGGTGGTGATGACCTCCACCTTGAAGCCATAAAAGTACTCCTTCTTGTATGCATTGTAACCTCTGTAGGCCTGGCCCTCAAGCAGCCTGCAGCGGTTGATGCGCACGTTGCGGCAGACAGCCACGAGAAAGCTGTCGATGACGTACTCACAGGAGCAGTTGAGTTCCTTGAGACTCTGGCCCAAGGCTACAAACAAGGAGGTGAGCACCCCGCTCAAGCGGTGGATCATACGGTTGAAATTGCTATTGTGCGGCATTAGACAGTGGTGGTGTGCCTGCATGTAGCTGCAAGCCGTGGACAGGTTTCCGCCAAAGTAGCGGGCTGCCACAAGAGCGTTGTGAGTACCTCGGCGTCAGAGAGCTTGCGTTTGGCCGCCGCTTTTTTACCAGCCACTTGCAGGTAGTCGTCTACAAAACAGTAAATTGCAATTGTGAAGTCATTCATGGGGCGTAAGAGAAAAAGTGTGGTTACTTTTTCCCTAACAAATCGGGATGGCTTCATCGTTTATAAATCGCAACTTGAGTTATATAGCTAACTAAAGTCGCCAAATCCCTGTAGAAAAGGTTTGATAATTCCAACCTACGGGCTACATAGTAAAGCTTAAAAACCCGCTTATTTCATCATATAAGCGGGTTTTTTGTTTCCAGAGTAACAGAAAAGTAACAAAAAAGGTTTTTAAAGCTGTTACTCCATCCTCCCCATAATTTTTCCAGCTTCCCTATTTTTCATCATGACAGAATAGGTAAAAATCTTCATCACTCCTCTTACAATTAGTATAAGGCTGATTTTGGTTCTAATTACTAAAGCTGATTACTCCACTTATGTAAGTTGAAGCTTCATTGCGCGGATATACTAAGTTTATTTTTAACTGCGGCATGTGTCTCAAATAACGGCCGTGGCTGTTGCACAACAAGCTGAAGATAGCCGTAAAAGGAAGTGGGCTAAATGATGGAGCTATGCAGGGCAGGAAGACTTTTGAGGATGAGAAGGAGCTGCTCTTCTCACTTTCGGCACACGTACCGGAGCACAATTTTTACCGAAGGCTCAAAGAGAAGCTAGACCTTTCCTTTCTTTACGAGTTAACCAGTAAGTACTATGGCACGTGCGGCCAGCAATCCATCGACCCGGTGGTGTTCTTCAAGCTATGCCTGGTGGGTTACCTGGAGAACATCACTTCCGACCTCAAGCTCATCGAGCACTGCAGCCTCCGGCTGGACATTCTCTATTTCCTGGGCTACCAGCTTGATGAGCCGCTGCCCTGGCATTCCACCGTTTCCCGCACCCGCCAACTCTACCCCGAGGCTTTGTTCGAATCGTTATTTGATATGGTCTTCAGCCTGTGCGTGGAGAAGGAAATGGTATCGGGGAGTGTGCAGGCAGTCGATTCAGCCCCAGTAAAAGCCAACGCCTCCATGGAAAGCCTGGTTTTAAAGAAGCTCGTCGCATCTACAGAAGGCTGTTTGCAGAAGATGGCGGATGCAAGCCCGGAAAAGAAGAAAGACGATCCGTCTCCCCGGCAATTCATCACGGCCCCGGATCACCAGCTAAAGCGGCTGGAAAGGCGTCAGCAGAAATTCAGCGAGCGGCCCACAGGGGCCATCGGATCATCAAACGATAAGGCACAGTTGGTTAGCAACAAGACGCATTACTCCCCACATGACCCGGATGCCCGCATCTCCGTCAAGCCCGGTAAGGCCAGGAAGCTTAACTACCATTGCAGTATGGCCGTGGATACGGCCAAAGGCGTGATAAGCCATGTGCAGGCGGACTTCGCTGACGGCCGGGACAGCCAGCACTTGCCTTCTCTGGTGAGTCGGGTGCAAAGCAGGATGAAAGCCAACGGCCTGCTGATGCTGGAACTGCTGGCCGATGCCGGCTACTCCAACGGCTCCAATTACCACATGCTCGAGCAGCAAGGAATCACAGGGTGGATACCTGTGTTCGGGATGTACAAGCCGGAAATAGACGGTTTTCCCTATGACAAAGAAGCTGACAGGTACACCTGCCCGATGGGCAAGCCGCTTCCGTTTAAGGGCTTTGACCGCACACCCGACGGCAGGCTGTTGAAGCATTACTGGGCGGCACCCGGTGATTGTAGGCAGTGTCCATCCAAATCTACTTGCGCTCCCAAGACCAGGTGCCGGAAAATTACCCGAACCGCTTATGACCAGCAATACAAGCGGGCCTACGCTCGGCAGCACAGCAGGCAGGGCAGGCATGAAAAAGCTCCGGCAGAGCACCGTGGAGCCGGTTTTCGGAAGCCTGGTGCAGCATTATGGCCTGCGCAGAATTAATGTGCTGGGCAAATCTGGGGCACACAAAGTAATGCTGTTAGCTGCGGTTGCCTTCAACCTCAAAAAGTACATGAAGTTTAAGCCTAGAAAGGCTGCAAGTGTGGCCATGGCGCTGGAAAAGGAGCAGCGAGTGCGTTGCAGCGCGATTATTTGACTTTACAGCGGTTTGCTAAGAATGCGTAATAAAAATATTTCGTGACTAGCTTTTGATAAGGCAGAAGTACTATGATAGTTGGAGTTGTGCAACAGCCACGGACGTTTTATGGGACGGCGCCTGTCAACCTATAGCAGGACAAGACCATGCCCTATATAATGATTTCGCTCAAACACAGCGCTTGTAACTCCAGTTTTCAAGCTGTTGCTCTATCTGTTGCTCCTGTCTCCATGATCTCCGGAATAATGAGATTAGTAAAATATTGCGTTCAGACCGGCTTCGGCCACTGTGTGGTCATTTTCGGCAGTGCTGCCCGACGCGCCAACAGCAACGGTAACTTCTCTATTGGAATCTTTGATCGGGTTAGGTCCCTGATTGTCTGCTTAAAAAACATCTTCTCAGCAAAAGGAAAGTGCCTGTGCAATTACTTGCACAGGCACTTTCCTTTTGCCTTCTTTGGGAATTAAAAATCAAAGAAATCACTCAGAAAAGATTCCTTTTTCTTGTGTGGATGCTTTTTGTGAGAGCTGTGGCCATGATCGCCATAGCCGTAGCGTTTAGAGTCGGCCTCGTAGTTTTCTTTTTTGGAGTAATGGTCGGCGGATCGCTCCATAATCTTTTCGAGCTCGCCACGGTCCAGCCAGATGCCACGGCAATTAGGGCAGTAATCAATCTCAACTCCGTTTTTATCGCTCATCAAAAGCGTTTCGCTGCAGTTAGGACATTTCATAATAGTAATTGCTTTGGTATATTCTTCAATATAGGCAAAAGGTCGCAAAGCACCGAATCGTGGCAAGCCATTGAACATGCAGGTTCCCGCTCGACACGGCCTGGCATATTGGTTATAAATAAAGGAAGGCTCCCCGTAATTAAGGAGCCTTCCCTGTTCTACAATGCCTGTTATGATCAGCAGCAGAGCACTATCAATAAAGAACAAGACTGATTGCTTTATGTTGCCCCTTTGTTGCTTGTGTCCCAGAAATAGGGCCTATGCCGAAAAACATGCGAAAGCGCAGCGGATCCGTGCACAGGCTGACAAACAGGTCAAGAAAGTAGCTAAGGCAACAACCACTAATCTATACTTTCACCTTCCTTCACCATGGAAAATAAATTTCCCGAAGGGGACCATCGTGCACGCTAAAGTCAACCCTGGCTGGCGACGAGGCGATACGTGGCACGCATTTGGAGCATCCCCTGGAAAAGATCTCATTTACTACGAGCGTGAGTTAGCGATAAGTGAGGAGGCGCAGCATGAGTAAGAGTATGAGGGGCAGAAGTCTTCAACCATTTTAAATATGGGTAGGGGCTACATGCCGTCAATGTGCAAAATCCATCCATCGGCAGGATATACAGTGAAGAAAACGTGATGTCAGTAAAAAGCGGTCTGGCCGAAAGCATATAAAATAAGTCCGATAACGCTGCTGAGCTGTCAGCAGCGTTATCGGACTGTCAGCAACGGTACCTTTTTCCTTCCCGGAGGGCACACTTCCTAACTCTCCCAGGCTAAGCTCCGGCACGCTGCATTCCAGCCCGACGATGCGGCTTGAAAATGGGTGTTATAAAACAATGCCCTCCTGCGTCGTCTGCTTAACAGGAAAGTCTTGGTCGCCCCACTGCTCCTTGACGTTGGTTTCTATGGTGAGGCTGAGGGCGGTGAGTGGTACATCCTCTAGCTTGTTCTCGAATGGGTCCTCAATACGCTCACCCACCAAATCCAGCGCTAAAAACACGAAAGAAATCATAACGGAGACAGGAATAGTGGCCAGGCCCATCTCACTCACGAAAGCGAAGGGCAACAACGAGGCATGTATGAACACAAAAACCCGGGAGAAGAAACTGTACTGGCGCGGGAAGGGGGTATTCTTGATTCGCTCGCTCATGCCCTGGATGTTGTTGAACTCCACCAGCGTGTCCTCCAGCTTTACAAACCGGTAATCCGAGACCCAACCTCTCTTGAAGGCCTGCCGCAAGTCCTCGCCCTGCAGCTCAAGCAGGAAGTTGGGAGGGTTGTTCTTGTGGTAGAAGGCCTCAAACTCATCTTTATGTAGGAAAGCCTGTATATCGGTGTATATGTTGGTCTCCTCGTATATTTCTTCCTGGGCCGTTATGTTATAAGCATGCTTTAAACGCAGGAACACGCGCAGCGCATGCACAAAGGCAATGTGCCTATAGACCATACGGCGTTGCAGTTCTTTTACCGCTGCGGCCTCCGCCTCTACACTTGGAATAACCATCGTAATCACCTGGCGGGTCCAGGCGCGGCTGTAGTTAACCAGCAGGCCCCATATCTTGCGGCCTTCCCACCACCGCTCATAGGCACTATTGCTCTTGAAGCCAAGAAAGATAGCCAGTGCCGTGCTCAGGGCGGTAACGGTGTTGAAAGGAATGCTCAGGTAGGCCACCTCAAAATGGTCATGGACAAGGTAAACAATAACTGCCAGCAACAGGTAATAAAGCAGGCTTTTCCATGCATAATGGAGGATTCCCCTCCAGCTCAAATTTCTCCGGACTATCATTTAACAGTATAAAGTATGAAGCTTTTACTTCAGGCGAGGGGAAAAGTTTTGAGATTTGACCTATTAGCCTGACCTAGCTTAGCGACTGGCACCCGCTGTATCATACCGGCATTAGCACTTCGTCAGCCGGTACATTGGCAAGCGTCTGTTAGCGGCAGATCACTACCAATGGCATATTATGCGGTTTTATGTTCCAATGGGAAGCTAGGTCTCTCAAATTTTTTCCCCGTTAAGTTTAATTCCGAGTTTTGGCGTGTGTTTTAACTATGGCAAGCTCATGAGCGAAAACAGAAAACAAGACAGCATTCCGCTACACCACCTCACAAGTTCCCCCTTTCTTGCATTTACCACAAAAAGTACGGATGACGAAACATTTGATGGACTTCACCGCCATGACTTTTATGAGATTATTTGGTTTGCCAAAACTGTCCCCAATGAGTCCGTTGAAATTGACTTTGTACCCTACCAGCTGAAAGAAAACGAAGTTTATCTTTCAAGCCCAGGACAGGTCTTTCAAGTGAGAAAGACAACGCAGAAGGGCTATGTAATGGCCTTTGCAAAAGAGTTGTTTTATCAGTTGGTGGATAGACATTCCTTTGCCAGTAGGAGTGCCCAGTTAGGGTGGATTGGAAGCCATTAAAAGCCTGTTATCACTTATCCTGAAAGAATACAACCACCAAAAATGGATGGCACTGCTAAAGCCTTATTTAGTTTAGGTGCTTTTCTGTTTCATGTTGTGGCTGCAACGAATGGTGAGGAAAAAACAGGCGATAGCAGGATTAATGAACTGTTTCAACTGATTGACCGGCACTACCTGCAACAACGTGAAGCAACATTCTATGCAGACCAGCTAAACAATAGTGTAAAACATCTGAACGCTCTTGTCAAAAGGAAAAGGGGCGCTAGGGTGAAAGAATGGGTTTTGCAACGGTTGATACTGTAGGCAAAACGTGAAATCCATTTTGGTAATCTGACCTCTAAAGAAATAGCTTATAGGCTGGGATTCTGTAAAGGATGTACTCAGCTAGTCAAGGGTGAAAAAGGACTACCTGCAGGGCTAGGATTGTAGGCACCTGCTGTTGATGATTAGCTCACGAGGGAACGAGGGGAGTGCGCGTAGCGCTGCAGTGTAGATCTGAAAGGAATCGTAGGAAGAAATTTTAGCTTGCCTAGAAAGGTCGTATATGTCGGGAACAGGGAGAAACCAGCAGAGGGCATAGTAGCTGAGGATAATAAGCTGCACCACGAGGACTACGGCAGAGTTTGGCAACCTGAACATGCCTCTTCTTTAATCGGCATGGAGGTCAGTCCTTCTTGGGCGAAGGTGCACAGTTTACACTATTCAGCACTTCTAAGGGTCAAAACCCCAAGCGTGCCTGAAACAACGGATGCCAAGAGTATGCCGTATTTCGCCTGTTCAATCATATGTGGGTCTTTGAACGCCAGGGCGGCAATAAAAAGGGACATGGTAAAGCCCACACCGGCTACAAAAGCAATGCCCACAATATGCCTCCACGTAACTGCCTCAGGAAGGGGTACCACCCTGAACTTTACCAGCACCCAGGTAAATAACAGGATTCCAACCAGCTTTCCTAATACCAAACCTGTAAACACCCCTACGCTGATGGGGTGTAAAAGATCGGAGAAGAAAGTTGAACCGATTGCAACACCGGCATTAGCAAGGGCAAAGAGGGGAATAACCAAAAAAGTGACCCAAGGGTGTAGGGTGATTTCTATTTTCTGTAAAGGCGTCTGAGCTTCGGCACTCTTATTTTTTACTTTCTCAATTACCTGATGTTGCTTTTGAGTCATCAGAGGGCCCTGGTTCGGGATCTCTTCATCAAATTCTGCCACCAGCACTTCCAGACTAGCGGAATAAGCCGACTCATCTATCTTCGTACGTGCCGGAATAGCGAACGCTACCAACACCCCTGCGATAGTGGCGTGCACACCGGAAAGCAAAAAGGCAAGCCACACTCCTCCAATGCCGATCAGAGCATAAAACAGCGTATTGCGAACTCCTGCACGGTTCGCTACCCAGAGAATGCTTAACAAAGCAAACCCGTAAGCAAGACTTTCGAAAGATAAATTTGAGCTATAAAAAAAGGCTATAACCAGTACAGCCCCCAAATCATCTATAGTGGCCAGAGCAACCAGGAAAACCTTTGCGGAAACAGGTACTTTTTTGCCTGCAAGGGACATGAGTGCCAACGCAAAGACAATATCAGTTGCCATGGGAATGCCCCACCCATTTAAGGAAGTTTTGCCTATATTGATGATAAAGTAGGTTAAGGCTGGAAAGATCATGCCTCCCAGGGCGGCAGCCATCGGCAACAGCGCTTTGTTGAAAGATGACAACTCGCCAGCAATAATTTCACGCTTGAGTTCCAGCCCCACCACAAAGAAGAACATGGCCATAAGCCCGTCATTTACCCAATGGTGAAGCGAATAGGTTAAAAGGTAACCTGTTAAACCTATGGTAAACTCTGTTTCCCATAGGTGATGGTAAGCCTCACTCCAAGGCGAATTCGCCCATAGAATAGCAACAAGTACTGCTAACATCAAAACCGCACCTCCAGAGTTTTCATAGTGCAGAAACTTATTAATAGGCTCTATGGAGCGGTCAAGTATTGTTTTCTTCATAGTATGGATCTTTCTCCTTCGCCGTGTCTGCAACTAGAAGCAAAGCGCTCGTATAGTAAATTTGGATTCTACTAGTAGCGTTATTAACGCCAAAGCAGGCTGCCTTCTGCTTTTACGTGATAATACCATGAGCCCGTAAAAGGAAGGTAAGAACAAGCGTCAACTCCTAGACTGGGTCCACCTTATTCGCCCCAGATAAGCAAGAAGCTGCACATTGCCGCATAGCAGACATCAAGTCAATATTAGGGTTCATGTATTTTATCAGTTCCACCAGTATTATGCTTACGCATATTCTGGAATTGCAACGGTTTACTTTAGGGTTTTTCTCAGGGAGCCATTCTTTGTTTGTATAGTCTTTCCTCATACTGATAGGGTGTGAGGTAGCCCAGCGCTGAGTGTCTCCTTTCCCGGTTGTAGGAGCCTATGATATATTCAAACACAGCCAGCCAGGCTTCTTGTGTTGTGGTGAACTTGCGGTGGTAGGCCAGCTCTGTTTTCAATGTCTTGAGAAGCTCTCGGCCAAGTCATTGTCCCAGCAGTTACCCTTGCGACTCATGCTGGCTTGCCCGTTCTCCTTTTGCTGCCTGTTTACGGCTGTATCTGGGTAGAAGTGTAGCTCTTGTAACGTGACACTGCTAGTGCGTAGGTGAAGCTGAAGGTCACTAAACTGGATTTGATACAACCCATTCGTCTGCTGGTTAACCTGCTTTTTGATATAACGCGCTACAAGTGGTTCTGCCAGGAAGTAAAGTGCTACCAACACAACAAGTAAAAAACCCATCAGGCTTGCAAGTACTATACCGGCAATTTTGATGGCTTTTTGGCTTCTGCTGGTTGTAGCTGGCTTTGCCATTATAAGTGTGCTTTTAAAGGAAAAATATAATACATGGCATAACACCAGTTATCAATTTTACGAATTGTAGAAACTTGGGATAGTATTACATTCTTAACTGGGATTCAGGCGTATAAGCTACAAGGATTAATTGAATCACCATGGAAGAGAACAAACTGGAGAAACTAGAACGTAAGTTAAATTTAGCTGCACAAGCATACTGGCAGGAATATTTTTCCCAGAATGGAGAGCAGGACAATGCTATTATCTGGCTACGAAACGACTCTACCGGGGAGATGTTGTGCCTTACCAAAGGGAACTATACACACCAGCTTTCTAACTTTATTAACGGGATCAGTTAAATGTTGCCGTTGACAATTATTAGTAAAGAAGCTGTTTAGGGTTTTGGCTAAAAGAAATCGAATCCGCCATTGTTGGTGTTTTTCACCAACAATTTAAGTCACTGGCTATTATACTTGCTGGTGAGAACACGCAGCAAGGGCAGGCACTATGGATTTTAATAAACTCTAAAAGGTTCATAATAGAATCAAGCTCAACCTTAAGCTTAGGCACCAACTATTTGCATTTACGCTTGTAACTGCAAGGCTAAAATCTTAGAAAACGTAATTCTAACTTCTTGTTCAAACTCTCCTAAAAGGTAATGTTTATGATGTTGTAGCTTTCTCTATTTCAATGTTATTCGGATAAACCACAACATATATGGCAGGCTGCTCAAGATGGGTTGCCTGAATTCTGGTGCCGTAAGCTGACACTGGAACAAAGGCTCTGATTTTCGCTTCCTGTGCTGCCAACTCCTTGAGCAGGGCCTGAGCCTCTGCTGTATTTCTCTCAGCATTTTCTTTATTCTCTGCAAACTGCCTCAATGCATTGAAATCTAACTGCGTTTCATCAGCTTGTGCCGATTCCAAGGCCCGCGCTTTTTTGCGGATAATGGTGGTTTCCTGAATCTTTTCCCTGAGTTCCAATATACGGTTAAGGCAATTGTAAAATTGATCTTGTTTCATAGTTAATCTAAGTTGTATAGAATTGGTTTATAATTTGTTAAAACGTTTTCTATAGTTATAAGCTGAACCCCTTTTATTAATGTAATTGCAGAACCTTTCTGGCCAATAGTTTTCACTTCAACATCTAGCATAAGATATTGCTCTTCTTCAGTGCCATATTCTTCTACAAATACTGTATAAAACCGATGTTCCTTGTGATGGCTATGCAGCTGTATATCTCCTCCCTGAATTATTCCATCTGACACTAGTTTAGTTTCTGTTCCGTTTCTAAAACTTATGTGGTAACGATCGTTCGCCTTCTGACGCTTCCTTATATGCAGTAAGTACTGGTTGCGTTCAAAAGCATAGAGCTCTGATGATGTTGGCTCTCTCCCTAGAAATTTTGAAAGGTAATTCCAATACTCACTACTAGTAACTATTTTTTTTATATTCATAATTATGACAGTAAGAACGGGATAGATTAGTTCAGCTTGCCTATCAAGACGAAAGAGACAAGGCCATCGGGCCCTGATGAATGTATAGAATCACAACATTCTATTTACACATAATAGTTTATAAGTCAACATGTTTCAATTCTATCATTTTTATTACTTTAGTATCGACCACACAGATTAGGTATCAAAAATGAAGCAAACTAAATAATAAAATCAATATAATATTACGCTTAAGACATATTAACATAGAAGCTGTTTAGGGTTTTAGTTAAGAAGTATGACCTCGCCATTATTGGTGTTTTCACCAACAATTAAAAGACGTTGGCTATTATACTTGCTAGTGAAAAACACGCAGCAAGGGCAGGCAGAGTAGATTTTAATATACTCTAAACAGGCTCTTTATTTTAAACTAAAATTATCTTACGAAGGAACACTACAAATAGACGGCTGCACCTGATTGTAACGCACTTAAGGATTGCCTTGAAAGAGAAATCAGCGTGCAGTGGCCGCAACCTGTTGCACTACTCCATATTCTTGCATAGTAGTTGGCAAGAAGACAAAACACAAACAATTAACTTATTATCAGTTATTTACATTTTATAATCAGGCTTATGCGTATACTTTAGTAGGATAATAGAATATACCTTTTCCTAACAAGTATGACTTACAAAACCATTTCGATTTCGTTGATCCTTGGATTCCTAATGTTGCTAACAACACAATCCTTTTCACAGAATGCACCTACCAAAGAAGAACAAAAACAGGCTCAGGAGACAGCTAAAGAAAAAGCAGTTGCGGACGAACTTCGATTACTAGATGCCAAAGAACTTAAGAAAAACACAAAAGCTGAAGCTAAGGTGGCAGAAGCAAATACCAAAGAAGCTAAGAGAATAGACAAAGAAGCGGCTTATGCAGCTAAGCAGGCCAAACGTGCCGCCAAAATGGAAGCCAAAGCCCAACGTGCGCGTGCTGATGCTGACACTCAGGCAAAAAAAGCAGCCAAGGCAGTTAAAAAATCTAACAGCAACTAACGTTACAATAATGGAAAACAAATATCCGGAAGGATCAACAGTCTTTGCCAAGACAGCTCCTTCTCACCCTTTAAAAGTACGGCGTTTTGTAAAACGCATCTATTACTGTACTGATCCGGCCAAGCCCTTGGCAAAGGACCAGGTTTACTATGAACGAGAATTAATACATAATGAGACTGATTAAAATTTAAATTTAAGCAGCTTCTCTTATCGATAGCCTGCTATAGCCGCCAAATCCCTATATAAATGGTTCGATAATTCAATCCGTTGGGCTACTAAAAAGCCGCTTTAGGAAACCAGAGCGGCTTTTTTCGTTCTCTGCCATCTGCTCTTCACAAGACCAGCCTTCTAAAGCACCTATTGCTGGGGAGCTGTAACCTTATGCAGGCTATGCGCTTTGCAGAAACATACCGGGTGCCCCTACCCCACTCCACACTCTACTTCATACCCATACCATACCGCCATCAGAGCAGCGACTTCTAAAATTTGGTTGGTTTAATAAAACTGCCTGCTTGGTTTCTGAAGTTTTGAGACACAGACCTTGAGTTGCTGTTTTAAGAGATGCCTGCGCCGCCCAGTATTTCGAGTTCCTGGCCTCTTTGGGGCATGCCGGCAAGTATGGGCATGGCCTGTGAAATGAGTTCGCGCACGCCGGGCACTTGCAGCGAGTTGTCGTGGTCGGTTTTGCTGTCCCATACTTCGGTTACCCACACGGTGTCGGTATCGTTGGGGGATTGGCTTACCAGGTAGAGTTGGCAGCCCTGGGCTGTGGCCACAAGTTTGGAGGCTTGCAAAAGTATGGCGGCTAGTTGTTGCCCCTGGCCGGGAGTGGCGGTTAGTTTACCGTGTAGTAAGTATGCAGACATGGTTTCAGTTGGTTAAAGTAGGTTGAAAAGCCAGGTTATTATAAGCTGCCTCGCTCAGGGCAAAACCCGGCTCCACGAGCAGCACCTCTTCGTAGGTGAGGTTGTAGAGGCGGTACACCAGCACATCTATCTCCGCCTCCAGCCCCGACGTATCGGCAGCGGCATCGGCCTTTTTTATTCGTAGTATCTGCTCTACCAGAGAGGTTATACTTGCTTTGGTTTCTTCGTCTGGTGTGGCGATGGGGAGTTGATTCAAATACTGGCGCTTCCATCTCAAAAAGCCTCCTCTTATCTCTGAACTAATATTTTCGAAAAAATATAAAATTAACTTAGAATTAAGAATGGCTAAAAGTGATACATCAGATGAACCTATCGCAAACGCAGTCATATCAAGATATGTCCCTTTTTTGTCGAACGTAAAATTATTTAAATTTGAAATTTCGGGTAGTATAATCTTGCTATGCTCGAGCTCTTCATAATAATCACAAGCTCTTAATTCCCACCAAAATTCCCCTTTGTCACTTCTAGCTTTACACTTATCTGCGTGTTGTTCTAAATGAGATGCTAAATTCGGATATGTTTGTTTTAGCCATGCCCACTTATCTTTAATATTTCCAGATTGCTCAGAAGTCCAACCTTTAGGAATTCTGATTAAATATTTTGTAGGTGCCGGGAATCCATATCTTTTTATTTCGCGACCAACTAAATAGGGTTTAATAAGTTCAGCACTCTTAGGTTCCTTGTTGATTATAAGTTCTCTTAAATTTTTGTCAATAATAAAAGCAGCGTTATAACCTGTTTTAAGACCTATGTAAATCTTTCTATCAACATATACTTGTAAATTAATTCCTGTATTTCTTAGCTTCTCAAGTAGTTGCTGCGCGGTGCTGTCGGAGAGTGTCCAGCCGGAGTCTGGCAGCAGTTCGGCTTTAACCTCATACGTATGCTGCTGCACATAGGCCTCCAAGCCTTGCTCAAACTGCAGGGTATCTATACTTGCAGCCCCAAAAGTATAACCTGCCGTTGGTTTATACTTGGCAGCCGCAAGTATAAGTGGGTAGGTAGTGGCTTCCTCAAACACAGGCAGGTCGCCGAAGTCAAGCAATTGCACCAAAGTATGGTTTTGCAGCCATTGGCGCAGCGCCTGTCCGTAGCCGGCACGCATCCACTTGTTCGGGATAATGTAACTGAACTGCCCCCCTTCGCGCAGCAACTCTATGCCGCGCTCCACAAAGTATACATACAGGTCGGCGGTTCCCGCAAAGGTGTCGAAGTTCTTTTTCAGGTATACTTTAAAATCGCCGAGTTCCTCCTGCCTTATGTACGGCGGGTTGCCTATCACCACGTCAAAACCCGTATACTTGCCTTCTTCGTCCAGCACCTCCGGGAACTCAAATCGCCACTCGAAGGCACCCTCGTATACTTTGTTCGCCTCTATGGCTTCGCGTTCTTCTTCCAGTTTCTGGAGTTGGTTTTGCTTTTGCTGCAGCTGTTTCTTATCTACTTTTTGGGCTCCGAACAGGTCAGGGTTCTGCATCACCTGAATCTGCCCGCGCAGCTCCGCCATTCTCTTCCGTAGTGGGTCGTTGTTAGCCAATGTGGTTTTAAAGCCCTGCTTTATCTCCTCCAGAAAAGCCACCAGTTGCTTTTTGGTTTCTTTGGAGTTGGTATGCTTGTACTTCAGCACGGCCTCGCGGTAAGCCTGCAAGCTGTGGCCTTTTTTGCCAAAGGCCTCGTGCAGGTCGGCGGTTAGCGGGTAGCGGCTCAGCAGCGAGTTGCCCTGCTTTATGTTGATGTCGATGTTGGGCAGCGTCTGCAGTTGGGTATACTTGCCTGAATATTCTCGAGGGCCCCTACCCCCAGGATTTTCAGGATTAATGGATGAACAGGATCCAGTACCTGAAGGATTTTTAGATTTTAAGGAATAACTCTGCGAAGAAATCCTGTCCATCTTAAAATCCTGTAAATCATGATCCAGATAATAGGCGTTTTTGAGCAGTTCTATCCAGAGGCGCAGGCGGCATATCTTCACCGAGTTTGGGTTTATGTCCACGCCAAACAGGCAGTTCTCGATTATGGTCTGCTTCTCATGGAACAGGGTTTCCTGTAGTTCCTGCGTCAGTGGGTTTATACTTCGGTGGCCGTCGGGGTGCTGCTGTACCGTGTAGCTGAACAGTTCGCCGTTGTAGTCCGTCACGATCAGTTCGTCGTTTTGTACCTCTATGCTGCCGTAATGCAGCGGCTTGCCCTGCCGGTTAAGCAGCAGGCGCAGCTCGGCCTTTATCACGATCAGCTCGTTCAGGGCGCTTACCAGGTAGTGCCCCGAGCCAACAGCCGGATCGCAGATGCGGAGGCCGTTGATGAGCTCGTTATACTCCTTCAGCTTGTCTAAAGTATAATTCTGATGGATACGGAGCTGCAGATCTTCGAAGTTAAAATCAGAATAAACATGGCCTGCTTTTCCGTTGATCCCGTTTGGATTCGAACCAAAGACCTGCCCATTTTCTACTGTGGGCCCACCTGGGCTCATACCTGGGCCCCATCCATACCTATCTGCGAAGCGCTGCACCACTGCACGGCGTATGGCCTCGCGGCTCATGTACATGGTAATAAAGCCGGGGGTATAAAAAGAGCCGTCGCGGTAGCCGTTTATCTTTTCAAAAATAAGCCCCAGCACGGAGGCAGTTATCAGCGTTTTGTTTTCTTCCTGTATCTCCTCCTTGCCCTCGGCCCCGAAATCGTAGCTGCCCAAAAAGCGCAGCAGGTACTCCAGGGTGTGCAGTTCGGGTTGGGTTTTGCTAAGGGATTTGCCCTGTGCGTTTCGCAGCACCGTTTGCGGGTACAGGGGCAGCAGGCTGCGGTCTTTCAGGTTTGAGATGCGCAGCGTGTGCTTCTCCAGCGGCGTGGTCTCAAACAGCGAGGAGTTGAGGTATGGGATGTGGCTATACTTCTGCCTTACGTTGCCAGCGCGTTTATCCGGATGCTCGGCCAGCACATCAAAGAAAAGTTCGTTCAGGTCGTCGAACTCACGCAGGTTCTGCGTGCTCATAAAAGCATACTTCTTGTCGCCGTGGTGGTAACTGATCAGTTGCGCCTCCAGCAGCTTCAGGAACAGCACGCGGTTCATCCAGGTAATGCACAGCTCCAGCGCCACGTTAAACAGCTGTTCTTCGCGGGTGTTGCCGTAGCTGTAAGGGTTATCCAGCCCACTCACGAGGTCTTCGGAGCGCAGCTTCTGGTAGGCGGCCTCCAGCAAAGAGCCGTGGTCGGGTTTGGCTTTTCTCCTGATCAGCTTACGGCCTCCCTCCTTCACCTCTTCCAACCCGATAATGTGCAGCAGTTCCTGGTAAAAGCCTTTGTCCAGGGAGTTGGCATCGTTGGCGAAAGGCTCTTTAAGCAGGTGTGCCGGCGACAGCAGCTTTTGCAGCGCCACCAGTTTCACGTCGTCTCTGGTGCTGGCGTTGCGCAGCGGTTTCTCGTAGTCTTTTAGGTTAAAGTGGGTAAAGGTGATGCTTTCGGAGAGCCCCGCAATAAACGGTGCCACGATCTCTTTGTAGAAAAAGTCGGTGCTGTTGCCGGATTTCTTTCCCTGGCTCCATTCAATAAAGTCCTTTTTGAGCTGGCTGTTGCGGTAAAAAAGGCGGTCGAACTCCAGGGCATCGAACACAAACCACTCGTACACACTCGTGATAACAAGCTGTTTGAGGTCGTTATTCTTGTGCTCTATCCGTTCGCGCAGGTAATACAGCACCAGCTCGTGCATGGCCTTGTAGTTCAGGTTTTCGGTGGTGGGCATGTCGCCTTTATTGGTGGGCCGCTTCACCTCCAGCAGCACACCCGCCGGACTTTTAGTGTCGTGCCCGGTATGGATCACCAGGTCGGTTTTGCCTTTGGTGTTTACGCCATACTTATCATAATAAGCCAGCTTCAGAAAGTCACGCAAATGGTTCTTGGCGTGTTCCTCGCTTTCGTTCAGGTTTATACTGTCGAGCAGAAAAAGAAGCGCCTTCTTAAACGCTTCCATCTCGGCACGCGAGGTTTTACTACGCAGGTATGCTTTGTTCAGCGTCTGTTTTGGTCGGAGTATGGTGTGCTGCATTGCAAGTGGTTTGTTTTCTGAAGCAATATAGAAATTTGCTATATATTTTCAGAAGAACTGGCCCGCCTACTTGGTTAATAGTTTAATGAAACGACCCTGCTCCGAGAAGGGGTTAGGGTTGGGTTGATCGCAAATGAGTTAAGTATCCACAAATGCCTTTAGAACCTACCGACCAATAACTCAGAAATTATTTCAACTTTTTTTACCTGTCCTAAATCCAATCTGAGTAGCTGTGGCGTAAGTGAGTCAAATTAACTTAGAAACATGAAAAAGACATTATTCACAATTATGCTGGTGGCAGGAGCTGCCGCATTAACACCTGCCGCAGCGCAGGCCCAGAAATCAGGTAAAGCACAGGTAACAGTAGGCGGTGAGGTGATGTACCCAACCAAAGACATCGTTGACAATGCCGTTAACTCTAAAGACCACACAACACTGGTTGCAGCAGTTAAAGCAGCTGGCCTGGTAGAGACCTTGAAAACCGCTGGTCCGTTTACCGTGTTTGCCCCTACAAACGACGCATTCGAAAACCTGCCAGCCGGAACCGTTGAAACACTACTAAAGCCTGAAAACAAGAAAACTTTGCAAACTGTGCTTACTTACCACGTGGTACCGGGCAGAATGGGATCTAAAGAACTGATGCAGGCTATTAAGGCTGGCAAAGGCACAGCAACACTTAAAACCGTTAGCGGTGGTACTTTAACAGCCATGATGAACGGTGAGCGCAACATTATACTTTCTGATGAGAAGGGCAACAAGTCAAACATCTCGGTATATGATGTGCATCAGTCTAATGGCGTGATCCATGTGCTGGACAGAGTAATGTTGCCAAGGTAACGACATGACTACTCTCAATCATCATTACAGACTCACAGATAAAGTGCTCCCTCTCATTACACTTACATTCAACAGATAGTACTTTTCAGATTACACCCACTAAGTAAAACTCAATTTTAATTTATTAGAAAAATGCAAACTAACGCTTTAACAAAAAAGCTACTGGCTTCGCTATGCCTTTTCGGATTGTTAATTACAGGCACAAGCTGCGATAAAGAAGACGGTGATACCACTCCTGCAGCAGAGATCGTTAACTTTAACAATGTGATGCTGAGCAGCCAGCAGGAAGTTCCGGAAAACACATCAAATGCTACGGGTAATTATACTTTGGTGTATGATAAAACCAGCAACAGTTTAAATTACACCATCAATTACTCGGGCACTACGCCTACTGCCATGCACTTCCATAAAGGTGATATTGGTGTAGCTGGTGGAGTTGTGGCTGAGGTACCTGGTCCTTATACTTCGGGCATGAAGGGTAAACTTATGTTAACCGAGGCCCAGGAGGCTGACCTGCTTGCAGGCAAACTTTACCTGAATGTACACAGTGCCGCCTTTGCAGCAGGCGAGCTAAGAGGCCAGGCCGTAACAGAGGACAAAGTTGTACTTAGCAACATTAAACTGTCGGGTATCCAGGAAGTGCCAAGCAACAACTCTACGGCAACAGGCACCATGAACGGCTTGTACGACAAGACAACCAAGAAACTGGATTACAGCATTGTACTTAACGGAGTGACTGCCTCAGCTATGCACTTGCACAAGGCAGCAGTTGGCGCAAACGGAGATGTGGTAATGGAGATTACTGGACTCAAAGGCACAACCGCTGCGTTTACTGCCGCACAGGAAACAGACCTTTTAGCAGGAAACCTATACTTGAACGTGCACAGTGCAGCCCAGCCAGGCGGTGAGCTAAGAGGCCAGGTGGTATCAGACCAGAAAGTGGTTTTCAGCAACAGACTATCAGGACAGAACGAGGTACCGCAGGTAAATACTTCCGCTACAGGCACTTTCTACGGTGTGTACGACAAGGCTACCAAAAAACTGACCTATAACATCGCTTATTCTGGGGTTACACCAACAGGTATGCACTTTCACAAAGCAGCTGCCGGTGCTAACGGCGATGTTGAAATAGCAGTGGCTGGACCATTCAGCTCAGGCATGACAGGCTCTGTTACCCTGACTGCAGCACAGGAAGCCGACCTACTAAAAGGCCTTTGGTACCTGAACGTACACAGTGCAGCACACGCAGGAGGCGAACTACGCGCTCAACTGGTTAAGTAATCAAACCATTGCGATTAATAATATACTCTAAAGTATAACCCACCCCACCCTTCCATTTCTGATACCCTTATCCACTGATAGGGAGCTCTAACAAAGTATAGAAATTTCTCTCTATCAGAAGGGTTGGGGTGGGTTAATCGCAACAAGAATCGAACCCGCCATTGTTGGTGTTTTTCACCAACAATTAAAAGGCACTGGCTATTATACTTGGTGGTGATAACACGCAGCAAGGGCAGACAGCAAAGTTTGTAGTACCATCAGAACAGGCTCATTTTAATGATTGTGACACTATATTAAAGGCTATGATTATAGAACCCAATTATCGGATTGCAGCTTGGTACCTGAGCCTAGTTTTACTAGTACTTACCGCTCTAGGCTGTACTTACAACGAGGCCACAGAGGTTGCACCAGTGATTAGTAATGTTAGTTACAAGCAGGATATCGTGCCCATTATGGCAAGCCATTGCTATTCGTGCCACACTGCCTCCTCCACTCACCCAGATAAAGCCGGTTATGCTTTTATCGATAACTATGAAGAACTGAAACGCTACGCCTTGAGGCCCAGCACAACTAACACTAGTCTAACAAAATTGCAGGCAAGACTCAGGTTTGTAGAGACTCCCGGGATGCCACTAAACCAGGCCCCATTGCCAGAAAGCGACATCCAAAAAATTGATGCCTGGATTAAGGCCGGTGCACCTAACAACTAAAGCAGTAGAAAACCTAAGCCATACTTACAAAACCATGAAAACACTATCCTTATACTTTCTTCTACTTCTTTGCATCGTTCAGGTGAGCCAGGCACAAAACGTGTTTCTCTCTAAAGACACAGAGATCTCTTTTCTGTCCGAGGCCCGCTTCGAAAACATCTCCGCTGTGTCTAAGAGAGGTGTATCGGCAGTGGATGTATCTAATAGAGAGATAGCATTCAAGGTTCCGATTCAGTCTTTCAAGTTCAGGAATGGCCTGATGCAGGAGCACTTTAACGAAACCTACCTCGAGAGTGACAAATACCCTTATGCCACTTTTAAAGGGGTGATAATGGAAGGCTCAGACTTATCAAAAAATGGTACATACAACGTCATCGTGACCGGGCAGTTCAACTTGCACGGTGTGGCCACAGAGCGGACCATATCAGGTGTGGTAGTAGTGCAGAACAACAAGCTAGAAATCTCTTCGGCATTTGTGGTGCCTGTACAGGACCACCACATAAAAATACCGAACGACAAGATATCCAACATCTCGCAAGACATAAAAGTGAAGGTAAAGGCCGTGTATGAACAGAAGAATTAAATACTTGCTCTTGCCGGTGCTGTTCCTGGTGTTTACCATTACAGCACATGCTCAGGATGATCTTCTGGATGCTTTGGCAGACAGTACGCTGGAACAGAACCAGCAAGTATTCGCTACTTTTAAGACAACCCGGATTGTTAATGTCCACTCCATAGAAACCGTAAAAGCACGGGGTCTGGACTTTAGGGTTACCCACCATTTCGGGGATGTGGCCGGAGATGGCGGAGGAGTGCACACGCTGTTTGGCATGGACCAGGCTGCTGATATCCGGATTGCCTTTGAGTATGGAATAAACGACAAGCTTACAGTGGGTGCAGGCAGAAGCAAGATCGGTGAAATGCTGGATGGCTATGTGAAGTACCGTTTGCTAACCCAAACCCAGGATAAGAGCATGCCTGTATCGGCAACGCTGCTTACAAGCATGGCCTACACGCCAGCAAAGGCTGCCTCCGATGAGTATGACAATGCCGCGCACCGTTTATCTTATACTTACCAGTTACTGATTGCGCACAAATTCAGTCAAAAGCTTTCGGTGCAGTTAACGCCGTCTTTGCTTCACCGCAATTACCTTTTTAACCCAGCCGATGCGCATGACCTGTTCTCGGTGGGGTTAGGCGGTAGACTGAAGCTAACTAAGCGCTTTGCCCTGCTGGCGGATTATATCTATACTTTCTCAGACTTGCGTCAGGAAAAAGGAAGTGGCTATTACGCCCCCTTAGGGTTGGGCATTGAGATTGAGACCGGAGGCCACGTGTTTCATATGTTCTTCACTAATAATGCGGGTATTATCGAAAATGCCTTTATCCCAAACACCACTTCATCATGGTTAAAGGGAGAGTTCAAATTCGGTTTTAATATATCCAGGGTGTTTATACTTGGAGGAAGAGACAGACTTGATTAATGAGAAAAGTATGATTGCTTTTGCAAAAACAAAGAGTAGGTTATAAAGGGTATCTAAAATATTGTTAATTTTGATAGCTACAGATACATGTTACCTTAATAAACTAAACTCCTTGTCTGACCAGGCTATACATAAGCTAAGTGAAGAAGACCTGATCGCTGGTTTACGCGCACAGGACAGCAAGACTATAGCTGTACTTTACGATATGTACAGTGCCACCTTGTATGGTGTGATCTTACAGATCGTAAAAGTAGAAGAGGTTGCAGAAGATGTGCTTCAAGAGGCTTTCGTTAAGATCTGGAAGTCTTTTGGTAGTTATGATGAAAGAAAAGGCAGGTTGTTTACCTGGATGATCAATATTTGCCGGAACCTGGCAATAGACAATATCAGATCGAAGGGATATCGCATGTCGGCACAAACCAATGCGATGCCAGAAAACGGGAAAGCGACATTGGGCTACCAGGACATAAAGCCGGAGCATATCGATGTAAGGGATGTAGTGAATAAGCTTAACCCCGAGCAAAAGCAGATCATCGATCTGATGTATTTCGAGGGTTTTACACAAAGTGAGATTGCAGAGCATTACAACATACCCCTCGGGACTGTTAAAACCAGGGCACGCTCTGCAGTTAAGTATTTAGAAAAATTTTTTAAAGGCCGTGTCTAACAACGATTTCATAGCATCTGGTATTCTGGAGCTTTACGCTGCCGGAGGGCTTACGCAGGAAGAGCGGAGAGAAGTGGAGGCGCGTGCAGCAAGTTCACCTGAGATACGTGCAGCCCTTGACGAGGCATGCTTAGCTATGGAGCAATACGCCTCCGCGTATGCTGTAGCCCCAAGAGCAGGTTTAAAGGCAAGCATCATGGATCGCATCAATGCTGAGACTGTTGCTACCCCCTCCCCGGATGTGCAGCAAACTGATGCAATTCCTTTATACCCTACACAGATTTCTGAGACATCGCCTTACAAGTGGATGTTTGCGGCAAGTATAACGTTGTTTCTGTTGTCTGGCTTTCTGAGCTACCACTTCTACACAAAGTGGCAGCAAGCAGAAAACCGCCTTGCCCAGGCCGTTGCCTCCGAGAGGTTAATGGCCCAGAACGTAGAAACGGCATCCTACAAAACCCAGCAGTTAGAGTCTGCCCTGTCCATACTTCGCAACCCCGATTACAGACCAATCAAACTTTCCGGAGTTGAGGCTAGTCCGGATGCAAACATGGTGGTGTACTGGAATGCCGATGAGCAACAAGTATACGTAGGCAACATACAACTGCCAGCCCCGCCAGCCGGCATGCAGTACCAGCTATGGGCCCTGGATAATGGCAAACCTATTGATGCCGGCATGATTGCGCTAAACGGAGAGACAACTTACCTCCAGAAGATGAAGGCCATAGGTTCAGCACAGGCGTTTGCCGTAACCCTTGAGCCTGAAGGCGGAAGTATAAACCCAACCTTAGAAAAACTAACCGTATTAGGTGAAGTGTAAGCCTGACCTGCTCCCATACCTTATAGCAAAGAGCCCTGCCTGTATTACTTCAGGCAGGGCTCTTTGCTATAGGCGGCTAAATACTGTATCCCTTGCATCAGCTGTTTTCATTTCCATTTACCAAATAGCAAGTCAATGCACATAGAAAGTCTTAACTCCTAAAGCTCTTAAGTACGGAATACCAACAAAGTACCAACACTTTATGTATAGCAGAGTTAATAAGAAGCCTTTTATCAGGGGCAGTATAATTCATTAACCAAGTATTGGGCAGATGACCTCAGAGAAAACGCAGCACAGAAGATTCCGCATGCTCTACAAACTCGAGGCCTGGCTGGAAGGCCCGATGTTTATACTTTCAATTCTGTGGCTGTACTTATTTGTTATGGAATTGGCAGAAGGTCTATCCTCCTTTCAGGCCAAGCTGGTGACACTGATCTGGCTGCTTTTTATACTTGAGTTTGTAATAAAGCTGGTGCTCTCCGCAAGCAAAGTAGACTACATCAAAAAGAACTGGCTAACATTGCTGGCTCTGTTTATCCCGGCCTTCCGGGCATTTCGCCTGCTCAGGGCCATTCGGGTGATACGGTTGAGCCGGGTTGCCACTACTACCACATTTGTACAGGGACTCACCTCTTCCAAGCGCTTCCTGAGTGAGCTGAAAGATGCACAGGGGAAAGAGCCGCCTGCTGAGATGCATGTTGGGGTGCTGCTTGCCTATAGCCCTGCGGTAACACCAGAGGGCATGCAACCATTTCTGAAACAATTGATAACCGATGTAGAACCGGAGATAAGTATGGCCTCCGGAATACCCTGGTCGTTCCATTTGGTAGAGCCGGTAGCCCTGACCACAGACAGGACAAGGGAACCATCCGATTTCCTGGATGCGGCCACTATGCGTATGGCAGAGGGCCCTTACGACATGGTGGTAGTAGTGACGGATGTTACCCTGATCTCCCGTAAGGACAAGATAGAAGCCGGGCTTGCCTCCCCTGTTACCTATACAGCTGTGATCTCTACGCAACGGCTTACCACAACGGCCAGAGGTAAGCCTGTACGCACCCTGGATGCCGTTGCAGTACGGGTAAATGCAGCCTCCCTCCTCTTACATTTGCTTGGGCACATGAGCGGGCTGCACCATACTAAACCAGGCAAGGGTGGCGTAATGGCGCCTTTCTCATTCCGAGAACGAAGAGAATCCCTGCCTCAGTTTAAAGAGACAGAGCGTTCTGAGCTTAAAAAGAGGATCAAGAACCTTCCGGAAAGGGAACTGCACGGTGGCACTAACCTGGAAAGCTTCATATTTCATATGATCATGGCAGCTAAGCACCCTAAGGCAGTCTTTTATCCATTGCTGCGTAATTGGGCAATACTGCTGCCCTTGTCACTGCCCAGACTGGCCACAGCAGCGGTGGCACCCAGCCTGCTATTAATTTTTACGGCAGAGATCTGGGACGTAGGACTTAACATGGGAAACAGGACCACCGCATTCTTTGCGGCTGCCAGTATATTTGGAGCCTCCTTCTACCTGATCAAGATCCAGTCTCTGTTCCTTCCCAGGAAAGAGAAAAACGTGTTGACAGAGCATCAGGCAATAGCCAATGTAGTCATTTTCCTGAGCATCCTTCTGGCCTGCTTCGGGCTTTTCCTGATGATAGGCGGATTGATGATGATCATAGAGCTTTACGTTTTCCCGGAGGACCTTATAAGTACCTGGCCAACCTTGGATAAGCCGAGTGTGGGGCTCTTAGACAAAGTACGCTTGGCAGCCTTCATCAGCACGGTAGGGGTCACAACGGGTGCCTTAGCAGGAGGCCTGGAGAAAAAAACCGTAATACAACACCTGGCCTTGTTTCTTGATAAGCCCTAGTCTAATATCTACTGCAGCATATTCAAATCCAATTGTTACTTTACTCAAGTTGCGCTATATGATAAACCAGGCAGGTGTAAACACACCCCTAACCCCTCTCAAGAGCAGGGCCGTTTCTTTCTATTTTTTGCTGGCGCGGATCTGTGATCCGTGACTTTTTATACCGTTGGATTTGCAATCCAACTGGGCCAGAGGCCCAGCTATAGCAGGTCACGAGCGAGGACGCTCGCGCCATGACCTTGAAATTTGTAGAATGAAACGGCCCTGCTCTCAAGAGGGGAATTACATGCACGATCAAAAATCACCACCTCGGAGGTATGCTTCGGACACAAGTATAAAATGCTCTATCTACCGCGAGTTTTCAACTCGTGGTTGTCCATGTGGGCAAGCTTTCAGCTTGCGTGAGTCGCTTTTTATACTTTTGCATACCTACGCAAGCTGAAAGCTTGCCATATAATAAGCCACGAGTTGAAAACTCGCGGCAGGAATAACAGCGAATGTAAATTTGGGTCCTAAGCGTAGCCTAGCTAAGGAGGGAGTTTTTTGGAGAACGATTAACACACCCCTGCACCCCTCTCAAGAGGGGATTTACATGCACGAGTAAAATTCCCCTCCTCTGGACTACCCAAAACGAGAGTTTTGAGCTAGCGAGCGTAGCTCTAAGGGGTGGGTTAATCCAGTTTTAGAATAAGAATCACGCAACTTGAGTTAATTAATACCAGGCAAAATTGATGCAGGAATACATTAATTGCCACCAGAACGACCTTATTCAAGCCTATAGTAGTAAAAATACCTTTCCTCGTATTCGTTTCGACTCAGAACCCCATTCTTATCATGATCCCAGCGATAGAAAAAACCGGCGGCCAGTTCACTTTCAGAAATAGAAACATCTGAGTCCGAATTCCATTCCTCATAAAGCATTAACGCCTCCATGGCCGCATTAAACTCAATGTCATTCAAGCTGTCATTCTTATCTTTATCCCAGGAAGCCCAGTCCTTATTTTCCACCCTGAAGTCATCCGCAAAACGTTGCCATTCTGCCTTTGAAATTTCCTGGTTCCAGTCTTTATCCAATAAAGTAAACATAACTCTGTAAAGGTTAGTAACCGGATCATTTGAAAACTTGATGCCATACCATTCAAAAGCACCATACAAACTTCTTTTATTCACTATACTCACAAATTTCGCCTTATCCAGTTCTGGGGCATAAATTGTAAATAGCACAGAGTCCTTGCCTATATTATCAGTTGTATCTTTTGCCAATACTGTAACTTTATAGGAACTGGAAGCAACTTCTGGTGGCAGCACTACCACACTTCTATCCATAAATATACTTGTAATGTAGGTGTTGTTTCTAGGTGACTCAGAAAATATGGTTTGTCCAAACTTAATCTGATTACCCGCCTTATTGGCATCAGTTATATAATAATGTATCTCTTTAAGTGCTTTATCATCAGTAACTGTCAGGTTGATCATTACACTTTCGATTACAATCAACATCGCGTCAGGTGCGGGTGCGTTGATCTTTACGATGGGATTTACTTTATCAGGCGTGGCACCAGGTACAGGATTAGTTTTACCTGGAGTGGGACTTTGGGTAGGCGGAACGTCTTCATGGTCACAGCTTAGTAAAGCACAGCAACACACGAGGCAGGCAATAATATAAGTAGTTTTCATAATTTGGAGTTAAAAAAGAGTAGCTTAAAGTAGTAGAGACAAGTTGTGGCAGTCAGGTATCCTCGAAAGGATATGAATTCTGAAGCAGTCCAAAATTGAATGAGCAGGCATCTGGTAGCTTATACTTATTCCAGAGAACACCACTTTTAGTACACTATAAAAATACTGTACTGCAATAAGTGGCAATTATATATAATTTTATAAATCAACTGTTTACACTTAAATTATCAAATCTTTTCAACACACATCACCAATTATATTATACGCATATAGTTTAGTAATTTTAAGCTGATCACTTAGATTAAAGGTAGGTTTACTCAGAAGCTGTTCAGGGTTTTGGCTAAAAGAAATCGAACCCGCCATTGTTGGTGTTTTTCACCAACAATTTAAGGCACTGGCTATGATACTTGCTGGTGAGAACACGCAGCAAGGGCAGGCAGTATGGATTTTAATAAACGTTAAAAAGGCTCTCAGTTAAAGCGTTGTATTATCATAGCCTAAGCTGACAGGTATTGCTCAAACCTCAAAATCAAAACACTGGACACAACAAGTATAAATTTACTTAGGAACTGATGCCAACCAGATTCGTAGAAAATAAATGAGCCGCTTTTTCTACCGGTACTGCCCTCCTTCATACCATTACTTACCCGCCCTGGTACTCTGAAACCTTAAACTTTAATGTAATAGCTATGAAGACAAACGTACTTTGCTCACTTATGTCGGGTTTTGTGATCATGCTGTGTGCCTGCAGCCAGGACGAACAAATTGCACCGGCCCCACTTGCCTCTGACAGTGCCACAAGTTATAAGCTGTCCGGAGATGACATATTGGACGTGGTGATAAACCCCGCAAACTTTACCGTTAACGTGGATAACCCCTACTTTCCATTAAGGCCAGGCGAAACCCTGCACTATGTAAGCACCACTAAAGAGCGGAATGAGATCGAAACTAAATTTATCACATCAACCACCTTGTGCGAAACCAAATTTATTTCTGCCTTGGGAGTTACAGCACGCATAGTGCATGTGGTTGAAACAGATGAAGAAGGCAATGTGCTGGAAGACACTTACGATTGGTATGCCCAGGATCTGAAGGGAAACGTCTGGTACTTTGGCGAAGCCACTGTAGCCTTTGATGATGGCGTACCTAGTACTGAAGGCTCCTGGGAAGCAGGTAAGGATGTTGCTGGCGTTGGTGAAATTGCCAAACCAGGAATTATTATGTGGGCCAACCCACAGAAACACATCGGGGAAATATATTACCAGGAGTTTTACCCGGATGTTGCAGAAGATCAGGGCAAAGTATTACCAAGTATGAGAACCGTGAAAGTGCCATACGGGATGTTTCATAAGGTGCTGACTACCGAGGATTTCACGGCGCTGGAGCCTGGCGCCATCGAGCGCAAATCTTACGTAATGGGAATTGGTAACGTCCTGGCAGAGTCGGCAAAGGGTGGTCAGGAGAAAGAAAGGGAGGTATTGGTTGATATTACCTTTGATGCAACCCTGTGTAACTAACCCTGTAAACTCATAAAGAAACTATTTAAGCGTTTTGCTCAGAAAGTATAACCCGAAACCGCCACCGACAATAGCCGGGCAGTTTCGGTTTATACTTTTAATACTTTCAGCCTGTTAAGTATAGCATCCGGCAATGTACTTTCTGTGCCGTAAGCGTTTTGTAAGTATACTTTATACTTGGGACGCCTGAGCCTGGCAGGCCGATTTTAGAACGGTAAGCCATTAGCAACGTACAATTATGCAATGTTGAACCCGGCCAGATCTGGCAGGCAGAAGTTGAACTAAACTATGAAAAAAGACAGACACAAAGACCATGAACTGCCCCAGGCGCTGGCAAAGTTTGCGGCAGGTATTGGGGTTGGTATTGTGGCAGGCATGGTTGGCACCGCCCTCATGACAGCAGCCCAACTGCTGGAAATGAAGTATACAGGCCGCAAACCCAGCGACACGCCTTACAAAGCCGTGAAGAAAACCTTCGGCATCAAAGCACAATCAGATGAAGACAAAGAGTTGATAACGAATGCGGCTCACGTGGCGTATGGTGCTACCTGGGGCATACCGAGGGGCTTAATGGCTGTGTACGGGGCCAACGGAGCCGCAGGCACTACCGCGCACCTGGGGGCTGTGTGGGGCACAGAGGTTAGCGTGTTGCCGGCGATGGATGTGATAGAACCTGTAACCACCTGGCAACCCAAGGCTGTAGCCACAGATATTTTGTTCCATGCCATCTATGCGCTGGCCGCAGGCTTTACAGCCGATACGCTGGCTAAGCAGTTACAAATTAGATAAATATCAAAGCACAATTACCAAACAACTATGAAGAAGATTATACTTTCCTTAGCAATTATACTTATTACAGTGCCACAATTGGCAAAAGCCCAGGGGCAGGTCGCCAGCAGGCTTATCAGGGGTTCTAATTTCCAGATCGGTGTTGGCTACCATTACCAGCGGGCAGACCTCCAGGACATGAATACCGCCATCAATTCGGCAGGTTACCCTTCGTTGTCAGAAAGCATCCACTCTGTTAGCTTTATGACGCAGAACATCTCTAACCATTGGGTGCTCACGCTCAGAACCTCTTTTTCTCTGAAGAACGAGGAAGAGACCGCCAACAGGGAAGTAGAATTCCATAACCAGCAGTACGCCATTGGTTTGGGCCACAACATAATCAGGTCTGAGCGGGCAAGGCTTATACCCGGCGTTATGGCCACTTTAAGCCGCAACACGTTGCTGCTGCAGAATAAGAATATCGGCACAACCAACTTCCAGGGCTTGTTGCAGAACCCTACCGGTGAGGCAGACCTGCGCAATTACTCTTACCTGGCGGATACTGGCCTTGAATTCCATTACCTGTTTTACCGCCGCGAGAAAGACAATGAAGTTGGCAGAATGTCGAGCTGGGTACCAGTTATTTTCAAAGCCGGCTATCAGTTCCAGTTAAGCGAAAGCGACTTTGAGTTTGACGGCAGAAATGTATCAGGTGTACCGGATATCTCTTTGGGTGGGTTCTACGCTTCCATTCATGTTGGACTGGGGTCTAGGATGTTAAAGTAGTTTATAGGTTAAAGAATTGGAAGGAAGGGCTTTAAGCCCTTCTTTTTTTATGTCCATAAACCTTCTAATAATCAGAGTTCCTTGCTAGCAATACTGCTATAAGAATGACAGTATCAACCGGGTCCAACTGCTCCTGCCCCTCAGAGCTATGCTCGCTAGCTCAAAACGCTCGTTCTCGATTGTCCAGGGAGGAGATTTTTTAGAAAACGATTAACACACCCCTGCACCCCTCTCAAGAGGGGAATCTCCTCTTCTACCAATTTATACTTTCTCTCAAGTTGAGACAGGCGTTTACCAAGAAGTGTCCATCCCAGCCTCTGCGTTGAGCGCCTTAGCGGGTTCCGGTGACGAACGAAGTTAGGCAGCCCGAGGCACGATAAAGTGGGCCCCTACCCCCGGCAGGAAAACGGTGCAGCGCGATGCGAAAAGGCGAGGCCACGCTTAAAGAGGGCCCCTTCCCCCGCCTTGAGGGCACCAAATCCAGAGGTGCAACTGTAGGCAAGCAAGACTGAGGATAGGTGTACCTGGATTGAAAGGCAAAGAAGCTGGCATGGTTAAACTATGTACAATAAAAATAAGGTGAATTTTGAGAGGGAAAGTAGATTACTAAACCAAAACAACTCAACTCACTCCCCGATCGTTTTTTAAATCAATACTTATACTTAACTCTACACCCCATGATGCCCCTGGCAGGATTTTTAGCTGTACTCCTGATTTCCTTTGTTATTGGTGCCTTGTTCTATTTTGTTTTCAAGAACAGAGGACCATGGGGTAGCTTCTGGACATTTTTCCTGGTATTGTTTCTGGGTATTTACCTGGCTTATGTGTGGGTCAGGCCTGTTGGGCCACTGTATTGGGGAGTGGCCTTATACCCTTTACTTTTTATAGGGCTGCTGTTTGCCTTGCTCCTGGCCGCTGCTTCGCCTCCGCGTTACAGGAGAAACTTCCGCAAACCCTCTGCCGAACCCGAGCAGGAACCAACCCCCGAAGACAACCGCGCGGTTCTGGGCATCTTTTTCTGGACAGCCCTGATCCTGTTCATAGCCTTGTTGCTGGCAGGCTTGTTTTACTAAGAGGCTGCTATATTTAACTTCAGGAGCCAGCCCCGGCATCTTCCATCTTGGCAATTTTCTATTCATTCCGGCAAACATACACCCGGTGTTATATTTTTGTTAATTATATATAACATCCCAAATACTTTGCGTTACTTGCGGCGTCATTCTCACCTTAAATCAACCCATAATGAGACACAATTACTTTATTAAGTGGCTGTTTGTCATAACAGCCTTCCTTTCGTTTTCTGCCTGTAGCCCTGAGCAGGAAATGGTCAGCCCCAACCAACAGTTACATGCCACCCAGTCACAGGCTGTAACATCTACACTTTTCCAGGAGAGTTTTGAGTCGGTTTACAAAGGCAGCTATGCAGCGGCTTCTGTTAATTTCGGCAATGGTTCCTGGTTACTGGACGAGGCCCTGACAGGAAACACCTCTTCCGATGCTTTCAGTGGAACGCAGTCGGTGCGCATCCGCGACCTGGGCAAGGTAAGTATGGAATTCGACTTGCCGGATGGCGCCAAGTCAGTAGCATTGAGCTATGCCAAGTATGGCCGCGACAAAAACTCCAACTTTGAGATTCACTACTCTACCGATGCCGGCGCAACATGGCAATTGGCAGGAAGCGCTGTAACTGTTAGCAAGACCTCTTTGCAGCAGATCAGTTTCCCGCTTAATGTGTTTGGGCCGGTTCGTTTCGAGATCAGGAAAGTAAGTGGCAGCGGCAACCGCATCAACATCGACGATTTTTCTGTAGAGTCTAACCCGGCACCAGTGGCTGCGGATTTCCTGGAGGACTATGAAGGTGGTTCTAAGGGAAGCTATGCGGCTGCACCAGTCACTTTTGCCTCTGGCACCTGGTTGCTGAACGAGGCATTGCTAGGAACGCTGGAGTCTGATAGAAAATCCGGTGCCAAATCAGTACGTATCCGTGACCTGGGTACTCTGGAAATGCAGTTTGATGTTAACGGAGCCCAAACCATAAGTATAAACCATGCTGTTTACGGCACCGATGGCTCCAGCACATGGGAGTTGCAGGCCTCAACCGACGGCGGTGCTACCTGGGCTAAGCAGGGGAACACAGTCACTTCCTCTTCTATCACCCTCGAGACCGCTTCATTCAGCGTATCTTTCCCGTCTGGTGTAAGATTCCGTGTGGTTAAGCTTAGTGGCGGCGGCAACCGCATCAACATCGACGACTTTACCATAAACGGCACAAGCACAGGTGATACAGGTGGCGGAGGTACAGGTGGTGGCACCGGTGGCGGCACCGGCGATACTTCAGGTTCGGTACACCTGACCATGGGTAACCCTTCCGGGGCTGTAACAGATGTAAACCTGTATAACAATTACCTGCTTCTGAAAAACCAGTACGTGATGTCGTATAGCCGTGACAGAGGAACTGCCAACTGGGTTAGCTGGCACCTGGATGAGTCGTGGTTGGGCAGCACACCGCGCCAGGACGACTTCAGAGCAGATAACACTTTGCCGGCAGGCTGGTACCAGGTAGGCGCCACAGACTACTCGCTAAGCGGGTTTGACCGTGGCCATATGTGCCCGTCTGCGGACAGAACACTTACCGTGGAAGACAACTCGCTTACTTTCCTGATGACGAACATGATCCCGCAGGCGCCTAACAACAACCGCCTGGGCTGGGCCAGCTTAGAGAGCTATTGCCGCACCCTGCTTGCAGGTGGCAATGAGATCTACATCATCTCAGGTGGTTACGGCGCGGGTGGCACAGGCTCTAACGGTTATGCTACCACCATCGCAGGCGGTAAGGTTACCGTACCGGCCACCACCTGGAAGGTTATACTTATCATCCCTGACGGAGATAACGATGCCAGCCGCGTAACAACCACCTCCAGGGTAATCGCCGTGGAAATGCCAAACGACAACAACGTGTCATCTGACTGGAGACTGTACAGAACATCTGTTGATGCCATTGAGGCCAAGACAGGTTACGACTTCTTCAGCCTGATTCCGGACAATGTTGAGGCTGTGATAGAGGCAACTATTGATAACCAATAAGATAAAGTATAAAATCTGGTGAGGATGACAAAAGAGGCGCGTAATTGCATACGCGCCTCTTTCTTTTTAAGCTTTTACGTACCTGCTAGCAGGCCTCGCTGTGCAGTTCCGGGCTTATCTGGCGAACCGGTGTAAGTTCTTTAATTACCCTTGCCGGGTTTCCTACAGCAATGCAGTTATCCGGAATATCCTTTACAACCACAGAGCCGGCCCCGATCCTGACGTTATTTCCAACACGCACCTCACCGATGATGCATACATTGGAACCTACCTCTACATTGTTGCCGATAACCGGAGAGCCGGAATAGGAACCATCCTCGCGGCGAATGTTACCTAAAGTAGTAGAGTGCCTGAAAAAGCAGTTCTCTCCTATTACGGTGCAACCATTCACGACCAGGGCGTGCCCATGGCCCAGGTAAAAGCCTTTGCCCACTTTTGTCCAATGCGGCAATTCAATGCACAGAAACCACTCCACGAACAGCTTATAAAAAGCCAGGTACGGAAGCCATAGCACTCTGAAAAATGTATTGATGGAAGCAGGCCGCGCCAACCGGAACAGCACCATGACCAAACGGCCTTTCAGGTTGCCTTTGTTTGCCTGCCAGTCCTGAAATATGTAAGACATGTATAACTTGTTTATAAGGGTTCAGGTGTGAGGTACGCTACTACATGCACAGGCGTTGCAAAAGTATAAGACAATCTGCCTCGCACCTCTGCCATACTTTTTTATTGGTGGTTTACCCGCCCTGTTCCTAATTAACTCAGAGTTGCTGGATTCTCATTCTAAAAATATTTACCCACCCCTACCCCCGAGGAGAAGGGCCTTTTCATTCTTTCTTTTTCTGCCGCCCCGAACGCTTTTGGGGTGGTTTAAAATGGTGTTGAGTTTTCAACTCAACTGGGCCGGAGGCCCAGCTATAGCCAAACACGAGCGAGGACGCTCGCGCTATAACCTTGTAATTTGCCAGGATGAAACAGCCCTGCCCTTGAGGGGACCGCAGGGGTGTAAAGCCAGATGGAGGGGCCTTTCGTAAAAAGCAAACACACCCCTAACCCCTCTCAAGAGGGGAATTACATGCAAGAGTAAAATTCCCCTCCTCGGTGGGGTTAGGGGTAGGTTGCCCATATCTGTAATCAGAACCTGTTTAGAATATATTAAACTCCATACTGCCTGCCCTTGCTGCGTGTTATCACCAGCAAGTATAATAGCCAGTGCCTTAAATTGTTGGTGAAAAACACCAACAATGGCGGGTTCGATTTCTTTTAGCTAAAACCCTAAACAGCTTCATCAAACTGTTAGTGTATCTCGCAACTTGAGTCAGTTAATATTGTGATGGAAGATAAGCAGCTGCTTTATGAGGGCATGCACAGTCAGTATGGTCTAAGTAGTAAAGACAGTGAAGTATGATTTCCAGTCTGCGAAGGCTTAAGTAGCATAGCAGAGGAAAAAGAGAGTATTCTCACCTCTTCCTCTGCAATACCACAACAGTAAGTTAGCTGCCTGAGCTGTGTAAAATCTTGTTTTACAGCGGGGTACATCAGTTATTTTCAGGGCAACAGGCTGTTTTGTGTACAGGGTCTTTTTTCGCCTTCTGATCATCCGCAAGTATAACCTGAGGTTCCTTGTCCTGTGGTATGTTTTCCGGGTTTTCTATGTTCAGCTTTGTTTCAAAGTATGGCGCTATAATGGACCCCATGCCACGTAATACCTGCACCGGCAACGACGAAGTAAAATGAAAGGCTGCCGCCTCACGTCCCGGCACGTAAGCCGTTAAGGCACCAAAATGGTCATCGCCGATGAAGAACACGAACGTAGCTGTACGGTTAATGGCCCGCGATGCCACTCTGTATCCTCCTGAGCTCATGGTTACCACCCGGTTATCTCCTGTACCTGTTTTACCGCCCAAGGCAAGCACTGTACCATCCGAAAGTTTAAAGCCACCCTGCAAACGTATGGCAGTACCTGTTTCTACCACTTCAGATAAGGCCTCGCGTACAACGGCCGCCACCTCAGGGTTAAGTACCTGCTGTTTCTCTAAAGGCTTCCATTTCAGGGAGGTTTCGTAAGGCGTAGTGGCAGCAAAATGGATTTCCTCGATTCGGATGGTGCGCTGGCGCACGCCATTGTTGATGATTATACCCATAAGTTCTGCCAGCGCCTCAGGCCGGTCACCGGATGAGCCAAGCGCTGTTGCCAGCGAAGGGACCAGTTGCTTGAACGGATAACCCACTCGTTCCCAGCGTTTCTGTATGTCCACGTAAGCATCCGACTCCATAATAGTTCGGATGCGGGAGTCACGTGCTCGTTTATACTTTGTCCGGAACAGCCACTTGTAAATATCCTGCCTTTGCTGTTCGCTTGCAGCTACAGCATCTGGCCAGCGTGTGCCAGGGTATTTTAATAAGTAGCCCAGCAGCCACAACTCCAGCGGGTGCCTTTTGGCAATATAGCCCTGGTCGGAGAGGTTATACTTGTCTGGTCCGTAGCGTTCGTACAGTTCCTGCATTCGGTCTTCTTTCAGGTTGGCCTTTGGCAATTGCTCCTGCAGAAAACGCTTGAATGTTTTGTAGTCTTTGTACGGGTACAGGTAACGGTACACCACTGCCAGTCGCACTTCGTCTTTGTAAATGCTGTTCAGCAACCTCGTAAACCTATCCTCAGATGAAAGCCCCTCATATTTGTTCCAGAATTTACGAAGAAAGACATTTCCCTCACGGTCAGCAAAGCGCCTCAGGTATTCTTCACGTCTTGGGTCACCGGCATTCGACAGAAGTTCCGAAGGGTTGCCTACCTGCTGATACGTGGTGTAGCTTACAATATCGCGCATCAGCCGCACAAACGACAGGTTAATGGATTTCTGGAAAGCCTCACGCACGGTTGGCCTTGAGTAGTTGTCGTCGTTGTTGAAGTTGTTGAAATGGTGCATGCCGCCACCGGTAAAGAATGCCTCGCCGGGGTTGGCAGAATACCTGCGCTCTAGTGCAGCCCTAAGCATAGCCGTCAGGCTTTTGTCTTTAGATACCAGTAAGTAGTCGATCACCCATCTGCTCAAGTTATCGTGGGGCTCCCGTTGGGCTTTTCGCAGTTCAGCTGGGCTTGCGTTGGCATAGCGTTCATGTATCTCTGCGATTATCTCCAGGTAGGTAACCGTAACCCTTAGCTTGGCAGTGGAACCCAGTTCCAGTTTACTGCCCTCATTCATGTCAAAAGGCTGGTCTGTATTGTCGGTTTGCACACGCACCAGATTGCCATATGGAGTCCGTTCAAACAAGGTAAAACTGTATATCACCGCATCTGTTCGGTTTGGCGAAAGCATCCGCTCTCCGTAAACACCCACCGAGCTGGCAAAGTCGGGGTTGTTGAGGCGATGCAGGTACTCGCTTACCTGCCCCTGCAGGTCATGGTTCAGGGTGGTTGTCGCGGCCATGTCCATGCGGTCCAGGTCGTATAGCGGCTTGCCTAGCAGCATAGAAAGGTGGGTGCGTGCCACCAGGGCACCTTTATCCGTAGACCTTGGCGCCACGGCAGGGTTAGCTTCAAAATCACGGAATCTTACTTCCTGCGAAAGACTGGCATCGCGTAGTTCCGGGCTAATATAGCCATTGCTTGCCAGCAGGCGCAGGTAACCACCGGTAAGGTCGCTCAGTTCTTTGCGTCCTTCCTGGCCCAGGTAATAAGATGGCCTGCGGTGTGCGATCATCAGCGAAAGCACCTGGCGCAGTGCCTGCCCCTTGGCCTGCAGGGTATCGCCCTTGGCATCGGTCATGCTCAGCAAGTTGTTCACTTTTCTAACGTCAGAGTCAAACCATACTTTAAGGCCGTCTCCCAGGCCATGTACCTCGCCATAACCCGGCGCACCCGACAGTGGCACCGTGTTAAGGTAAGAAACCACCAGGTCTTTGCGGGCAGGCAGCGTTTCAGGGCCTCCCTGGTAAGTGCGGATACTGGCTGAGACCATCTGCTTCATTTTCTCGCGGGCATCTACTGTTATCCCTCCCGGCGAGTGACGGAATTTCTCTATCTGCGTGGCCAGCGTACTGCCTCCAATAGTTTTGTACTCCAGGCCTATCAGGTTACCGATCTCGTGCAGGGAGGCTTTGGCAAAGCGCATCCAGTCCACAGCCGGGTTCAGGTATTGCCTGGTCGTATCGAGCAGGTTGCGGTTTTCTATAAACAGCAGGGAGTTCACAACCAAAGCCGGCACCGAGTCGAAAGAAGTATAAACGAAGCCCGGATAAGTATAGCGGTACATTGGCTCACCATTGCTATCCAGGATGTTAAGCCCTGTCTGCATTTTTTCGTTGTACGGCGTAAAAAAGCCACGGGAGGTGTAATCCAGGAGTTGATCTGAAAACCTGGACTGGGATTCGATGTGCATGCCTTTGGATTGCACACGATCCAGCATCTTAGGCAATAAGGAATAGCCTAAACGCATATCAAATGGTCCATTTCCTGGGAAGATTATAGCACTACTTGGTCCTTTGTCAACCTTGTAAGTTAACGTAGTGGCATAGTCAGAAAACTGTTTTGCCTGGTAGGTAGAGGTTCGCGCCTCATACACTATAACTGCGGCTACAAAACAAGAAATGAGAAAAACTAAGCTAAGTAACGACCACTTAATTATACTTCTGATTCTGGATTTCTTCTTTGCATTTTTCTGGCTATCATCCTGTAGGTCCGGACGGTAACTGTTGACTACCATCGCTGGAATTATTTAAGTGTTTGTAAATGTGTTTCATTAGTTGTTACGTGAATAAGAATGTTTAGGTGTCTAAATCATCCAAATTTGTAGATGCCCTAGATTTTTTGGCATTTACACTCTTTCAGGTTCTCTATTCACTAAATAAAACACATAAACCACTAACAATCTGCAACTTAAAATATCAATACGTAGAAGTATAGTGGTACACAAATGCAAGTATGTTGCAACTATCCAAGATTTACAAGGCAAAAAATTATCCTAAAATCAGGGTAAAAAATCTGGTTGGCTTTGCATAAAAACAGCGCCTGTTCAGCACTTGTTAAAATTTATACTACCAGCCTATGTTGTGCGCTTTCGGGGTAAAGTATAAAACCACGGTTTGTGATCGCATTGCAGCAAAACACTAACCGTGGTTTTATACTTTCAGGCCAAAATGCCGGACAGCATTAGCATTTATACTTTAGGCTAATTCTTAAAGTATAACTCGAAAGTGGTGCCTACTCCTAATTTGCTTTTAACATTGATATGGCCGTTCGCGTTGTCTATCATTCTCTTAACAATGTAAAGTCCCATGCCCGTGCCGTCAACATGCGAATGGAATCGCTTGAACAATGTAAACAGCTTGGTCAGGTTATCCTTGCTAATGCCCAGACCATTGTCGGATACGGTTAAGCGGGTATAGCCATCCACTTTTTCAGTGCGTATTGTTATCTCAGGCTTTCTGTCTTTTGCCTTGTACTTTATAGCATTGCTAACAAGGTTATAAAGCACGCTAAAGAGGTTTTTCTTCGAAAAGATGATATGTGGCGCTTTGCTGAAATCTACGTCAAACGCTACCTCTTCTCCCTCCAGTATGTCTTTTATATTGGCCTTAACTTCCTCAAACACTTCCTGTACTTCTACCCGCTCCGGCTTGCCGTCCACGTCGCGCTGCACTTTCACAATGTCGGTCAGGTCTTTGATCACGTTCTTGAAACGATTGATTGCCCCCTTCATCATCTCAAAAACAGGCTCCATCGGTTCGCCTGGTATTGGCCCGGCCGATGCGATCTGCTCTTCCAGCAGTAACATCAGGCCCTCTATGTTACCTATTGGCGCCTTCAGGTCGTGGGATGCCGTGTACACAAATGTATCCAGGTCCTCGATCACCCGTAACAGGTGCTCGTTGGTTTCCTGTAGCTTCTCCTGGGTTAGTTTCAGGTCTGTCAGGTCGATAAAGGTGCCCAGCACACGGTATGGCATGTGGTACTCGTTATGCAGGATGTAGGCCCTGTCCGAAACGTAGGCGTAAGTACCGTCTTTCTTCTGCAACCTGTACTCCCCGGACCACTGCTCCTGTCCAGAGTTTATGGCGGCGTTTATACTTTCCTGTATCCCTGCCCTGTCGTTGGGGTGTATAAGCTCCAACCAGCCCTGGAAACCGGATTTTATCTCAGACGGCTCGAAGCCAAGGGTGCTTTTCATACTCTCACTCCACCAGAACTCATTGTTCACCAGGTTCCAGTCCCAGATAACATCGTTCGTAGCCCTGGACACCATCCTGAAACGCTCTTCGCTGGCAGCAAGCTCCTTTGTGCGTTCCTGCACCCTTTTCTCTAGTTCATTATTCAGCCTGATCAGGTTCTCCTCTGCCTGCTTGAGTTCCTCATAGGCCATCAACACCTTGTCTTCGCTGTTCTTCTTCTCGGTAATATCGGCCATGGTAACTGTTAGTCCATCGCCCATTTTTACCGCTGCAATCTCATACCAGGCCTTTTCTTTGTTAAATGCCAGCTGCTGCTCCATATGTATGGCCTGTCCGGACTCTATTACCTGGACAAACTTCTTAAACAGCCCGCTCTTTCTCAGGAATGGCAGCGTTGCAAGCACACTGGTATTCAGCAGCTCGGCCTGCGATGACCCGGTAAAGCTCTCAGCTTTTTTGTTCAGCAGGGTCCAGGAGAAGTCCGTGATCTCTTTTTTGTCGTTTCGGATGGCCCTGAAAGCCATAATACTATTGAAGGAACTGTTTAGGACACCCTGTACCACATTACTTAGTGTTTTCAGGGTGGTCACTTCCACAAAGCTCACTACCACTCCGTCCTTGTTGCCGTCATGCTTCAGGTACGGGATAATGCGCATCAGGTAGTATTTGCCATCAGTGGTTTCCACTTCACGCTCGATCTCTACAGAGGTATTATTTACCTCTTTGATATCTTCGATCAGGCGGGTATACTTCAGGTTATGGGACAAATGGTGGATAGGCCTGCCCAGGTCGCTGCCGATCACGTTGATCAGGCCTTCTATGGCAGGCGTAAACTTCCGGATAACCAGGTGATGGTCAACGAACAACTGCCCGATGTTTGAGCTCCTGATATAGTTATCCAGGTCCTCGTTCAGTTCCTGCAGTTCTTTTATCTTAAGTTGGTGCTCAGAGTTTACGGTATGCAACTCCTCGTTCAGCGATTGCATCTCCTCGTTGGAGCTTTGCAACTCCTCATTCGAGGACATAAGTTCCTCGTTGGTGCTCTGGAGTTCCTCGTTGGTCGTGCTCAGGTCCTGCACCGTCATGTGGAGTCCTTCGCGTGCCTCCTTCAGCTCCATTTCCAGGGCCGTAAGCTGTTGGTAGTAATCAGAGTCCGACACAAATGTAAGGTCTGATACTTTTGGCAATGGCGTTACCTCTCCCATTTCCTGCAGCAGCACAAGTATAACTTTCGGCTCACCTTTTTCAATGGTAATGGGGCGAATCGAAACATGAACCATCTGCTCTTTTTTGCCGATCTTCACGGCTACCTGTCGGGCAACCACTTTGCGGTTCTGCTTCAGCGCCTTCCTGATGCCCACACTAAGCGTTACAGCCAGTTCTTCGGGCACCATCTTGATCAGGTTGAAATGCAGGCGTTTGTCCGGAAACTTCAGGAACCGGTTGATATCGCCGATCCCGTGCAGCAGCTGGTAATTCTCGTCAACATAAAGCCCTGTTACCTTAAAGTCTGCCGACACGGCATCCATGAAGGAGTTGTTGTACCTGGCATCAACGGTGTTTTTGTACGTGGCGTGATTGCTCTGCTCGTTCTTGCTGTTGCTAAAGTAATTTGGAATGCCATAGCTGTGCCGGACACCCCTGTTCTCTTTTATTTTCCGGAATATCTTCCATTTTCTGCTCACCTCGGTAAAGTATGACTTCGTATCCCCGATGTGCTCGCTGGACCCCAGGAAAAGGTAGCCACCCAGGTTCAAGGCGTAAGGGAATAATGCCAACACCTTGTTTTGCAGGCTCTGATTAAGGTAGATCAGCATGTTACGGCACGAGATCAGGTCGATGCGGCTGTACGGCGGGTCTTTCTGCAGGTCGTGTTGTGCAAATACCACGAGCTTACGGATCTCCTCGTTTATATAATACCTGTTGCCTTTCTGGTAAAAGTACTTCTTCAGGCGCTCCGCAGACACATGCTTGGCGATAGACAGCGGATAGCTCCCTTTTGAGGCTTGCGTGATCGCCTGCAGATCGATGTCGGTGGCGAAAAGCTTTACATGCGGCTCTCTGCCAAGCTTTTCATAGGCTTCTTTAAACAGGATGGCCAGTGAATATACTTCCTCGCCGGTGCTGCATGCGGCCACCCATACTTTTACTGTCTGGCCTTCCTCCTTCCCGGCAATAATGTTGGGTATGATGTCCTCCTCAATCTCTTTAAACGCTTCTTTATCCCTGAAAAAACTGGTTACGTTAATAAAGAACTCCTGGCAAAGTTTCTTGATCTCTGTCGGATGCTCGTGCAGGTAAGTGAGGTATTCGGCCATCGTTTTCACCTTCAGGGTATCCATTCTTTTCCGGATACGCCGGTTGATGGTGGCCTCCTTGTAATTAGTAAAGTCGGTTTGGGTGTGGGTGCATACAAGGTCCAGGATCTCGTTAAAAACGGCCTCCTCCTCACCCAGGTCACTATTCGCAAGTATACTTTTCACCAGTGGTATTTTACGGGTGTATTCAATTATCTCTTCAGGCATTTGCTCAGGCGGCAATACAAAATCCACGTAGCCGGTATCGATGGCGCTGCGCGGCATGCCATCAAACTTGGCTGTTTCGGGGTCCTGCACCACTACCATGCCCCCAGCTTTTTTAATGGCCCTGGCACCCTTCGACCCGTCTGTTCCGGTACCGGACAGCACAATGCCAATGGCATACTTACCGCGGCTCTCAGCCATCGATTTAAAAAAGAGGTCTATGGCAAAGTTCGGCTCACGGCTTCGGGTCTTATCCTCTAACTTTAGCCTGCCGTGCGCCATCGTCAGCTGCTTGCCGCTGGGCAGCACATACACGCAGTTAGGGCGCGTAAGCATGTTATCTTCTGCCACCTGCACCTGCATCTGGGTGTGCTTTGAAAGCAGCTCGGCCATCAGGCTTTTATGGTCCGGCGACAGATGCTGGATAATGACAAAGGAAAAGCTTGAGTTGTTTGGAAAATGGTCGAAAAGTTTATGGATAGCCTCCAGTCCACCAGCAGAGGCCCCTATCCCGATCAGGTAATGATCTGAGGCAGGCTTCTCTTCCTTTTTCTTAACAGCTGCTTTAGATGGTGTCATATTCGCTTTCATACTCCCGGCGACAGGTTTCTTTTAATGTGCAATTACGTGCGTAAAACAAAATAATTAATACCGGTCTTTTATTAGTTTTTCAAGCACGGCGCCGCGCAGATCATGGGCGGCTTCCAGTTCCTCCTGCAACCAGGGTAAAGATGTGTTCTGCACTGTTTCCTTATAAATGCTGAAGGAGTTGCGTGGGTGATATGTTTTACCGTCAGGCTCCATCTGTATGGCATCGTGTGGATTGCCTCCCCAGTTTACCGTCTGCAGCACTTCCTGCCTGAACCCAAGTATAAACTCGCCCTGCTCCGCGTTTATAGGTATAGCTATCAGGCCGCTGGCAACTGCACGGTAATCTTTGCTATAAGGATAAACGGCCGGCAGGGTATCCGTCGCAAAAACCTGTTCATTCTTATTCCTCCTCAACCACGATACCAGCTCCTTCACCTCCTGTTTTTCAGGGGTAACACCGCTTAAAAAAATGTTGCCTTCAATGGATATGGCTGCCCCGTCCAGGTTAAGCAGGTCTTTAATATTTGTTGAGCCTTGTAAAATGCCATCGGTAAAGAATGAGGCGGAGTACAACTGCTCTATAAGTTTTACATGCAAACTTCGCAGCCTGACCCGAAGGGCCATGTTCTCCTCTTTTTGCTTCGCTTCTAACTGTGCGGATAAAATGCCGGCAAACAACTCCATGGCTGAACGCATTTCGTAACCGGGGTTTTTAGCCGTTTTGTGGTGGCAGGATAACAGGCCCCAGAGTTTGTTGTCTATGATGATCGGCAGCGACATAGAGGCCATCACATCAAGGTTGGTCAGGTACTCCAGGTGTACATTTGCCACGCTTCGCAGGCTGCTTTCCGATAGGTCGGTAAACTGTTGGGTAAGCGGGTTAATTACCGGTATCATGCGCACAGGCGTATAGCTACGGGTTGGGATCAGGCGGTAAGGGTTCCGGAAGTATAGCTCTCTTGCCTGCCTCGGAACATCAGATGCCGGGAAGCGCAGACCCAGGTAATCATCCAGATCCTCTTCCCGTGCCTGCGCAACCACGATCCCGTTCCACTGCGGGTCGAACTGGTAAACCAGCACCCTGTCGAAGCCACTGAACTTTTTTAATTCTGCGGCGGCAGTCTCCGCGATCTCGCTACACGATTGCGCCCTTTTCAGCAGGGTGGTTATATACTTCAGGTTTTGGTAAAGACCTATAAAATACGACGGGGCCACATCCTTGCTTTCCTCCAGCTCCAGTAAGATATAGTCTTGCTGCGGAAGCACCACCGCAGAAAAAGCCCTGTCCTGGCCGTTAACCCCGAAAGTCAGCGTAAGGGGTATTTTCTCCTGGCTATCCTGCCTATTTACCTTGGCTTTTATCTCCTCAAACTGACTATCCGGAATCAGGGTGTCGAGTGTTTGGTTTATTAAGTTGGTGGCGCTTACGTCTAAGTATGTTTCAACATTTTCGCTTGCCTGCACGATCTTCAGGTCCCCATTATCCAACACAAGCAGCATGCCGTGTGGCTGTATAAGGTTGACAAGGTGCAAGGGTATGCTGCCGCAAAACTGCGAATCGTAATCTTCTTCTATTGTTAAGTTGACAGGTGCTGCTTTGTTAATCATAGTTCATAATCTAAAAAATATCAGGCTTGCCCCAGGCGTTTGTGGGCCAGCATTGAGACATGCTCAACTAAACGTTACTGATAATCAATTTCTTATAAAACTCAAGTTTTTTAACCTAACCAATTCAGGGTTTCATAAACCGCTCCAAAATCAAGTAACTATACTTTGCACGTTTAAAACAGCCTTAAAACCAGTAATAACAATACAATGGTAAAATGGTTTTTTAAAAATTTCAGATAGTTTAAGCGGGATCGCATCGTTTTAGTTTACACTTTAAGAACACCAGTTCGACAGCAATCCTTTGCACACAATTAAACAAATGTGCCTTTACAACCTGGTTATTATTACTGAGCTACTAACGTAAAACGCGCTCTTTAGTACTAATGTAGGTAAAATGATATTTAAATGCTTACTGCACCAACTATAATTTACAACCCGTAGCAGGCGGCAAGCTCTTCTCCTGAAAGTGATATGTGCACAACCTGTTAATGTTCAGGAAGTAAGGTGCGGCATACTTAAATATAAATAAAGTGATCAAACCCGCAGAAAATTAGCTTGTTTCGTGCCGGGGCTGGTCCGGTTGTAACTTGTTGGCTATGTACTGCCATTGCCCTGTGCCCGCTAAAAGGTTTTTATATTTGCAGCATTTATACTTTCGGAACCACTTATACAAGATTAATTGTATGGGATATTTGTTAGTGCCCCAAACAGGGAAAAATGACAACCCCCGGAAACATTTTGAAAAAATTTTCAAAAATTTTATTTCTTCATGTTGTCTTCATCTTGACAATATAGTTTTGAAGCATTAACTAATTAAACCGTAAAAAGACAATGAAAAAGATAACGTTTTTTGCTGCAGCCCTTTTAAGCACAGCAACTGTATTCGCCCAGACTAGCAAGACAACTGTAAAATCAAATACAATCACCACCGTACAGGTTTCATCTAACGGGGACGGCCAGCAGGCAAGCGCGGCCGGAACAAGCACTGCCAACGGGGCAACCACAACCGAAACTGCACCTGCAAAAGGCAAAGCCGATGCAAAGGCCGCCATGGGTGGCTCTGCTTCTGTGAAGACCAAGAAAGAGAAGAAAGCACAGGAGAAACCTGCCGACACAGAGCCGACGCCGGAAGAGCCACGCAATGGCAAAGAAAGAAAACCGGTAACCCCGAAGGAAGAAGAGAAAGCCCCTCAGGAGAACCACGGAAAGACAGTATCCGAAACAGCACATAGCGTGAAGGCAACAGTAACTGCTGAAGGCGAGAACCGCGGACAGGCTGTGGCAGAGGTGGCGAAAAGCAATGCAACCGCCATTGCCGCAAAAGGTAAGCAAACAGCCGGAACCGGCGAGCAAGTGGCAGCAGAAGTGGCACAGCAAACGGAGGCAACTGTAAAAGTACAAGGCAAAAAAGCGGAAAACGCTGGTAATGCAAGTGTAAACGCGGCACAAAGCACACAGGTATCTGTTGAGGCCGACGCAGCTGCCAAGGCAAACCAGGGCAAGCAGGTTTCCGTAGATGCTGCGCAGAAAGGTAAAGCCACTGCCAGCACACAGGCTGAAAATGCCCAGGCACAAGGCAAGGCTGTAGTTGAGACCGCACAAGGCACGCAGGAAAAAGGCAAAGAAAAAGGACAGGAAGTAAAAGAGGTGGCCACCGCCAAAGCCCAGGAAAAACCGGCGCAGGTAAAAGCCGAAGCCGCTACCAGAGCTAAAGTTACAGGTGGCGCCAGCCGTGCTGCAGGTGTATCCAGAGCAGCAGGTGCCGCAAAAGTTAACACGGGCGCTGCCACTAAAGCAAACGGTGCAGTAAATAATACTACTAAGGTAATAACGCCGGGTAAATCTAACCGTCCGGTAGAGGTAGGCGGTGCCGTAAAAGTAGGTGCCGGTACTAAAATTAAAGTGGGTAACTAATACCCTTTAAGTTTATATTTGCTCAGCAGCCCTTGCATTGGCAGGGGCTGCCGGGCATTTTTATAACGAAAACATGAAGGCATTCAGGATACATCTGGCTTTGCTGATAACGTTACTGCTAAGTATAAAAGCAGTGGCGGCGGCACCTTTGGCCGAGCCGGATACCACAAAAACAAACTGGTGGGTCATTGGCCTGGAGACTGCCAATAACTCATCGTTCTTCGGCAGGAACACTGCCAAACGCTACCCCTACGTGGCCCCGTCTGTTACTTACATTCACCATACGGGTATTTGGGCATCTGCTTCGGCTTACCAGCTTTTTGGCACCGAAGACCTTGTGGATGAAACTGACCTTTCGGTGGGCTACAGCTTTAAGGTGCGTAAGCGCCTGGAGGTGGACATGAGTTATACCCATTTCATTTTCGGGAAGAACACGCCACAGGTTAACGCCAGCACAACCGATGCACTCTCTGTCAGGACTGCCTACGACTGGAAATACCTCTACACGGCACTTACCGGGAGTTATATAATCGGCAGCGGCAACGATGTGTTCTCGGTTCTGGAGAATTCCAGGTATGTGCCCCTTAATCCTTTGTGGCAGGGCGGCATGCCGGTTGGCCTCGATCCCAAGCTAAGTATAACAGCAGGCACACAGCGCTTTTCTGAGGTACACACCACTACCACCACTACAAAGAAAAACAAGCCGGGCAGCGGCACGGGCAGCAGTGGCCCGGTTGGCGGTATACTTGACCCTCTAAAACCCGGTGGCAGTAACACAGGAGGCACGGGAGGCGGCACCACGGAAGAGACCACCACCACAACCACCACCACACAGGTAAGCAGGTTCAGGGTACTGAACTACGATATCAAGGTGCCTGTGGTGATGTATATCGGTAATTTTGAGATCGAACCATCCTGGCGTTACTCCATTCCGGTAAACAAGCTGGAGGGCGACGAATCAAAAGCACAGTCTTTTTATACTTTAAGCGTAAAATACACGTTCTAGCATACAATTTATCTCACCTTAATTATGCACGTACTCATTGTTGAAGATGAGGTTAGCCTGGCAAATGAACTAAAGCATTTTCTTACCCAGGAACATTACCTCTGCGACTGGGCCTTTACGGGACGTGAGGCCTCAGAGAAGATTGCCGTAAACCGCTACGATTTTATACTTCTGGACCTGGGCCTGCCCGATTACGAAGGCCTGGACCTGCTGCGCGAAACACGGGAACTGGAGCATGAGCCGGCCATTATCATACTTACGGCACGCGGTGCCCTCGAAGACCGCATCGAAGGGCTTGGGCTGGGGGCAGATGATTACCTGCCAAAGCCATTCTCGCTGCTGGAACTGCAGGCACGCATGCAAGCCATACTTCGCCGCAAGTTTAAGGTAAAGTCTACTATACTGGAGTTCAGGGGTATAGAGCTCGACAGCTCCGCCCGCGTTGTAACTTACCAGGGCAAGGAGATCACCCTCACAAAAAAGGAGTTCGACCTGCTGCATTACATGCTGCTGCACCGCAAGCGCATCCTTACCAGGCTGCAACTTACAGAGCATATCTGGGGCAATATCCTGGAAGACAATTACGACTCCAACTACATTGATGTGCACATCAAGAACCTGCGCAAAAAATTGTCGGAGTACATCCCCAACGACTGGCTGGAAACCGTGCGCGGCGTGGGTTACAGGTTAGTGGCGTAGCATGAGGTTACAGTCTAAACTTACGCTGTTCAGTGCAGCATCCAAAATAATCATACTGCTGCTGGTAGTGATGGTATTGCCGCCCGTGGTAAACCGCATCGCCCTGCACAGCACAGATCAGCGCCTGCTCCAGAAAAAGGAGCAGGTGTTTGATATTATCGAGCAACAGGGCATCGAAACGTTCCTTTCCGGTGGCGACAACAATGCCTATGGCAGCTACAACCTGCTGAAGGAAGAGTTCATCTCGATGGAGATCATCGACCCCTCCCGGATAAACAACAGGATAGAGAACACGCTGCGCAAGGTCGAGGATGAAGTGGTAGAATACCGCGTGCTCAGCCTGGCCTTCGAGCTGCACGGCGAAACCTACCTGCTTGAGATAGGCCGCAGCCTGGACACCATCCGGGAAACAAGCCTGACATTGCAGCGCTATGCCTTATACTTTCTGGTGGGGGTAGTGCTGTTCACCGTGTTCCTGGATCTGGCTTTTGTGAAGATACTGCTGCGCCCCATGCGCCTGATACTGCGCAAGCTAAAGCGCATCGGCCACCCCGATACCTTTAAGCCCACTACCCTGCCTACCAATACCAGCGACTTCGTGTACCTGAACGATACTATAAACAAGATGATGGGGCAGGTACAGGACGCTTTCCGGCAGGAAAAGGAGTTTATCGGCAATGTGTCGCATGAGTTGCTGACGCCGGTATCTATTATGCAGAACCGCCTCGAGAACCTGATGGTAGACCCGGACATGCCCGACAATGCGCTTCCAAAACTAATGGAAAGCCAGAAAACCCTGCACCGGCTTAAAAGTATAATTCAGGCACTACTGCTGATCTCGCGCATCGAGAACGAGCAATACCTTAAAAACGAGGACGTGGATATAGAGGCACTGGTATTGGACGTGGTGGAAGAGATAGCCGACCGTGCCGAGATGAAAGAGGTAAGCATCAGTACCTCGCTGCAGGAAGACCTGGTACTGCACAGTGCCAATTACTCGCTGTTGTTCACGATGCTTTTTAACGTGGTAAACAATGCCATCAAGTATAACAAGTATGGCGGTACCATTAATATCAGCAGTCAGTTGGTTGATAAGAAGTATACACTTACCGTAACCGACACTGGCACTGGCATACCTCCCGAACAGTTGCCCAATATATTCAAGCGTTTTAAACGTACCCATGCCCCTGACAGGGAAAGCCACGGCCTGGGCCTTGCCATTGTAAACACGGTGGCACAGTTCCATAAAATTAAGCTGGACGTGCAATCCATACCAGAACAGGGTACCACATTTCGTTTTATACTTCCAAAAGGGCAAGCCACGGTTGAGCCAGCTAAAGCAGTAGCCAGTAAGGCATAAATTTATACTTCATGCAAAACGAAAAAGCCGCACCGGTTAAACCAGTGCGGCTTTTTTCGTAATAAACCTTATAGAGCATTTTTAAAGTCTAACTTAAAATCCGCTTACATTTAAACGACCACCCGTTACGCATTTGCCTGCCAGCGAAGCCGTAGGCAGTGCACTGCTCATGATGGCATTTTTGATAGCGGCAGCCGTTGCACCCGGATGTGAAGCTGCATAAAGCGCCACGCCACCAGTTACGTGAGGTGTTGCCATAGAAGTACCATTGTAAGATGATAATGTGTTATAGGCTGTCGTAGACCAAATACCAGAACCTGGAGCACCGATATCCACAGAAGTTGCGCCATAGTTAGAGAACGACGACTTGGCACCAGACGAAGTGATGGAAGCCACAGCGATCACATTGTCAAGGGTATAGTTAGACGGATAGCTTGCCGTAACATCGTTGTTATCTCCCACGCCATCGCTGCCACCATTGCCGGCTGCTGCCACAAACAGAATATCTTTAGCCTGCGCACGCTGTATGGCATCGTAAAGCGCCTGCGAGTAGCCGCCGCCACCCCACGAGTTGTTGCTTGCCACGATGTTCATGCCATGGCGGTTTTTCAGGTCAGTCAGGTAATCCACGGCTTTGATGGCATTGGCAGTAGTACCACCTCTGCGGCCCAGGAACTTACAGGAGATCATGGTTACGTTCCAGTTAACGCCTACCACACCAGAACCATTATTCACAGCACCGATAGTACCCGCTACGTGCGTTCCGTGGTCGTCGAGGTTACCTTTAGAGCCGCCGTCGTATACTTTATTGTTGTTGCCATCAAAGTCCCAGCCATTCACATCATCCACGTAGCCGTTGCCGTCGTTGTCAATGCCATCCACCGGGTCGTATGGGTTTGTCCAGATGTTGGCCGCCAGATCCGGATGATCAACCTGTATCCCTTCGTCAATTATACCAACTACTACAGACGATGAACCAGTGTTGCCTGCAGCCCAGGCTACGCCGGCATGACTGCCAAACTGATTAGCCGGAGTCGTGCTGCTACCATACATGCCCCACAAAGAACCGTTGGTATAGTATGGGTCTGAAGTGGTGGCACTGTGTGTATAAATGTAGTTCGGCTCTGCATACTCTATTTCAGCGGCTCCTTTCATTTTGCCCAGCGCTTCCAGTGCCGCCATTGGCGTGTGCACCAGTGTCAGGCCTTCCTTGTCGCCGAAGCGCTCCATGGTTTTGGTAAGAATGTGCTCTTTAACCTTGCCGCTGATACGCTCCAGGACTGCTGCCTTTGCATCTGCGGAAGTGCCGGCTTTAAACTTCACCAGCACCTCATTAGGCACAAACTGCTGCGTTTGCTGCTTCATAGCCTGTGCCTCATCCGATAGGGCAAAAGTCTCATCTTCCATTAGGGTTTCCTGCTCGCAGGAGGTAAACAGAGCAGCAGACACTACCGCAAGGGCTAAAGCAGATCTTCCTGCCTTGAAAAAAGTATTCTTCATACACTTAATTGTTTAAGGTGAGAAATAAGTTAGATAGGTAAATTGAATCATATAATTCAATTATATCAAGGAAGGTTTACATACAAAAGTAACATGGCACATACGAAGAATTGAATATTTGAAAACCGCCTCCGTTACTCGTTTTTATACTTTCACCTATAAAAAAATGTACCCAAAACCATGTTCAAGGTAACATCGGGTAAAGTATAAAAAATAGTTTAACGCCGACCTCGCAGCGTGCGCAGCTCCTGCGAGGTCGTCTTGGATGCGAGGTCGTCTTGGATGAAAGGTTGTAGTATATACTTTTATACTTACCGCTTCAGCGCATTGTGCTTTTTCATGAGCTTGAGCACGGTATCGACAGGCAGGGCCTCTACGGTGCGCTGCTCTTTGCCCTGGGTGGTTTCGGCCATGAAAAGTGAGTTGATGATGGCTTCTTCGGTTGCCTCGATCACGGCCAGGAACAGCGGCGACACTTCATCGTTGCGGAGAAGGGTTACCGTTTGGGTTTTGGCATCGGAAGTATAAGGTATGCGCAGGTCTGTGTGCGTGGAGAAAGCGATAACGTAGTCGCCGCTGCCATTGGAGGCAATACCGCCGGTTTTAGCCAGGCCCATCATGGCACGCTTGGCCAGTCGTTCTAAATTTCGGGCATCCAGAGGAGCATCAGTGGCCACCACAATCATGCACGAACCATCTGCCTTTTCAGTGATCTGCTGCCTGAAAGAAAACTGGTTCAGCTCCTCTCCTACTGGCACACCATCCACCTGCAACACGCCTCCGAAATTGCTCTGCACCAGCACACCCACCGTGTAGCCGCCCAGGCTTGCCGGCAAGCGCCTCGATGCTGTACCAATGCCACCCTTAAAGCCAAAACATACCGTGCCTGTGCCGGCTCCCACATTTCCCTCTGCCACCACACCATCCTTAGCCTTTGAAATAGCCTCCAGCACATGATGCTCCTTCACGTGGCGGCCGCGTATGTCGTTCAGGTAACCGTCGTTGGTTTCGCCTACCACTGCATTCACCGATTGCACCTGCTGGTTTCCGGGCAGCTGCAATGTATAATCCACCACGGCATTCAGGGCGGTGCCCACGCTAAGCGTGTTTGTAAGTATGATCGGGGTTTCGAGGTTGCCTAGTTCCTGCACCTGCGTGCTGCCGACCAGTTTGCCAAAGCCGTTGCCCACATACACCGCCGCCGGCACCTTCTCCTGGAAAACATTGCCTCCGTGAGGAAGTATAGCTGTAACACCGGTGCGTATGTTTTGGCCCTGAACCAGTGTAGTATGGCCCACTTTAACGCCCTGCACATCTGTGATGGCATTGTGGTTGCCAGTAGGCAGCACACCTATCCTGATGCCGAGTTCTCCTGGTCTTTTCCTGGTTTGCGCCATGGTTAGTGTGGTAAAACACACCAGTAAAGTAAGTACTAGAATGCCTCTCATTTGATTTTTTGCCTGACTGCCTGTCTAAAAGTATGATATTTTCTGACACAGGCAAATACTGAATTGCATCAATTCCGTGCTGCTGCAATATTCAGATGATGATACTGGGATGTAAGTTAAGCGTTTACCAGGCGTGGCTGTCCATGTCTTTGCCCATACTTTTCACCTGTTTCATAAAGCTCTCTACGGTGTCGTCGGAGTAAGTGCCAAATGCATCTGTAAGTGTGCCTTTGTGCCCGTTATCCGTTTCCAGCACATATAGTATAGACATGTCGTCGGGGTTACTCTCGCCTTCAAACCGGAAAAAATTCACGATCTGGACCTGATCGGGGGTATAGGTTTCCTTGCCATCCATGGCGCGCATGTGCTTGTCGTCGGTGATCAGGTACTCTTCGGTGTAGCCCTCTTTTTTGAGCTCGTCCAGTACATTTACCATGGATGTAAGTTTGTTATTATCCTGCATCTTTCTGAAGTTTAGTGATGGTTAGCTTTATACGATCATAGCCTCAAAGTGTCGTCCAGAGGCAAGTTTTAAGGCCCATGTTTGGCTTGTCCAACTCCAGGGCTTTCGGCGCAACAGTGTTATTTGTAGCCGGGCATATTACCAGTTGTTGTGCAGGTTGGTGTTTTCATCCCGGAGCTGTTCGCTGTCAAGCCGTGTCAGATCTCCGGTTTCCAGGTTCCTGCTGCTAATATCAGTTTCTTTTGAGGCGCTTTGCTCTTGTGCTGTTTTGTTTGTTGTGCTTTTATGCTTCTTGTGAGGTATGGTTCCGGTTCTAAGCTGATTTTCAGATAAAGTATACTTGCCAATTCCAGGCTCGTAGGCTTCGTCTGGTTGCAGGTCCTGCTCATGATGTCTGCGCTTCATTTTCCTCTCTCCTTTTCAACGGTTACACATTAACTTTTATACTTTTTATCTACACTTCTTTACGAAAGCGCACGTATACCGGCTAACTATCCCGAGCTGTGTTCACTCAACAGTCTATACTTTCCCGCTGCAATCTCTTGATATCCAGCCTAATAAAAGTTACAATAATCAAAATTATACTTGCTTAAGTGCAACAGATTTAAAAAACTGAAGTATAACCTATTTTGGATTACACTGCAAAGCAAGTTTATTAATACCCCTAGTTCCGCGCGCTATGAAACAAACTTACCATTCGCCAACCTGTATACCGGAAAACCGTCCAGCCCTCAATTGGACAAGTATACCTACAGCCTTGTCGTGCTATAAATCTCTGGTTCTGGGGCTCCTTCTATTGTGCTGCTTTAATGCACATGCCCAGTTTAGCAGGCAGTGGGTAAGTCAGCCTATCCTGAGCGGAAACGAAAGCAGACAGGAGTTTACAAGCCAGGTAACCGACAGGCAACAGAACATCATAACGGCTACTTTTAATGGCATCTACCGCGAAACCTATCACATTGCACTTACCAAGCACAACCCCAAAGGACAAAAGCTTTGGAGCTCAGTTTACCTTGATGAAAAATCGGAATGGGACCAACCTGTGGGAATAAAAACTGATAGCGAAGGCAACATTTACCTGCTGGGCTGGAGCCAGCTAACAGATGATGATGGCACATTTTTTATCGCAAAGTATACAGCCAACGGCAACAAAGCATGGAGCCGCCCTGTTGGCCGCAAGCACATGACAAGACATGCATTTGTAGTTTCTGAGACAGGAGAAGTATACGTCACCGGGAGTAAGAACGAGAGTATAGGCGAATCTTCACGCATCTTTAAATTTAACCCGAACGGTGAGGAGGCCTGGTCCACGGATTTTATTGGCTTTGATGGCAAGGGTGGTAACCCCACCGCACTGGCACTGGACGGCAGAGGCTCTTTATTAGTGGGTGGAAGCCTGGAAGAATATACACCCGGTAGTCCGTCACAATATAGTGCGCGGCTACTTAAACTAAACGCACAAACCGGTGCAAAAACCTTTACGGGCAACTATGTTTCTGATGATGTAACGTTCAAAACAGACTATGAGACCCTGAGCCAGGTGCTTGTAGCTGAAAGCGGGAATATATACCTGGTTACCCAAAGGGATGGCTTATACCTATACCAGGTGCTGCTCTATAAGGTATCAGAGGCAGGCGACCTGAAATTTACAAAAGCCGTCGGCGCCACCGATGAATCTACGCACATGGAAGCAGTGCTAAGCCAAGACGAACAGATTACCATACTTGGCAAAGAGCTTAAGTACAGAGACATTTGGGACTATTTCCTGACCGCCTTCAACAGCTCCGGCCAGCGCCAGTATTACCATAAGTATAACGAGTATAACCAGCAAACCTCTGATATTAAACGGGTGGTACCCTCAGACCTGGGCTTATCGCCTCATGGAATTGTTGCTATAACAGGATACCGGGATGTAGTGCAACGGCCACCAGCCTGGTACTTAGACCCAATCGTAATTGCACCGGCCAGGGCCACCACCATACTCTACAACACTACCGGCAACACCACCTGGACAGAGACCCGAAGAAGTATGGCTGATGAATGGCAAACAGGCTATGGGCTGGATTTCACCTCCGACAGGAGCTTTTACTTGTCGGGCAGACAAATGACTGGCGGCAACCTGGTAGTGTCCCGATACACCAATTGCAACGATTTTACGGTAAGTGCCACTCAGAATAAAACAATCTGCGCAGGAGGAGAAGTAAAACTTGAAGCTGCTGTAAGCTCCGGAGCGGCTACTTACTCCTGGTCGCCGGCTACGGGCCTTTCGGCTGGCAACGTGGCAAACCCGGTGGCCTCTCCTTCCCAAACTACCACCTATACTGTAACTGCTATCAATGCGGAGGGATGCACCGCCACGGCACAGGTTACGGTAAATGTCAGTCCGGTACCAACAGTAAGCATAACGGCTGGCTCAGCTACATCTTTCTGCCAGGGGGGCAGCGTTGAGCTAACAGCCGTTACCAGTACAGGCATTAGCGGTTACCAATGGTTCCGCAACGGAGATGAGATAAAGGACGCCACCTCTTCCAAGCTGTTGGTAAATACCAGCGGAGCCTATAAAGTACGCGTGTCCAATGGAACCTGCTCCGAGACATCAGTTGTAAAGGAAGTGAGCGTTCTGGCCAGTATCACCGATAACATCATCCTGAGAAACCAAAGCATTTGCAGTGGCGGAAATGCAGCAGCCCTTGTGGGGGAAACACCAAAGGGCGGTAACGGCACATATACTTACCAATGGCAACGCAGCACCAACGGCAGTAACTTTACCGACATAGCCAATTCTAATACCAAAAACTACGAAACCGGGACTCTACAATCCACTACCTGGTTCAGGAGAATAGTAACTTCAGGTAGCTGCTCTTCTACCAGTGACCCTGTGAAGATTACCGTAAACCCGATGCCGGCCGTAAGCCTGAGCACTTTTGAGCAGACCTGCCACAACGCAGCCGCCTTTAACTTAAGCGGGGGCTCGCCTGTTGGGGGCACTTACACGGGCAAAGGTGTGGCAAATGGGAAGTTTTATCCTGGTGAGGCTGGTCCGGGCATACACACCATAACCTATACTTACACCTCACCTGAAGGCTGCACCGCCAGTACAAACCAAACCATAACCGTCACAAATTGCTCAGTTACCAGTATTGATGACGATGACCTGAAAGTACCGGTATCCATCTACCCGAATCCTACAAGCGGTCGCGTTTCTGTGGAGGTTAATTTTGCTACCGGCACTGATGCCACCCTGCGGTTAACCGACCTGAGTGGCCGGGTGATCTATACCAAAGAATACCGGAGACAATTTAAGTTGCAGGAAAGCCTGTCGCTTAAAAAGGAACCAAGTGGCATATACTTATTGCAGCTTATCACAAAAGACGGGACTATACAACGTAAAATTGTGCTGCATTAGGATGTAAGTGGAGGACTGGATGCTTAATTCTAAGTTTTAAATTTTGAGTCCTTGCTCGTCTCTGGTGAGTGTGGGCAAACCGGGGAACACGATTGCCTTGGCACTGCTCTAGTAGTTTGTGAATCAAGCCTGTGCACCCTAACTATTCAGGCACGTATGGGTTTAATGAGTAAGGTATATGTTTTAAAGCTTATTGGCCAGACCCACATGCAGGCAACACGCACCACCACTTACCAGGCAGCCCAGACTGTAGCCTTTACCATTGAGGCGCATTTTGCCGGCTTACTGGAGGCAGAAATGCAGCTACAGACCAGAGATCTGGCACCTGAACCGCCAGCTACACACATCGAGCTTATACTTGATACGGCTTTCTGGGCCAGTCTGCGGCGCGAGGAAGGCATTTCTCCGCGTATCTCGTTGGCTTATGTACCGCCGGAACAAGTACCGCAGCCCCTTTTGCTGGGGCAGCGCTTTCCCTTAAACTCTGCTATCCTGACTAAGATCGCACCGGGCGTGGAACGGCCGGGCATCCATCTGGGCGTGTGGCACGAAGACGGTGAACTGTACATCTGGGGCACAACGAGCACGATACCGGGCTTGTGTATGGTAGTGGATGTATCGGAACCGGGGTTGCTAGTGATCAAACACCGCAGAGCCGACGGGTTCGGTAAATTTGTGAATGTTGCCGTACTGAAAGGCGACCAGGTGAAGCTGGTGGATGAACAGGCTGCCCACATCCCGGACTGTCCTTCGGTGCTTACATCGCTGCTTCGCTTTAAATCAGCCTACATCCAAGACAGCACTTATAATATACTGGTGCAGCTGGCTGTTTCGATGCGGGCACATAAACGCGGCGGTATACTTTTAGTGGTGCCTGCAGCCGACGAAGCCTGGCAGTACTCCATGGTGCAGCCAATGGCCTATACCGTGCAGCCTGCCTTTACGCTGCTGGCCGACCTCTTGCAAAAAACAGAAGCAGAGCAAGATAAAGTACATGTGCAGGAGGCTATCCAACGTGAAGTGGACATGATTGCCGGCCTCACCGCCATTGACGGGGCCACCGTAATCAGCGACAAGTATGAGCTGCTGGCATTTGGAGCCAAGATCGGAAGGCTGCAGGGCAACGACCCGGTAAAGGAGATCGTTATGACAGAACCCGTTGTGGGCGGCAAAGCTGTAAGGGCACACCCCTCGCTGAAAGGCGGCACGCGCCACCTGGCAGCAGCTCAGTTTGTGCACGACCAACGTAATGCCATCGCCCTTGTAGCCTCTCAGGACGGGCGTTTTACCGTTTTTTCCTGGTCTACCTGCGATGAGGTGGTACAGGCACACAGAATAGATACCTTATTACTTTAAGTATGAGCAGAGCATTTGTAAAAGAAGACAATGCCGGCCAGATGCCAATCATTCCGCCGAGGGCAGCCTTGCCACCGGGCGTGCCCAACTATGTAACACCACAAGGCCTGGAGCAATTACACCAGGAACATGCTGAGCTGGAAACAGCACGCTCAAAAGCCGAGGCAGCCCGTGACGACGAAGCAGAAAGGACACGACAGCTGACCATACTTAACAGCCAGTTAAGCGCTTTGAATGCCCGCATCTCTACAGCCAGAGTAATTGATCCAAAAGATCAACCAAAAGATGAGGTTCGGTTTGGCGCCACCGTAACGCTGCAGACCCTGAGCGGAGGCAAAACCGGCTTCACCAGAACGTTTACTATTGTGGGTGTGGATGAGGCATCAGTAGAAAAAGGCCTGATCGCATTTGTTGCCCCGATAGCCCAGGCGGTGCAAGGCTTAAAAGAAGGCGAAAAAGCTACCCTGCAGTTTGGCCGGAACAAAGAAGAAGTGATGGTGAAGGAGATCAGGTATGCGCACTGAAATGCTACCTACACATTTTCGTCTTATCCTGACGAATCGAATAAAGTACACAAGTTGCGCGATACGTTGGTTATGAAAATGCTCAGCTAAAAATTTAACCCAGCTTTAAGAGCTATACTTGCTAACTCTTTAGGGGTGGGTTTATACCCAATGCCGTCAACTTAAGCCAAAAGCTCTTTCGGACTTCTTTGTCCGAAAGCAAAACTGCCAGGGGACATCCTTGTCCCCGTATTCTGGAATGCGGACAAGGATGTCCGCAGCAGCTTAAGACCCGGACAGGGATGTCCGGATCAGCTATGAATTATTCTAAAATTGACGGCATTGGCTTTACACCTGCCTGGTTTACCCTCCAAAATCAGAACTTAAGCTAAAGTAGCAGATTCTACAGCTTACTGCACGAACGTGCTTTCCTTTTCGAGGTTAAACAGCGCATACAGGCTCTCACTTAGAGCCGCTGCGTTTCCGCGCTGGCAGGCGGCTTTCAGTTCTAAGGCGGGCAGCTTTACGATCTTGTTCAGTATACTTTGCGTAACGGCTTCCACGAGTTGGGCTTCCTGTGGGTTTAGCTTTTTCAGGTAGCGGGCTAGTTCCTGTTGCCGTATCTGCTCCAGGTGGCTTTTGAGCTGTTGTATTACCGGGGTAAAGGCGTTTTCGTTTGTCCAGGCAATAAACTCATCAACAGCCTCTTTGATAATCAGCTCCACTTCCGGAATAGAGGCTAAGCGTTTTTCCAGTGCCTCTGTAGTTCGGTTACGAATGGCATCGATGTTGTAAACTGAGCATCCTGGCAGGTTGTTGAGGGCCACGTCTATACTTCTGGGTACCGAAAGGTCAAGGAAGATCTTCGGCTTAATGCAGGGCTGTAACTCTTTAACTTTATCCGCTGAAATGAAAAAGCAGTCTCCCGGCACACTGCTGATCACCACATCTGCTTTCGCTATCTCTTGCCAAACTTCTTCCCAGTACACTACACGTGCACCTGTTTTGCTGGCAAACTCCAGGGCCTTGTGGTGTGTTCTGTTGATGATGGTGATCTGCTCTAACCGCGACTTCTGAAAGTTAAGGCAAACTTCCCTTCCAATGTCTCCTACTCCAATCAGCAACACAATCGGGTTATGCATTTTATGTGTCAGTTCTTCCACCATCTCCACGGTGGCAAAAGCCACAGAAGCAGCCCCGTCGCGGAAATTGGTAGCGTTTACGGTTTTCTTGTTGGCATTAAAGATCGTGTGTAGCAAGCGGTGCAGAAAAGGCCCGGCCATATCGGCATCTGCAGTCCACTGGTAGGCATGCTTCACCTGGTTCATGATCTGCATATCCCCCACCACCTGCGACTCCAGGCCAATGGCTACTCTGAACAAATGCGTTATGGCAGCAACATGATCCGTAATGGATGTAAAGTATGGAAGTATGGCTTTGGTGGCGATAAAGCCTTTCTCGATGGCAAGCAGCTTTACAAGTTCCTTTGTGAGGTCCTGATCCGCTACATAGTATACTTCGGTGCGGTTGCAGGTTGAGAGCACCAGCGCTTCGGAGCAGGTGGTAAACTCCTTTATCTTATCCAGCAGGTTACGACAGCCAATCTCGTTGAGGGCTACCGCCTCACGTACAGCTATGGGTGCGTTTTTATAGGATAGGGTAATTGCTCTTAACTTGCCTTGCATCTTTTAACTGTTTTAAGCTACAAAGTTCTGTAAATAAGGAAGCTAAAAAGATGACATTGCTCAGTTTTAGGGATGATCTTGCGCAGAAGTATAGATTTAAATTACTGTCTTGATCCATACTTTTGCAGTTCCGTGTCCAACCACCCCTGGCCCCTCAGAGCTTTGCTGTTTAGTTTCAAACCCGCGTTAATCTAAGGTTGTGAATTTCTGCAGGTGTAAACATCCCCCTACCCCCTTGAAAGGGGGACTCTTCTGCCGTTGCTTCCGAGAAAGTATAAATTTTATAGCTGTGATTGTTGTGTGGACAGGTCGCGACCTGTCCGAGGTACAGCCTTAGCTATAAAACTTAATTAGCAGTTGAGCAATGGCAGATCCCCCCCTCCTGTTTTTAGGAGGGGCCGGGGGAGGTAATTCCCCTCTCGAGAAGGCCCAACGGTGGTTGGACAAGTAATGCAGCCAGACGCTCGCGGGACCTTCGGACACCGCGAGGTCTTTTAATGCTGTTCATCAATAAATCTCTAAAATCCCCTTAATCACCGGTCTTAGTTACGCATCCGCTTTAGCTTATCGCTGTTGATGATGGTGATCTTGCTGCCCTGGCTTTTGATCAGCTTTTCGTCTTTAAAATCAGCCAATGTGCGGATAACCGTTTCTTTGGAGGCACCAACTATGCTGGCGAGGTCTTCACGGGAAATAGCTACCTGGGTTTCGGCATGGCTAGGGTTGCCGGCATACTGTTTCTCAACAAAAAGCAGCGCCTCTGCTACCCTTTTTCTCACAGAGTTGTAGGCAAGCTTTAACAGACGCTCTTCCCTGTCAGCCAGGTTATCCGACAGTATTTTAATAAACTGGTTTGCCACCAGTCGGTTGTTGTGGAGCAGTAAAAAGAAATCCTCTTTCGAGATTACGTAGATTTCCGAGTCTTCCATCACCACCGCCGACTCACGGTAGGCATTCTCCTCGATCAGGTCCAGGTAACCGATAAAGTCTCCGGCTTTGTACAGGTTTGTGATGTACTCACGCCCCTCCTCATTAGACTTATAAGTTTTTACCTTGCCCTTGTTCAGAAAGTATAAGGCTGAAGGGTAATTCCCCTCCAAAAACAAGGTCTGTTTCTTTTTATAATGCTGCAGTTTCTGTTTTTCAGATGTGAGCTTCTCGAGGTTCTCCTGCCCTTTAGCCTCATGCAGAAAATCGCTCAGGCCATCGGCATTTTTCTGGAATCCGGCTTTCAGGTTTTCATTTTTCTTCAGGCGCATTTCTACCGCGTCCAGCAGTTCCAGGTCATCAAAGGGTTTTATCAGGTAGTCATCAGCGCCCAGGTTCATACCTTTTCTGAAGTCTTCTTTCTCCGACTTTGCCGTTAGAAAAATAAAAGGAATGCTGGCGGTGCTGGTATTGCCACTAAGCATGCGCAGCACACCGTACCCGTCCAGTTGCGGCATCATGATATCACAGATGATCAGGTCAGGGAGTTCGCGCTTGGCCAGGTCCACGCCTACTTTTCCGTTCTCGGCTTCCAGCACTTCGTAGTTGGCAAGTGTTAAAATCTCGGCGATATTTTCACGTATCTCGTGGTTATCTTCAATCAGCAATATCTTTTTCATCTGATCTGGGTTGATGTTTATGTACTTGGCAGCAGCTTTTGGTTTTCTGCTTTAAATTTTCTGTGATTATACTTTTACTCCTGGGGCAAGGTGACTGTAAATGTAGTGCCCTTGTGCAGCACGCTATGATAGTTTAAGGTGCCACCCATAATATCTACATATTTTTTTACAATGTTAAGCCCCAGGCCCGTGCCCTGGATATTGGTTACGTTCTGAGCCCGGAAAAATGGTGTGAACAAATGCACCTGGTCTGCATCCGGTATGCCAATACCCTCGTCCTGTACTTCAATCTTAATGTTATTGTCAGTGATAGCGGTTGTAAATGTTATCTGCTTGTGCTCGGCAGAATACTTGCTGGCATTGGAAAGCAGGTTTAGCAATATGTTTTTTAGCAACTGTTTATCCAGGTAGGCCTTCTTGTCATGGCTCTGGTGCTCGTAATTGATTTTCTGTCCCAGCTTCAGCACTCCCTGCGCTTCATCGGCTACTTCAGAGGCAAAGGCTTCGAGGTCAAAAGTGGTGGGTACATTGTAGATCTTCCCCTCCTCAATGCGGCTTATCGACAAAAAGTCGTTCAGAATACCGGTCAGGTTGCTCACCGCCGATTTTATCCTGTCCACGTGTTTCATGCGTTTGTCGTCCTCCTCGGTGGTTTTATACTTGCTTATCAGCGACACCGACGATAGCACGGTACTTAATGGCGTCCGGAACTCGTGGGAGGCAATGGTTACAAACCGCGACTTTAGCTCGTGCAGTTCTTTTTCCTTTTGCAGGGCCTTGCGTACCTCCTGCTCCGCCTCGTACAGGCTTCTGTTGGTCTGCTCCAGTTTCTGAATGGCGGTGCCCAGCTCCTGCGTGCGATCTTTAACCCGTTGTTCCAGTTCGGTATTTAACCGCTGTATAACAGCAAGGCTCTTGGCATGCTCTATACTATAGCGTATAGCACGCTCCAGCTCGTTCGGGTTGAGGGTGCCTTTTACCAGGTAGTCCATGGCCCCGGCGCGCATGGCTTTCTCGTCGGTTTCACGGTCGCTTTGGCCAGTTAAAAGTATAAACGGAGCAGTGCTTCCATGCTTTATCGCCTCGCGTATCAGTTCCAGTCCATCGTGTGCACCCAGCCGGTAGTCTACCAGGTAAATGTCATGCCGCCCTTCCGCAATAATGTCCAATGCCTCGTTAAAAGACCCTGTCCAGTCGAGCACGTAGTTTCGGCCCGGTATATCGTCTATGATATCCCGGGTGATGATGTAATCGTCCTCGTCATCGTCGATGAGCAGTATGCGGATCTTTTCGGCCATCCTGAATTGATCTTTTATAGTTTAGGCAGTTCCACTATTTCAAACCAGTATTTGCTTAGTGTGCGCATCACATCCACCAGTGACCCAAATGTAACCGGCTTGGTAATGAAGGAGCTAACGCCTAAATCGTAGGTTCTTAATATGTCTTCCTCAGCCTTTGAGGTAGTGAGCACCACCACAGGTATAAGTTTAAGACGGTCATCTGCCTTTATTTCCTTTAGCGCCTCCCGGCCGTCCTTCTTCGGCATGTTGAGGTCTAAAAGTATAAGCCCCGGCGTAGGGTACTCGTTCTTGTCGGCAAATTTGCCTCTGTGGTGCAGGTAATCCATCAGCTCTTCGCCGTTCTCCACAAAATGGATACTGTTTTTCAGGCGGCTTTCTTCCAGCGCGTCCTTCACCAGCATACGGTCCTCTTCGTCGTCGTCGGCGATAAGTATAACGATCGATCTTTTATTCTCGCCCATGGTTTTCTATTTCCTCAGGATGTTTAATGGCTAATGTAATTATAAAGCGGGTGCCTATACCTGGCTGGCTCTGGGCTGTAATGTCACCGCCGTGCCTGATGGCTATTTTGCGGCAAATGGCCAGGCCTATGCCCGAGCCCTCATACTTCTGCCCTTCCAGTCGCTGAAAGATGTTGAAGATGCGGTCCAGGTACTTTTCGTCGAACCCGATGCCGTTGTCCTCAATATAGATCTCGGTCAGCTCGTCGCCGGGAGTGGCCGTGAGGTGCGCCTGGCGCTGCAGGCTTTTTGCGTAAATGTTAATGATCGGGCTTTCGTTCTCTTTTCTAAACTTGATGGCATTGCTCAGCAGGTTCTGGAAAAGCTGGCGCATCTGAGTTGGCTCAGCCTCTATTTCCGGTAATGGCGAACGAACTATCCTGGCACCTGTTTTCTCGATGGTCACTTCCAGGTCCGAGATTACTTCTGTCAGGATATCATCCAGCTTCACCTTCACAAACGGCTTGGATTTAGTAGTTACCCTGGAGAAATCAAGCAGGTCGTTTATCAGGTTCTGCATGCGTGATGCCGCGTTCAGCATTCGGTCAACGTAATCCTTCCCCTGCTCGCTCAGGTTATCGTATTCTTTACTCAAAAGCCTGTCGCCGAAGGCCTGTATCTTGCGCAGCGGCTCCTGCAGGTCATGCGACGACACATAAGCAAAGTCCTGTAATTCGCGGTTGCTCCGTTCCAGTTCGGCTGCGTAGCGGCGCAGGCGTTCCTCGGTTAGTTTTTGCCGGGTGATGTCGTGCACAAAACCAGTGTATACTTTGCGGTCCGCCAGTTGCACCTCACTTATACTTAGGTAAAACGGAAAAATAGAACCGTCTTTGCGCATACCGGTAACTTCTCTGCCGATGCCGATGATGCGCTTTTCACCTGTAACCTGGTAGTGATGCATGTAGCTGTCGTGCAGGCTGCGGTCCGGCTCCGGCATCAGCACATTTATACTTTTACCCAGCAACTCGCTTGCTTCATACCCGAACAGTTTGGCTGCCGACGGGTTCACCATTTCTATGACGCCACGGGTGTTGATGGTAATAATGCCATCCACAGCGCCCTGTATGATGGAGTTGATCTTGTTCTCGCTTTCGCGCAGGGCGGCCTCTGCTTTTTTAAGCTCTGAGATGTCGTGCACAATGCCTGTAAAGATCTGTTTATCCTTCAGGTTAACCTCGCTTATACTTAACAGAAAAGGGAAAACGGTGCCATCTTTCCTCATGCCCAGCACTTCGCGCCCTATGCCGATGATCTTACCGATGCCCGTTTGATGGTAGTTTTCGATGTATCCGTCGTGTTGGCTGCGGTCCGGCTCCGGCATCAGCATTTTTATGTTTCTGCCGATCATTTCTTCGGGGCTGTATCCAAAGATGCGGGCAGCAGCCGGGTTTACAGTTTCAATAATGCCTTTGCTATCGATCGTGATGATGCCATCGATCGCTGTATCGATTATTGCCTTTAGTCGTGTGCTCTGCTCCAGGCTATTTTCGTAAGTGTGTGCGGAATCTTTCAATCTTCAGTTTATTTTCCTAAAAATAACCACTTCGGTAAAGAATAACTATGCAATGCGAAATTATGTCCTGTCGTGTTCATGATAATTATCACTTGTATTATTGCCTATAGTCATTACGCCAGCAGCAAAGACTCCCTAACTTTGCCATCATCCATTTATCAATTCACCAGCCATGCGTTCGAATCACCCTGGCTGCCAATCGCTTATGAAAAGCATTTTCATTTCCCTGAACCCCACTAACAATGCCAGAAAAGTAGCTTTGATCGCCGCAGCCTGTGCGCGTGAAACCGGCTCCAGGCTTATACTTTTCCAGTGCTATCACCACTCCGGCACACCCAATCTAGAAGGGCAACCGCTGGAAAGTGAACGGGTTTTGCAACAGCGCCTGGATCAACTAGCCTGTACCATACACCAGCAAAGCGGTGCTTCTGTTAGCCGTTTGGTAAAGCCATACACCGGTTCAGAAAATGTGCTCGAAATTGCGGAACAGCTGAACGCAACCCTGGCCATCGTTTGCAACTCCGATCCTGATGATGCCGATATTCCTGCAGTCTGTTACAAATCCGGTGTGCCGGCCATACTTGTTTCTACTGCCAAGCCACTAGGTGAAGTCCTGTTACGGAAGCTGATCACAGCACATTTATATACACCAGAAACTCCCCCCACTCCCCATCCGGAAGTATGCTGATCCGCTTATTTCACGGTTGTTCCAGCTTCACCCGAAACCAGCTGCTCGATTACTTTCCTGCTCTTGCAGTTGGCACAACCTCCGGCGCACGGCTTGCGCTTCTCCTGCCTGAACGTAAGTATAGGATAGCGTGTATGGTAGGCCATGGTTTTGATGTAATTGCTGCTGAAAAGGCGCTTTAACAAATAGCTGTCCTGGGTGGCAAGTATAAGCATGTTGGCGGCGGCGCTTTCGGCAAAATCGCTGATGCCCTCCAGGGTGTCTTCTTCCTCCAATAACTTCAGTGTCACCTTTTTGCTGCTTAGCTTTGCTTCGATGGCACGCATGGCAGTTTTGTAACTGCTTAACTGCGAACGCTCAGCTGCACTGTATATCTGTACAAGGGTTAAGTTCGCTTTTGCCTGTTCTGCGAAAGCTACGATCTGCTGCAACACCAGGTGCTCCTGGTCGGTAAAATCTGTGGCAAAAACCAGATTCTCCAGTTTTTTAAAAGTTACAGTGCAAGGCATCACCATTACCGGACAGCTTACCAGCTCCATGATGGCAGCCGCGTTGTCCGGGTCGTTTTCCGCTTCATCCTGGTGCAGCACACAGGTTTCCATCAGCACTATGTCAGCAGCGTACTCTGCCACTACATTTGCAACGCACTCGTGCAGGTAACCTGGCCGTACCACACACTCGTAAGGCACAGGTTTATTATTCGGCTTCTGCTCTTCTGTCAAAATGCGTTCCCCGAAAGTTCTGAGCTGATGGATGTTGCGGCTCTGCTGGGTAAAGGTCAGGTCTTTGGTGCGGCTGGTGTGCAGCAGTACCAGTTCTGCGCCCAGGTTACTGGCCAGGTGCCAGGCATAGCGCAACAGTTTTGTGCTTGCCTTGTCGAACTGCACAGGCACCAGCACACGGTTTATATTTTTGCTCTTACACATACGTTTAGTAATAGTTTGGTATAGGGATCGATCGTTATAGTTTATACTTCATGCTTACTCAGTTTTAGCCACGGCAGGCTTTTTACAGCAGCTCATCTCGGTTTTATGCGTACTTGTCTCTACTACTTTCGGGCTCAGGTACGGTATGCCCAGGCCAAGACCGCGCACAATAAAAAGTATGCCCAGCGCCATGCCCACGTAAGGTACCGACCTGTTGAAGAGGCTTCGCATTTTAAGGCTGATGAGCTTACCAGACAACGACACAAGTAGCATTAGCGGGAATGTGCCCAGTCCAAAAAGCGCCATATACAGCATGGCCCCACCAATGCCGGGTGCGCTTATGGCGCCAGCCAGGGCAATGTATACAAAGCCGCATGGCAACAGGCCGTTTAACAAGCCCACCGTAAACAAAGACTGTAGCGAGTTCTTCTGGAAATAATAACCCAGTCTCTGCCTTACCCAGGCCATCAGTTTTCCGGTGCCTGGTATAGTTGCAGATTTTCCTTTAAGGGCAGCAGGTAAAACCAGTAAAAGCAGGATCAGCGCACCCGAGACTATGGACACTGTTTGCTGCAGCCCTGCCATCTGAAGCGATTCGCCGAATGCCCCAGCCAAAGCTCCCAGTCCGGCATAAGTTACGATGCGGCCACCATTGTACAGGAGCCGGCCGGCATAGTAGCGCCAGCCGGAACTCCCGACAAAGGGTAGCGCCATTGCGATGGGGCCGCACATCCCTACACAATGAAAACTACCAATCAGTCCGAATACAAACCCTGCCCAGATCATGGCTATTTTATCTGTATTGTCTGTTCTGCGTAGTACGATTCTTCAGCAGCTGTAAAGCTCACGCTTACTTTCCAAAGTCCTTTTTCCAGCTCCGTTGTTTCTACCAGCTGGCTCAGGTCACGACCCAGCTGCAGTGGCAGCTCCTGGTCCAGCTTGTCGTCAGACGGACGGAAAAGGTTAACCTTTCCGTTTATACTTTGCGCCTTAAAACTTTCCGGTAACTGTACCAGAATATGCTGCGCCTCCGGGTTATAGTTTATCATTACATCACCAGCAGCTTTCGTCCGGCCTATCCTGTCGATCTGGTCCTGGTACTTAATTTCCTGTTCGTAGTAATCCTTGCTAACAAGATCCACGTCCTGCTGCATGGCTTTGTACACAAACATGGCGATGTAGCCCATAAACAACACAATCGCTGCTATAATAGCATATGGCCAAAGGGTAAAGTTTTTATCTTTTTGTGCGGTTTCCATTTGTTTCATTTTTCGTTAATCGTTGTTAGTTGGCCGAACTACCAGGAAGCCCGAGCCTTCCACAAGTCCTTTGTCTTATGTCTTATATCCTGTGTCTAAAATCTATTTCGCCGGCCCTAAAAACTTAGTTTCTGTTGTTGTTACTAGCTCATCTCCGTGGTACACCCCTATCTCAATGTCGGAGTTTATACTTGTCAGATGCTCTTTGGCTATCTCTGTAAAAAACACACCTTCTGCTATCCCCTGTGCCGGCAGCACCAGGTCGTTGCCTATCACCTTAATTGCTCCCTCTTTATTCATCAGCTTCAGGGTAAGCGGCATGTCGTGGTTTGTTTTGTTGATCACGGAGATGTTGTAGAGGTTTTTGATATGCCCCTGTTCTGTTTGCTGATACAGCTGCCCTGGTGTGCGAAGTATGGTAGCTTCGGCTTCGTCACGGGTTAAAAGTAGTGTGGTAAGGGCAGTCAAAAGTATGGCCAGCACAGCGGTATACCCCATCACGCGCGGTGTCAAAAAGGTCCACTTCCGGCCTGTTTCCAATGCCTCTTCCGACTCATACCGGATCAATCCCTCCGGCTTGTCGATCATGCGCATAATGTCGTTGCAGGCATCGATGCAGGCAGTACAGTTGATACACTCCAGCTGCTGTGAACTGTTGCGAATGTCTATACCCGTAGGACAAACATAAACGCACTGGTTGCAGTCGATACAGTCGCCTTCTGTTCTGACCTGGTTTTTGCGCAGTTTGCCGCGCGGTTCTCCACGAGTATAATCATAGGCTACTATCACGGTTTTCTTGTCCTGCATTACCCCCTGCAAGCGGCCATACGGACAAACAATGGTGCAGACCTGCTCACGGAACCAGGCAAAAACCCAGAAGAAAACACCGGTAAACAATAGCAATGCACCGAAGCCAGCTTTGTGCTCCAGCGGCCCCTCCACAATCACTTTTTGCAGTTCATCAACACCGATGATATAAGCCAAAAACAAGTTTGAGATGACAAAGGAGATGAGCAGGAAGATGCTGAGTTTAGCCCCTTTCTTAAGGATTTTCTCAGTGTTCCAGGGCATCTTGTTTAAAGCACGCTGTTTGGTATAATCCCCCTCGATGGCGTACTCAATCCTGCGGAAAACCATCTCCATGAAAATGGTCTGAGGACAAACCCAGCCACAAAAAATGCGGCCGTATACTACCGTGAAAAGTATGATGAAGACTACCAGCGTAAGGAAAGCCAGCACCAGCAGAAAGAAATCCTGCGGCCAGAACAAAATACCGACGAGCACGAACTTACGCTCCACCACATTCAGCATGAGCAGTGGCAAGCCATTGATCTTAATGAATGGACCAGCAAATAGCAACGTCAGCAACAAATAGCTGACAAGCTTGCGATAAGTATAAAGTTTACCCTTTGGTTGCTTAGGATACACCCACAGGCGTTTACCCTCTTCATCAACCGTAGAGATGTGGTCCCGAAACTCATCGGGGGCCGTTTGGATTTTGCTTGCCATGGCAGTGATAATTTGTGCGGATATTACTCCTGCCTGATTATAATTTTGAATGAGTGAATTTTGTATGAGTGAGTGTTATTTTCTGCCACCACTTTCTCCAAAATCTACTGTTACAAAATTCCGCAATCAGCATGTGTAAAAAGATGACGAAAGTCATCTTTCCCGGTGATCTTCATCAGTCACGGCTGCTGACTCAAGTTTTTCAAAGAACTACTGCCCTCGCTCGCCTCCGGCGAGTGTGGGCTATTTTGTGGCGTCCCGCCACCTGTCTTTCATGGTACAAATTAAATTGGCCAGAGGCCTGATTATAACTCACACTCGCCGGAGGCGAGCGAGGGCAAAAGAGTTAGACTATAAACAAAAAAGTTGCAGGCACATGAGCACCTGCAACTTACCTATTCATCAGCTTTTATACTTTACATTTTCTCGCCCTGCGGCTCTTTGGCATTTGCCGGGTTTGTGCCCTGCAGGCTCAGGATGTAGCTGGATACTTCCAGGATCTGATCTTTGGTAAGCTTGCCCTGCCATGGCACCATACCTTTTGCCGGCACACCAAACTTGATAGTCTTGAAGATGTCGTTCACATCGCCACCATGCAGCCAGTATTCGTCTGTCAGGTTAGGCCCTACAGTACCCTGTCCTTCCTGACCATGGCAGGCAGCGCAGTTCGTGTTGAAGAGTGATTTACCAGACTCCAGCGCAGCAGCATCGGTTAGTACTTCATAGTTTGTAACAGCATTCGGGTCGTCAGCGTTTTTAGCGGCGAACAAGGCTGCCTGCTGCATTTCCATCTCATACTCTTCCTCCTGCAGTGCACCTGTCCGGAACACATGGAAGTGCAGCATATAACCGATACCGAAAACGATGGTAACATAAAACATGGCTTTCCACCACGGCGGGAGGTCGTTATCATACTCCTGGATACCATCGAAATCATGATCAGAATGGATGTGGTCTTTTGCCACACCTGTCATCAAGGTTGCATCACCGCGCATCAGGAACAGTACTCGCCCCGCAAACGAACTACGGAAATCTTCATCGTAGATCGAGTCTCCCATCATAGGTATAAAGATGCGGAAGAGCGTAACAAGTATAAGTATGGTGAGCAGGATAATGGATGCGGCAAGTGCATACGTGAACAGCAGCATCGGCGGAAGGTCCAGAAAAGCAACTTCTGTATCTGCTTCTGACAGGCCGGCCTCTGTTTCCGCACCTGGAGTGGACGGTATTTCAGCAGCTGCTACGGCTGGTTTATCACTCTCTGCCTTAATGTATGCGATAACATTTGCCACATCCTCATCTGAAAGCGAGCTGCCAAAAGCAGGCATTGGCACCTTGTTGAATTTCTCGTAAACTGCAATAGCATCTTTATCGCCGGCCTGCACCAACTCCTGAGAGTTCTTGATAAACTTCACCAGCCACTCATCGCCTCTGCGCTTATGCACATCCTTCAGCGCAGGACCTACAACATCGGCATCTATACTATGGCAGGCCTGGCAGTTACCTTCGAAGATAGCTTTACCGGCAACGGCATCCTGTGCCTGCACTGCAGGCGCGCTTAGCAGCAGCAAACCTGCCACCAGAGCAAGGCTGCTTTTTCGTAAAATTGTCTTTAACGAGATCATTGTCTTACTCCTTCCCTTGTGGTGTTCTCATCTTCGTTACCGCAGGCAACATAGCTCATGTCATGCACATGCTTTTTGTCCATCAGGGCCACATACACAATTAACCCAAGGAAGAACAGAAAGAAGATGCCAAACGAGATCAGCGGATATATTTCGATGCCGTCAATGGCTTGTAAAACGTTTTTGTACATTTTTCTAGACTTTGTGACACACGTATCACGTATCTCGAATCAAGTATCACGACTTAAATAATTTGAAAATCATGTGTCGTGATACGTGATACGTGTGTCGGTTATTCTTCCGTTTTCACTTTAATATCTGTACCCAGGCGCTGCAGATAGGCGATCAGGGCAACGATTTCGGCTTCTGGTTTTACCTCGATACCTTCTTTCTTCAGATCAGCCGCGATGCTGTTAGCCTGCTTCAACAGGTCTTCGTTGGCGTTGGCGATGTACTCATCCTCGTAAGGTACGCCCAGTGTTTTGAGGGTCTTCAGTTTATCCTGTGTCGTACTCAGGTCGATGTCCTGTTCAAACAACCATGGGTAAGCTGGCATGATAGAGCCCGGTGACATGGACGTAGGGTCCATCATGTGGTGGTAGTGCCAGCTGTGTGGGTACTTACCACCTACTCTGTGAAGGTCCGGACCGGTACGCTTGGAGCCCCACAGGAAGTTATGGTCGTACACGAACTCACCTGCTTTAGAGTACTCACCGTAACGCTCTGTTTCCGATCTGAATGGACGAACCATTTGCGTGTGACAGTTAACGCAACCCTCTTTGATGTACAGGTCGCGGCCCTGTAACTCCAGCGAAGTATAAGGCTTCACGCTGGCAATGGTAGGAACGTTAGACTTGATCACAAAAGCAGGTATAAACTCTACCAATCCACCGATTGCAATAGCAACTGTAGCGAAAACAGCCATTTGTGTAGGGCGCTTCTCGATCCAGCTATGCCAGTGACCTGCATTTTTAGGAACTGAAGGTACAATTACCGGAGCTTCTGTTCTTTCGTCAGCTACCAGGCTACCAGATTTGGCTGTTTTGTACAGGTTGTACACCATCAGGAATACACCACCCAAGTATAGCACACCACCGATACCACGCAGGTAGTACATCGGTACGATCTGCAGCACGGTCTCCAGGAAGTTAGAGTACTGTAAAGTACCTTCTGCTGTGAACTGTTTCCACATTAAGCCTTGTGTAAAGCCCGCCCAGTACATCGGAATGGCATAGAAAAGTATACCCAGCGTACCTAACCAGAAGTGCGCGTTGGCAAGCTTTTTAGAGTGCAGTTGCGTTTTGTAAAGGCGTGGGAACAACCAGTACAGCATCGCAAATGTCAGGAAGCCGTTCCAGCCAAGGGCACCTACGTGCACGTGTGCTACGATCCAGTCAGTGAAGTGCGCAATGGCGTTCACGTTTTTAAGCGACAGCATCGGGCCTTCGAAGGTTGCCATACCGTAAGCTGTAACTGCTACCACCATAAACTTCAGCACCGGCTCTTCGCGCACCTTATCCCAGGCACCACGCAATGTAAGCAAACCGTTGATCATACCACCCCAACTCGGCGCGATCAGCATTACGGAGAACACCACACCCAGCGATTGTGCCCAGTCCGGCAATGAAGTATAAAGCAAGTGGTGCGGACCAGCCCAGATATAGATGAAGATCAGCGACCAGAAGTGAATGATAGAAAGGCGGTAAGAGTAAACCGGACGGTTCGCCGCCTTCGGCAGGAAGTAGTACATCAGGCCCAGGAATGGCGTTGTCAGGAAGAATGCAACCGCATTGTGGCCATACCACCACTGCACCAGCGCATCCTGCACACCGGCGTAGCCAGAGTAGCTCTTCAGGAAGTTAACCGGCATCTCGTAAGAGTTCACGATGTGCAGCACGGCAACCGTCAGGAAGGTGGCAATGTAGAACCAGATGGCCACGTACATGTGCTTCTCACGGCGCTTGGCAATCGTTCCAAACATGTTCCAGCCGAACACTACCCAGATCAGGGTAATGGCAATATCGATCGGCCACTCCAGCTCTGCATATTCTTTAGACGTAGTGATACCCAACGGAAGCGTGATTACCGCAGAAACAATGATTAGCTGCCAGCCCCAGAAATTGATTTTGCTGAGTATGTCGCTGTACATACGGGTTTTGCATAGGCGCTGCAGCGAGTAATATACACCCATAAAAATGGCGTTACCCACAAAGGCAAAGATCACAGCATTTGTGTGCAGCGGCCTTACACGACCAAAAGTGGTATACTGGTTCCCCATGTTCACATCCGGGTTAGCCAGCTGGAAGGCAATGATCACGCCTATCAGCATACCGGCAATTCCCCAGAACACGGTGGCTATACCAAAATCCCGAACGATCTTGTTGTCATAAAAGAACGTGTCGGTTAACCCCCGGTCCCTGCCTTTCGGCACCACCCGGTCGGGTGCATTTTCCAAGACTTCAGCTACATTACTTGACATGTGCGGTGTCCTCTTTTGTTTAAGTTATACTTGTTTGTTTTGATTATTCTCTCTGGAAATGTTGGTTCAGAAGTATGTGTAAATGCCTGAATCAACACTTCAAAATTCGGTAAGTACAGCTTTTGAAAAGATGATGAATGTCAGTATCTGGATTGATTGATATCAGTAGTGTGAGGCTGGGTGCTGGAAACGAAATTTTATAGCGTTGGCTGTTAAGACAACTTGAGTAAATTTCTGGTTATGAATCGAATTTCTGTACTCCCTCAGTCTAACAGGCTTATAGTTTCATCTCAGGCTTGCTGCGCTCAAGGCCGCGAGGCCTCGCCTTTGGGCATCGCGCTGTCTATTGAAGCTGCTCCTCGCTCCGCTGCGGGCTGCCCTAGCGGGCACCGCAACAATAGAAGGCGCTCTTTATCGAGGGCCCCTTCCCCCACCCAAAGGCTGGGATCGACACTTCTTAGCTGAAGGCTGTTGCAATTGGCCAGCAAGGATATATTTTGATTCGTAGGGACAGGTCGAGACCTGTCCAAGGATTGACTTCTTCAATGAAAATGAAAGCTCGCTAAAGAAAAGGCCTAAATTCCCCTCTTGAGAGGGGTGAAGGGGTGTGTTTACACCTGCTGGAGTAAACCTATTCAGAAATTCATTTAGAATGGGCAGTATTTAGACCTTCGTAGGATAAGACCTGCCCAAAGATTTGACAAGTGAGGCTTAAACGATTAGTAGTAAGCCCCGGAACCACATAAAGTATAACCCCTAAGCCCGCTGCGGCTTAGGGGCCTCTTTACCTTTAACAGTTGGCGCTGTTTCATTATCAAATAACATGCGTACGGCTGGTGTATAATCATCGTCGTACTGCCCAGACCTGACAGCCCACAGAAATGCTCCCAGAAACAATGCCGCTACTGAGATGCTGATGGCGATCATTAAAAAGATGATGTACATGGCTTTTTAATTATGAATGATGAATTATTAATTATGAATTAGTAATTAGTTCTAAGACCTCGCAGCGTGCGCAGCTCCTGCGAGTGTCTTGCAAATAAAACAAGTAAATTTTGAATGAGCGGATGAGTGCATGAGTGAATACTAACTCTCAAACTCTCTAACTTTTTAACTCACTACCTCACAAGACACTCGCAGGAGCTGCGCACGCTGCGAGGTCTTATGTATTTACAATCCTGCCCGTTTGGATGCAAACTTGACGGAGAGGGTGGCGAAGATGATCACGCTCAGTGAGCTGATCGGCATAAGTATAGCAGAAGCGATTGGCGAGAACAAACCCTGCACTGCCAGTGACAGACCAATAACATTGTATACCAGCGACACAGCGAAGGTGGCAAGTATAATGCGCATCGACTTTTTGGAAAAGGCCAGGAACCTGCTCAGTTTATCGAATGCGGTGGCATCAAGTATAGCATCGCATGACGGTGAGAAATTAGTCACGCTGTTAGTCAGGGCTATTCCTACATCGCTTTGTTTTAAGGCACCGGCATCGTTCAGTCCGTCTCCTACCATCAGTACCTGGTGCTGCTTCTCCTGAAGAACTTGAATACTTTGCAGCTTCTGTACCGGCGACTGATTAAATACCAGTTCCGCTTCCGGCCCCAGCAACTCTCGCAGCCTCGCCGCTTCGTGGTCGTTGTCGCCGGAAAGCACCGCTACTTTTTTGTCAGACAGATCAGTAAGTATACTCTTCAGGCCTTTTCGATAAACGTTGTAGAAAGTATAATATCCCAGCACCACTCCATCAACCGAAACATAAACTGTTGTTTTCAGAGTGTCTGTAGCTTTATCGGCAGGTATGCCAAGGTAGGTTGCAGAGCCAACCCTGATCAGTTGCCCATTGACTTCTCCGGATACTCCCTTGCCAGCATACTCTTTAAAGTTGTAAACTTGATATGGAGTTACTTTCAGGTTATCACTGATGCGCTGGCTAAGCGGGTGAGTAGAGTGACGCAATACTGAAAGTATACTTTTTTCCTGATCCGCTGACAGTGCCTTTCCAGAGTAGCTGACTTCTGCAGCACTAGGCTCTGTGAGGGTGCCGGTTTTATCGAACACTACTGTGTCTATTTTGGCCAGCGTTTCTACAACCGATGTGTTCTTAAGATAGAATTTGTTCCGGCCAAACACCCGCATGGTATGGCCATGCACAAAAGGCGTAGCCAGCGAAAGGGCGCATGGGCAGGCAATAATTAAAACCGAAGTAAAGGCACGCATCGCCATGTCCATATCCCGGGGAACCCAGAACAGCAGTGTTCCGACGGCTACAATTAGCGTAACGATAACGAACCATTTGCCTGCCACGTTGGCGTACGTTGCCACAGACTGTTTCTCCTCTTTAGAAAAGGCGCTGTCGTTCCAGAGTTGCGTCAGGTACCCCTGCGAAACTTCCTTCACCACCTCCAGTTCCAGGCTCTCTCCTACCTGTCGTCCGCCGGCATAAATCACTTCCCCTGCCACTTTCTCCTCCAACTCCGACTCACCTGTAACAAAGCTGTAGTCGATCATGGCTTTGCCGCGCAGCAGTATGGCATCGGCAGGTATAAGCTCCTGGTTTCGGATGCGGATACGATCACCGACTTTCAGGTTACGCACTGCTGTTGCCTCTTCCTGACCATCTTTCAGCACGGTTACAGATACCGGAAAGTATGACGTATAATCCCGCTCAAAAGAAAGGGAGTCGTATGTTCTCTGTTGAAAATATTTACCGATCAGCATGAAGAAAACAAGTCCGGTGAAGGAATCCAGGTAGCCGGGTCCTGTACCGGATAGCACTTCGTAAAGGCTTACAAAAAACAGGGCAGTCAGGCCAAGGGCTATCGGGAAATCAATGTTTACAAAACGCTGCTTCAGCCCTTCCCACGCAGAAGTATAAAAGCCCCTCGCACTGTAAAACAGCACCGGCAGCGAAAGTATAAGGCTTAAGTAGCCAAAGAAAGAGCCGAATGTGCGCTGCAACCCATCTGTTACAGCCAGGTAATCCGGGAAGGCGAGCAACATAACGTTACCAAAGCAAAAGCCGGCAATGCCCAGTTTATAGATAATCGTGTGGCTTTGCTTCTTTACCTTCTTGCCATCTGTATCGGCTAGTGTTATTTCCGGTTCGTAGCCGATGCGGGCCAAAAGGGCAACAACTTCACGCAGGCTTGTTTTGTTATGGAAGTATGTAAGCGAAATCTCTTTGCGCAGAAAATTTACTGTAGACTCCGAAATGCCGGGATTCAGCTTAAACAGGTTCTCCAGCAGCCAGATACAGGAGCTGCAGTGCATCTGTGGCACGTAAAAAGTCAGTTTGCAAATAGAATCGTTACGGAAGTTTACAAGATGGGCTTCTACGCCGGCATCATCGAGGTAGGCAAACCGCGCTTCTGAAAGATTTGATTTACCTGTGATGCCAGGGTTCTGCTCCAGGTTATAGTAGGTGCAGAGGTTGTTTTCCTCCAGCAGCTCATACACGGTTTTGCACCCGGAGCAGCAAAATGCTTTATCGTGTGCTATGATCAGCTCCTCAGCGCAGGAATCCCCGCAATGGTAGCAGTTCTGAACATTGGTTTGGAGTGCGGCTTCCATCTCAATTTCCCTTTTTATGGTACTTAACAAAGTTAAATGGAAGCATACCCTTAAAAGATGATATGTATCAGCTTTTAGGTTGATGCTTGTCAGTTGGTTGCCTGTAAGAGATCTATACTTTTGTAGTGTTACAAATAAGCGTTGCAGGCCAAGGTCCTGCCGAGGAGACTCTCAGGAGTCCAACTTGTAACGATATTTTCTTTTGAAAAAAGGAGAAAGTATAAGGGCATTAGCTCTGCGATTTTTTAGAGTTTAGTTTAGTAAATGGTATATATTCGGCCTCACCTGGCCGTTTTAAAAGCAGGTTGCTTTGCAGCCTGCTTTTCCTGTTAATAAGGATTCGCCTGGACCAGGATCTGCAGGATCAGAGTATAAACAGAACTAACTTAAGCACCGGGTCCAACCACCCCTAACCCCTCCTTGTCTAAGGCGGGGAATTTTGTTCTTACCTCGGCTTAAGTATAAACTCTGTAGTTGGTGTTTAACCTACCTTCCCGCAAGATCCTTTCTGGATGACAAAGAGCAAATGAGTTTACTTGAGCAGCCGCAGAATCATTAGTAAAAATTCCCCGCCTTAGACAAGGGGTTAGGGGTGGTTTGACCCGGTAATGCAAAAGCGAGTCTGGAGACTCGCACGCACCTGGCGGCACCAACTGGATGCTGGCGCCAGTACCTGTATTTTAAACTCAGGACACAGCAAATAAAAATACCCCAGCACCTTTCAGCACCAGGGCATTTCCACTAAATCACTATGTCTAACTTATATCGCTTTGCTGAAAACCTGTTGCTCAGTGGGTGCTGTTTCCATTAGTTTTAAATCGAAAACCATACAGATGTTTCTGGTAAAAGCCTTGCCCTGAGATGTTACAATTAGTTTATTATCTGATAATTCCAGCAAGCCTTCCTGCTCCATTTCCTGGAGTTGGGCATAATCATTGTTCGGTAAAATAGACAGCAGCTTTTCATTTAACAGCAACTCCCCTTTGCAGGCAATGCTAAGTATAGCTTCTTTCAAAAGGAGGTCATCCTCGGTCAGGAAATGCCCTTTAAGTATAGCCAACTCTCCGCCAAGCACTGCCTCTTTATAGGATTCCACTTTTTTAAGGTTCTGCAAGTAGCCATACTTGGCATCGCTGATGGATGAGGTTCCAAGCCCAAGTAACAGATCGGTTTGGCAAGTGGTATATCCCATAAAATTGCGGTGTAGCTCTTTGTTTTGCCATGCTTTGTACAAGGCATCACCTGGCAATGCAAAATGGTCCATGCCGATATCGGTATAACCAAGCGATTTCAGTTTTGTTAGGCCCAGTTCATATAAGGCACGTTTTTCAGCATTGTCTGGCAGGTCTTTGTCGGAGTAGCTACGCTGGCCCGGTTTTACCCATGGTACATGCGCATACGAGTAAAAGGCAATCCGGTCAGGCATCAGTTCCGCAACTTTGTCTATCGTTTCGCCAACGCTTTGCATGGTCTGGTAAGGCAAGCCGTAGATCAGGTCAAAATTAACCGACTCATAGCCGATACGGCGGGCTTCATCGGTAACGTGCTTTACATTCTCGAAGGGCTGAATACGGTTAATGGTAAGCTGTACTTTCGGATTAAAGTCCTGAATACCGTAACTCACTCTCCTGAAGCCAAGATCGTAAAGTGTTTGCAAATGTTCGGTTGTGGTGTTATTTGGGTGGCCTTCAAAGCTAAACTCTTTTTGAGGGTGAAGTATCGCTCCTTCATAAATTCCCTCCAGCAGTTTGCGCAGGTTCTCAGGTTTAAAGAAAGTAGGGGTTCCTCCTCCAAGATGCAACTCCCGGATAACTGGCTTTTCGGTGAACTGCTGCAAGTATAAACTCCACTCGGCAAGTATGGCCTGTATGTAACCTTCCTCTACACTGTGGTTTTTGGTGATGCGTGTATTGCAGCCGCAGTAGGTACATAGCACCTCGCAAAATGGCAGGTGGATGTACAGACTGATCCCTTTAGTGGCATTAGACGCATCAAAAGTATACTTTACTATATCCATCCATTGCTGCGCATGCGGCACCTGCTTGTCCCAGTAAGGCACGGTAGGATAGCTGGTGTAACGTGGCGCTGGTACGTTATACTTCTGGATGAGATATTCCTGGGTTGCGTTCATGGTCAAAAGCCGTTGCTACATGCAGCAAAGTTCAGGAAAACCCCAGGCAGCCTTTATGACATTTCTTATCCCGGAAAGTGATCTTTATCAGTTTTTGATCTTTACACTTTGATTTACACTCAAATTATACGTGCGTTCACATGTTTGAATAATACGTTGAGGCGCTGTTTAAGCCCACTTACACAACCAGGCTATGAGATTTGTGCTGCACACCGTATGTATACTATTGTGCGGATTTAACCAGCACAGAAGTATAACCCTCTAAAACAGACTTATTAATATGGCATTACAGCTTAAACCACTCAAAGATCAGGTAATTGTGATAACAGGCGCCTCCAGCGGCATCGGACTTGCTACGGCGCTGAGGGCGGCAAAAAAAGGCGCCAGGGTAGTGTTGGCATCACGCAACGGCGAGGCCCTTGCCAAAATTGAGCAGCAGATAAAAGACGAAGGCGGCGAGGCTATACATGTGGTGGCCGATGTGGGCAAACAATCGGATGTGCATAAAATCTCAGATGCCGCCCTTGGCCGCTTCGGTGGTTTCGACACATGGGTAAACGATGCCGGGGTTTCGATCTACGGACGCCTGGAGGAAGTATCGGATGAGGATAACCGCCGGCTTTTCGATACGAATTTCTGGGGACTGGTGTACGGGTCGCTTGCGGCTGCCCAACATTTAAAATCGCGTGAGGGTGGTGCTATTATAAACATCGGAAGTGTATTGTCGGATGTGGCTATTCCAATACAGGGGATGTACAGCGCCAGCAAGCATGCAGTAAAAGGATTTACCGATGCCCTCCGGTTAGAGCTGGAAGAAGAGCAGGCTCCTATCTCAGTTACCCTGATCAAACCGGCAGCCATAAACACCCCTTACACCCAGCATGCCCGCAACTACATGGACCAGGAGCCAACCCTACCCCCTCCCGTTTACCAGCCTGAGGAAGTGGCCGATGCTATACTTTATGCAGCCGCTCACCCACAGCGCGATATTTTTATTGGTAGTGGCGGCAAATTTATGAGCAGTCTGAACAAGTATGCGCCTAATGCTATGGATTGGTACAGCGAAACACTGCTGGTTGATCAGCAGAAAAAGAACGAACCTGCACGACACCACGAAGGCTCTCTGCACCACCCAGGCCAGGACGGCGAAATTTACGGTAACTACGATGGCCATGCCATGAAGAGCATTTATACCAGATCCAAGATAAACCCAGTGATTACGGGTGTTGCCATAGCCACGGCGAGTGCGGCAGCCCTGGCCCTAATCGGTAAAAACAGGCTTGAAAAGCTAGACAGAAACTTGAAAAAATAACGTATAAGTATAAAAGAAGGCGCTTTTTCAGGCGCCTTCTTTTATACTTATACGTTTCGTTAAAATAACTCCAGCTGGTTGTCTGCTACCTTTGCTTTGCTCTTTGGTTTTGCAGCTTTAATTATCGGTGCCGGCACAAATGGCACAGCAGGCTCTACACAAACATCGTTACTGCTTGATATCCTGAAAACAGGTGTTTCCTGGTAACGGGAGGCCACCACAATCTCGGTTCCGGCTGCATGTTCGTTAAATAGCGTTTCTACGAGCTTTGGGCAATTGTTATTTTTAGAGAGGTGTGCCAGCAGCACATGACTCATGTATTCAGATTTATAGGCTGTAAACAGGTTTAAGGCCTGTCGGTTGGATAAATGGCCTTTACCACCACTGATCCTGTGTTTCAGGTGGTATGGATAATATCCTTCTGCCAACATCACTTCATCATAATTTGCCTCAAGTATGGCTGCATGGCACTGGCTAAAGTAATGGATCAGCTGCTCGCAGGGTGCCCCGATATCCGTGAACACGCCTACTTTTGTGCCCTGGTAAGAAACCACAAAACTATAAGGGTCTATAGCATCGTGTAGTTTTGGAAAACCGATTACTTCCAGGTTGCCTATTGTTACAGGCTGCTGTGCATAAAACGTTTCAACCGGAAAACTTACCTCCTCAAATCTGGCCCTCCGTAAAGTATGGGGCGTAATATAAACCGGCAGCTGGTGCTTTTTGGCCAGTACCGGTATACCTTTGATGTGGTCGGAGTGCTCATGCGACACAAAAATGGCCTTCACCTTCTGCATCGAAAGTCCCAGCCGGGCCATACGCCTTTCGGTTTCCCGGCACGAGATGCCCGCGTCTACAAGTATAGCCTCCTGTTGGTTGCCAATGTAATAACAGTTACCGTTGCTGCCGGAGTTTAGGGATGTTATGTAAAGATGCATGTATTACAAAAAGAGCTTAGCCCCTCCTGGTCTATTTTTTAAGTTTAAGTTTTAATTAGTCTGAACAGTTTTAAACACTAACGGATAATGGTGACTGATCCTTTTAGCTGTTCTTTGCAGTCATTGGTAATTGCCCAGAAATAAACACCTGCAGCAAGCCCACTCCCGTTCCAGTCATTCTGATATCTTTCAGCATTAAAAACCTCTGTTCCCCAGCGGTTAAAAACCTGTAGTCTTGACCCAACCAGAGCAGCATCTACTACAAAAAAATCATTCTTCCCATCACCATTCGGGGTAATAACATTGTAGCTTGCATAATTGCTTTTATTTGTGAGACCCACTTTGATCTTAGCAGCCGTTTCACCGCACTCGTTCCTAAAAACTATAGTGTATTCTCCAGCTACTGTAACCGGCAATTCAGTTTTATTCTCTCCTGGCAATAACTGGCCGTTCCGGTACCACGCTATCCTGTTGCCACCCGGGTTAAGCACTTTTATGGTTTTACAGCCATACTCTAGCTGCGGCCTTTCTGGAAGAAAAGTCTCTTTGTTGAAAGTCACAGAAGTACTGAAGCTGATGCCGCATCCATTCTCATAACTTACCGTATAGTTACCACTTTCAGGCGATATTAGTTCACTATCCTGCTTCCCGGCAATCTCAACATCGTTTCTGTACCATTTAACTCTTTGACCAAAACTAAAATTATCAACTTTTATACTATTGCAATTATACGACAGAACGGGCACCGGCAAATTATTACCCGAGCATCCACCCAGCTTTAGTAAAAATCCATCAGACTGCCCGGCGGCTATCCAATCTAAAACATTTTCTTCTTTGAAAGTGCCAAAGAATAAACCACCTAAATAAAACTCCTGAGCGTTTACAATTGAAATGCTGTTAGCCCAGCCGGCTGTTGCTAATTTTACCTCGGTTTGGAGCTTACCGGTAGTATCGTAAGTCTGAAAAAAGGGCATGAAATTCCAGGCACCGGCTACGGCTATCCTACCCTCCTTCAATTGGATGTCACGTACAAAATCATGGCCATCCGTGCCTAATCTTTTAGCCCATTCAAGGGTTCCAGTCGCACTATACCGAGCCAGGAAAATATCAGCGCTGGCAGGGTCTTCGCTGGTGTTGACTGAGGTGATAACCTGGTTATCGAGCCTGATATTGCCTTTAAAGTTTCCTGCCAGGTAAATGCTTTTGGTGACAGGATCTAAAGCCATTGCCTGACCGCTGTTATTCAGTTGCAAGGCAGATGTCTTATTTATACTTTTAGCCCAAAGAAAATCTCCGTTAGCAGCTTGCTTTGCCAGGAATACGTCTCCATGGCCTTCTGCAGATGCTTTAAGTATACTTGTACCAAAGCTTACCGTCCCTGTATAAAATCCGGTAAAGTATGCTTCTCCATTATTATCAAGCCAAATGTCTTTAACTACTGTGTTAGAGGAACCTATTGGCTGCCTGTACCATGTTATACTTCCATCTGCAGTATACTTAACCAGCAGCAAATTATTAGCGGATGCACTTCCGCTGGTTACTTCCATCCCTGCTCCTATCGATACAGCACCAGAAACGTTAACAGATATAACAACCTCTCCTGCGTCGTTTGCTGCTATTACCCCAAAGCCCTTTGCCTCAGATAAGGATGTGCTGCCTGTAATTCCTTTTACCCAAAGTAGTTGCCCTTTCTTATCAAATTTAGCTAAAAAGGTGTTCCAGTAACTGTTACCTTTAAGAACTGAGATGCCATCAATTATCAGTTCCTGGATAAACCCTCCTGTCACATAAATATTCCCATACTTATCGGTGGCCAAACCTGCATCGCCTCCGTAACTCGGTCCCTTAAGAGCTTTAGCCCACAATACATCACCACCTTGGGTAGCTTTGTAGATAAAAATATCCGTTGCCTCCTGGTTAGTTAGTGTAAAACTCCCTATTTTGGTTGTACCCTCAAAGTGCCCGACAGCTATTATATTGCCTTCGGTATCTACAATATGGTCCTCTAAGTTATCTGTTAAGTCTGATTTGATTTGATGCGCCCACTGTACCTGTGCAAATAAAGCCAAAGCAGAAAAATACAGTATAAGGGAAAGTATAAACTTAAGCATGCTTTTGGTTGGAAGATGTGGTAAGAAGCTACAAGATAAATGGTTGTGGTCTACAATGTATGATATTGGAATAAGTATGGCAGCAAGGGTGTTTATAGGAAGTTATGTGCGAGATAACTATCCAGATAAGTTGCCCCTACTGCCACAGTATGAAGGTAGTGAAAAATGGCGTAAAGCGCACGGGGAAGCAGAATTTCCTGTGCCGATCCTGCAGGAAGCAGTTTCAACATGCATATGAAAAGGCTGGCTGTCGTCCCCAGGCAAAGCAGCTGGTGCTGGGCATGCTGGTGAGGAACTCCGGCATACGCGACATTGAGCAGGTGACGGGCGCACACCGGCAGACCGTGCTCAGGTGGCTCACTAAACAGGCAGATGCCTGTGAGTTCAGGCCCCGTCAGCAGCGCTACACCTCAGTACAGATAGACGAGGTGTGGACGTTTGTAAAAGAGCGGAAGAGGCGCAAGAGGTGGCTTTTCTACGCCTACGCGCCGGAGACGGGCGAGGTGCTGGCCTGGAGCTGGGGCAACCGCAGCCAGCACACGGTCAGAAGGCTCTACCGGCAGTTGGAGAAGCTTGAAATAGAGTGCTTCTGCACCGATGACTGGCCAGCTTTTACTAAAGTGCTGCCCCAGGAAAGGCACCTGATTGGGAAAGCTTTTACTAAACACATTGAAGGAGTGAACCTGTGTTTGAGGACAAGAAACAGAAGAATTGTAAGAAAAACGGCTTGCTTCTCTAAAAAAGAGCAGAACCATTACAACGCCATGAAACTAATATTCTATTACAGAAACTATCATACATTGTAGACCACAACCAGATAAATATATTATTTAACTCAAGTTGCGATTTATGATAAACCAGGCAGGTGTAAACACACCCCTGATTGCTGCGCTCGCTAGCTCTTTAGGGGTGGGTTAATCGCAACTTGAGTAAATTATTAAACTTCCGGATTAATCATTTTCAGGCTGGATAAATACTAAGAACGTATTTTGTATCCTAATACCATCAAAAAAGTCAGCGACTGTGCTTTACCGGAACAGGCGCTGACTTTTTATACTTTTGGCATTTATTACTGCTTCTTACTCTTCTCGATAGCATCATAAACCACCTGCAGTACATTGGTGCGGGTATTCAGCTTGCTCAGCTTTGGATTTTCCCTGCTTGGGTTTACGCGGTTGCTCAGGAATACATAAACCAGATTATTTACGGGGTCTACCCAGGCATAGGTACCTGTAAAACCGGAGTGGCCAAAGCTCTCTTTGGGTGCCGATGGGGCGGCATTGCTGTTCTGCTCGCCTGGTTTGGCTGGCCTGTCGAAGCCTAGTGCGCGGTGGTTGCCCTGCTCGCAGAACTGGCACTTGCTGAAGTTCTCCACCACGTTATCGGCGATGTAGCGATGGTAGCCATACTCACCATCGTTAAGGTACATTTGCATCAGCTTGGCTAAGTCGTTGGCGTTACCAAACAGGCCGGCGTGGCCGCTAACACCTCCCAGCATGGCAGCGCCTTCATCGTTTACAGTGCCATGCAGCAGGCTTTTCCTGAAATGTGGGTCGAACTCGGTAGGCACAATGCGCGACAGCGGGTAATGCAAGTATGGGTTGAACGTAAGTGTTGTGGCTCCCAGCGGTTCGTAAAAGTTCTCTTTCAGGTAGGTTTCAAAGTCCTCACCGGTAATGTTTTGGATCACCAGTGGCGCAAGTATAAACGACAGGTCGCTGTACACATAGCCTGGCTTCTCGTTAAGCGGATACTCGGCTATGGTCTTGTAGATTTTCTCGTGATATTTCCGGTGCATGTAGAGGTTATCTGCCACCTTTATCGGGAAGCGTTTGGAAGGTTCATCCTTGAAAGTGCGCCACTTAAACTTGCCGCTTTTTTTCACGGTCTCTTTCCAGAATGGTATCCAGGCGTACAGACGCGCCTGGTGTGTAAGGATATCTCTATACTTCAGGTTTTCCTTGTCTGTTCCTTGCAGCATTGGCAGGTAGGAACCGATGGTATTGTCTACATCGAACCGCCCTTCTCCGCTCAGTTTCATAAAAGCAGCCATGGTGGTGCTTATCTTGGTCACAGAGGCCAGGTCGTAGAGGTCGGTGTTTTGTACTGGTGTCTGGTTATCGTAAGTGTGGTAGCCGAATGATTTTTGGTAGATCACCTTGCCGTCTTTGGCCACCAGCACCTGGGCGCCAGGAGTCGCATTTTCGCGTATGGCCTCGGCAACCAGAGAATCGATCCCTGTTAAGTGCTCCGACTTAAGGCCCACGGCTTCCGGCATACTGTATGCCAGTCGTATACCACCAGGTGTTTTCAGTCCGTCGCCAAGTTTGAACGCGTTTGATACAGCCACTGGTAGTTTACCCTTTGCCCCTATCCCGCCAAATATCAACTGTGCTGCCAGGTCCTGGGTTACCGGCGTTTCCTGGTAAGCAGCCAGCACGGCATCAGCTTTATCCAGATTTTCAAGTTTGGCCAGGCTATACACATTTCCAAACACGCTCACTACTGTTGGCTTGCTGCGGATTAGGTCTTTCAGGAACAGGTCCATCTCGGCGGTGATTCCGAAGTTACTGCTGCCGGCTTTCAGGTTGAGCCTGTGCACACCGGCAATGATGAGGTTATACTTTGAAAGGTCCTGCTTTAACTGCAAAAGCTCGGAAATAGAAGCAGTTGGTTTCAGGAAGAAAGTATCGACTTTGGTATACCGTGCCAGCCCTTTCTGGAAATCAGTTTCCTTATCGGTGCCAATGGCCAGGGCAGCAATGCGCAGTGTATCGAGTTTATTAAGCGGGAGTATACTTTGCTTGTTGCGAAGCAGCGTCAGGGAGGCTTCAGTTAACTGCCGGCTCAGGTACTGGGCATATGGGTTGTTCAGGTCAGCAACCAGGTTCTTCAGTTCCACAGGCTTATACTCATCCAAACCTACCCACTGTTTGGCGGCCAGCAGCTTACGAACACGAGCGTCGATCTCTTCCTGTGTGATCTGTCCGTTTGCGATGGCTTTCTTTACTTCTTCGATGGTTGTTTTCACGTCCATGGTGTTCAGGAGCACATCGTTGCCAGCCAGCAGTGCCTTTACATCCACAATGCCCGGGTCATAGAATTTGGCTACCCCCTGCATGTTCAAAGCATCTGTAAACACCAGGCCTTTGTAGTTCATATCTTTTTTGAGCAGGTCCATCACGATCTTTTCAGACAATGTGGATGCCAGGTTCGGGGTGTTATCTAGCACCGGGATGTTCATATGGGCCACCATCACGCTGCCCAGCCCGTTTTTCATCAGTTCACGGAACGGGTACAGCTCCGTAGAGTCGAGGCGAATGCGGGAGAAGTGAATGACAGGCAGGTCGGCGTGCGAGTCTACGTTGGTATCGCCATGCCCCGGAAAGTGCTTGGCGTTTGCCAGAACATGTTCACTCTGCATGCCTTTCATGTAGGCAATGGACTTACGGGCCACGTTATACTTGTCCTCGCCAAAAGAGCGAAAGCCGATAACCGGGTTATTGGCGTTATTGTTAATGTCTACTACCGGTGCAAAGTTTACATGTATGCCAAGCCGCTTGCTCTGCCGTGCGATCTCCGCCCCCATTTCATAGATCAGTTCTTCGTTTTCTATTCCGCCCAGCGCCATCTGGTACGGGAAGCGCACCGTGCTGTCCAGGCGCATGATGAGTCCCCATTCGGCATCTATACTTACCATTAAAGGCACTTTGCTCTCAGCCTGGTAGCGGTTCGTCATCCTGGCCTGTCTCACCGGTCCGCCCTGGAAAAAGATCAAGCCGCCTACTTTGTAGGTTTTTATGATATTGCTGATCGAGTCGATGTGGGCCTGGTTGCGGTTGGAGTATACCGGAATCATGATCAGCTGCGCAATGCGTTCCTCTGGAGTCAGGGTCTTCATCACCGAGTCAACCCACTTAGAGTTCAGGTTCGCCAGGAAAGCAGGATCTCTTTTGGCATCAAAAGAAGTAACAATTGCCTTCTGTATGGTTGTGCGTCTGGTTTTGGATTTCGTGCGCTGGCCATAGGCATTTACAGCACCGCACAGCATGAAAGCAGCCAGGGAAAAGTATAGCAGGAATCTTTTCAAAACGATCGGATGGTTAAGGAACAACTGAATAGATTTGTTATATACAAGGTAAAATTACGTTAAAAAGTGCAATTAATTTAAACGACCCTGAAACCATATTAAACGAACCCCTGATTAAACCCTGCGCCTCTTTCTTCATCTAACCTACACTTTTAACGGTAATAGTGCATAACTGGTGGTAAGGATTTATACTTATAGTATGTGACTGGCAACAGCCTTTAAAACTTCTGCTCCTGATTATCAAATTTATACTTTGGCAGCGCTGATATTTTGCAGGAATTTCATGATAAACCCTTACATTGAGCTGTTTTACATTGCTAAAACAATTGAAGCAGAAACATCCAACTAATTCTATTTTAACTTAAAACTAAACTACTACTTACAACCAATGACAACCATGAAGTCTAAGAACAACTGGAAAAACCACCTCCGGATCTTACTCTTTGGAGCTGCTGTTTTTACGGCCACTGAAGCATCGGCTCAATACAAACCCGAGGAGCCGAACAAAAGAACGGTGTTTATCGACAAGGCCAACATGGACCTTGCGGTGAAGCCAGGCGATGATTTTTATACTTATGCAAACGGTGTTTGGCTACGCAACAACCCGGTTCCGGCAAAAGAAACGCGTTGGGGCAGCTTTAACGAACTGCGTGATTTTAACATCAACGCGGTTAGAAACATTCTGAACGAATCGGCTGCCAAAACCAATGCTGCTGCTGGCTCTGTGGAGAAACGTGTTGGCGATTTCTATGCCGCCGCCATGGACAGCGCAGCTATAGAGAAAGCGGGTTACACGCCTATTAAAGCCGACCTGAAAAGAACCGGCAAGATAAAAGATGTTAACGGTTTGCTGAATGAGGTGGCGTACATGCGCACCACTGGCTCCGGCTCTCCTATGTTTGGTTTCTTTGTGGGCCAGGACCGCAAGAACCCGAACACCATGATACCGCAGCTTAGCCAGGGTGGCACCACATTGCCAGACCGTGACTATTACCTGAAAGACGACGCACGCAGCCAGAAGATCCAGGCTGCCTATAAAAACTACATCACTACCCTGTTTACTTTAACAGGTGTGCCAAAAGCAACTGCCGAGAAAAACGCCGAGACAATCTTCATTTTAGAGAAGAAACTGGCTGCTGCACAAATGGCACGCGTAGAGATGCGCGACCCGCACAAAACCTACAATAAGTTTGCTGTAGCCGAGTTTAGCAAAACCACTCCGAATATGGATTGGAAAGCGCTGATGGCAAAGATGAAAGTAAACGGCGAGGACACTATACTTGTGAACAACCCGAAATTCTTTGTTGAGCTAAACGGGATGCTGAAGAGTGTGCCTACCAAAGACTGGGCTACTTACATGCAGTGGAACGTACTGAAATCTGCTGCGCCATACTTAAGCGCTGATTTTGTGAACGCTAACTTTGCCTATTCACAGTCCTTAACGGGCCAGAAAGTACAGACCCCGAGATGGCAGCGCATGTCGCAGTTGACGGACGGCACTATTGGCGAATTGCTGGGACAGCTGTATGTGCAGAAGCACTTTAAGCCGGAAGCAAAGGCACGTATGAACGAGATGATCGCCAACCTGATCAAGGCTTACGAGATCCGCATCAAAGGACTGGACTGGATGAGTGCCGCCACAAAAGAGAAAGCACTGGCAAAACTGCATGCTTTCCGTCCGAAGGTGGGTTACCCTGACAAGTGGGAGGCTTACGAAGGTTTGGAGATCTCTCGCAACTCCTTCTTTACAAACATGCGCAACGCTGGCCAGTGGGGTTACAACAAAATGGTAAGCCAGCTTGGCAAGCCAGTAGACCGTGAGCGTTGGGGCATGACACCTCCGACTGTAAACGCCTACTACAGCCCGGTAATGAACGAGATCGTGTTCCCGGCAGGTATCCTGCAGTTCCCGTTCTTCGACCCGAATGCCGACGATGCGGTTAACTATGGTGGTATCGGTGCCGTGATCGGCCACGAGATCTCACACGGTTTCGACGACTCTGGCAGCCAATACGACAAAGACGGTACACTGCGCAACTGGTGGACAGCAGAAGACTTAGCTAAATTCAAGGAGAAGGCAGCTGCCCTTGCCAAGCAGTATGATGATTACACTGTACTTGATACCATCCATGTGAATGGCAAGCTTACGTTAGGTGAGAACATCGGTGACCTTGGTGGTTTGAGCGCTGCATACGAAGCGTTTAAAATGACGAAGCAGGGCCAGTCTAACGAAATGATCGATGGCTTTACGCCGGATCAGCGTTTCTTCCTAGCATGGGCACAGGTATGGCGCGCTAATACCCTTCCGGAAACAGCCGCTCAGCTTATCCTGACAGACACTCACTCTCCGGGACAATACCGTACAATTGGTGCTCCAGTTAACATGGATGCCTGGTACAAAGCATTCGATGTGAAACCGGGTGATAAGCTGTACAAAAAGCCAGAAGACAGAATCAGAATCTGGTAAGTATAAAGTATACTAAGTGTACTTGAACTTTGAAAGAGGAAACGACTTAGTTGTTGGTTCCTCTTTTTGTTTTTAGGTACATCAGGACTCTACACAGGTATAATCATCCCCCTGCCCCTCTCAAGCTACGCTTAGAACACAAGTATAAAATGCTCAATCTACCGCGAGTTTTCAACTCGCGGCAGGAATAACAGCGTATGTAAATTTGTGTCCTAATAGTAGTAGGCCCCTCTCAAGAGGGGAATTACATAAGTGATTGTCCCCCTTTGAAGGCAGGGTCGTTTCATTCTACTATTTCCTGGCGCGAATCTCCAGATTCGTGACTTACAAGTAATGTTGAGTCTCCGACTCAACTGGCCTGAAAGGCCAGAAACAGCAGGCAATGAACTTAAAAACTTGTGCTATATAAGATTAATCTTAGAATGACACGACCCTGCCTTTGAAGGGGGTAGGGGGATGACAATCGTATTAGAAACAATGATTCACCAACTTGTAGTATACAGAAAATACAAATCACCCAATACGTTATATTTTCTATTGATAATCCCAATAAAAATAACGTAGTTTAGGGTTGCGGCATTAGGTCAGATTTTGAGTAAACACTGCAAGTTGCCGCACCATCAATTCTCAACAACACTAACACGACAACACCTACATGGAGCAAGTCTCTTCGCCAGCCCCGCTAATCACCAACGATGCCGTTGTGCTGGGGATTCTGGTAGTTATTCTGGCATTTGTGTTTAAAACCTCGGCCAGCAAGCATCCTTTTTTCAGAAAGTTTTACTCAGTGGTGCCTTCGGTACTGCTTTGTTACCTGATCCCAAGTATACTTAACTCCCTCAACATCATATCCGGAGCGCAATCTGGCTTGTACACAGTGGCGTCGCGTTACTTGCTGCCTGCCAGTTTGGTGCTTTTTACCCTGAGCCTGGACCTGAAGGAGATCTGGAAGCTTCGCCATAAAGCGGGCTTAATGTTTATAACCGGCACGGCAGGCATCATGATCGGAGGACCTATGGCCATACTGATCGTGTCAACCTTTGCCCCTGACATAGTGGGCGGAGAGGGTCCGATGGCTGTATGGCGCGGGCTTTCAACCATAGCCGGCAGCTGGATCGGCGGCGGTGCCAACCAGTTGGCCATGTTTGAGGTGTTTAAACCAGACCCGAACCTTTTCTCCGCTGTGATCGCCGTTGACGTGATAGTAGCCAATGTATGGATGGCCGTGTTACTTTACGGGGCAGGTATCAGCGAACGCATCGACAGGTTCTTTAAGGCGGATAGTACTGCTGTAAACGACCTGAAAGTAAAGATAGAGACGCACCAGCAAAGCATCATGAAGATCCCAAGCCTGGCTGACCTGGCCATGATAGCCGGTGTTGGCCTGGGTGTTACGGGTATAGCTCACTTCTTTGCCGACATCATTGCCCCCTGGATCGAGTTGAATGCACCTTACCTTGATAAGTTCAGCCTGACTTCTGGCTTTTTCTGGATCGTGGTAATCGCCACAACGATTGGTATTTTGATGTCATTTACCAAAGCACGTGACCTGGAAGGCGTAGGTGCCACCAGAATAGGCAGTCTTTTCCTGTACATACTGGTAGCCACCATCGGTATGCAGATGGATATTACAGCCATTGTCAGTCAGCCGGGTTTATTTCTCGTAGGTATCATCTGGATAATAGTGCACATGCTGTTGCTATTCGTGATCGGTAAACTGGTACGCGCGCCGTTCTTCTTCCTGGCGGTGGGTAGCCAGGCGAATGTGGGCGGGGCCGCCTCTGCCCCTATTGTGGCGGCTGCCTTTCATCCTGCGCTTGCCCCTGTTGGCGTGTTACTCTCTATTCTGGGCTATGCTGTAGGTACTTATGGTGCTTATTTGTCTGGGTTAATGATGCAACTGGTAGCCCCCTGACAGAATTTTATTCCGATAATTTAAGTTATACTCTGGAACGCTAGGTTAATCCTGAAACATACTTTACTATGAAAAACGGTGCTTCTATATTGTTACTTGGCACTTTACTAGCCTGCACATCAACAAAAACAACCATGCCTACAGCCACAAGCCCAGCCCCTTCGCCGCTTGCCACACACATAGAGGCGGTGCGCAAGCAATTTGCGCCAGACAAACGCACGGTGCTGTTCGATGTATCCGCTAAAGAGAATGGTGTGCTCACCGGCGAAACCATACTTCCGGAGGCAAAGGCCGAACTGTTGAAAAGGCTGCAGGCAGCAAACCTGGCTTTTACAGATAGCATCAACGTACTGCCGGAGGCTGAGCTGGATGGCAAACACTATGGCGTGGTTACGATCTCAGTGGCCAACATACGCTCACAGCCAAAACACCCGGCAGAGTTAGCCACACAGGCTACTATGGGTACCCCGGTAAAAGTATGGAAAAAGGAAAACGGCTGGTACCTGGTACAAACCCCGGATCATTACCTGGCCTGGGTAGATTACGCTGGTATAAAGCTGATGACCAAAGCTGAACTGGAAAGCTGGCAGAAAGGCGAAAAGCTAATTTATACGAATCCGTATGGGTTTGTCTTTTCATCTTCAGATAAGCGGAGCGCCACTATCTCAGACCTTGTTTATGGTGACGTGATGCTACTGAAAAACAAAGCCAAAGACTTTTACGAAGTGAGTTTCCCGGATGGCCGCACCGGATTTATACCTGCATCAGAAGCCATACTTTATAAAGACTGGATCACAAGCCGGCAGCCAACCGAGGAAAACCTTGTGAAAACCAGTAAGCAGTTATTGGGGCTTCCATACTTATGGGGAGGCACTTCCTTTAAAGGCGTGGACTGCAGCGGATTTACCAAAACGGTGTACTTTATGAACGGCATGGTGCTGCCCCGCGATGCCTCGCAGCAAGTGCACGAGGGCGAACTGGTAGATACAGAGAAGAACTGGGACAACCTGCGCCCCGGCGATTTATTGTTCTTCGGCACACCAGCCAAAGACGGTAAGCCAGAGCGTGTAGTTCACGTTGGTATGTGGATCGGGGGCAACAAAGAGTTTATCCATTCAGCTGGCCGCGTGCGCATCAACTCCATGGACCCTGCAGCCGCCAATTATGATGACTACGAAAACAACCGTTACCTCCGAACAAAACGCCTAAAGCCGAGCCAAAATGTGATTGACCTGCGCGCCAGTTCTATTTATGAATAGTGCGTCCGCATTCAAATAATTTCAGAATCCCGCTGCCAGGTTAAGGTAGCGGGATTTTTTTATTCGTAGGTCTTCTTCCCTTTTCGATTTATGTAGATCCGGGATTGTAGATTTAGCTAAGGTGGGGAGTTTTTCGCAGGATGTAAACATCCCCCTACGCCCCCTTCAAAGGGGGACTTTCATAATACCGGGTCAAACCACCCCTTTATCCCCTCCTGGGGGTGAAGGGGCCCCCTTTAGAGTCAAAGTAGGGGAGTTTTTAGTGAACGATTGACACACCCCTGCACCCCTCTCGAGAGGGGAATCTCTGCTATTACTACATTATAATGTAAGTTTCATTGCTGAGGCTATTCCTCGGACAGGTCACGACCTGTCCCTACAAATCGGACTTTATACTTCCTCTCCAATTGCGACAGCCGCTTACAAAGAAGTGTCCATCCCAGTCCTTGGACTGAGCGCCTCGAGAGGTTCCGGTGACGAACGGAGTGAGGCATTGCGACGTTAGGAGCAAAGGAAGCGAAAGCAGCGCGATGGCCAAGGACGAGGCCACCCGGCCTTGAGGGCACCAAAGCCTAAGGTGAAACTATAGGCAGGTAAGACTGAGGATGAACAGCAATTAGATAAACATACAGAGAGAAAGCAGCATACTTAACAACGATTGCTACACAATCAAAATACTGGACTTTCAAAGGGAGAGGGAGCTGTTGGACCCTAGACCGCTTATACTTTATACTTCACCTTCCCCCCTACACTATACTTCCCAATCATCTCAGCCAATTGAGCAATATCCTCTGAAGTATGCAGGCTGTTGATGATGATGCGGGTGATGGGTTCGCTGTTGGGTTCGGGGTAAGGGAAGCAGGAAATGATTACCTTGTCTTTTAAAGCAAAGTATAAATGGTGGTCGGAAGTATAAAAAACCGGATAGGTATCAAAATAAGCAAACAACTGCGTGTGACTTACCAATTCCTGGAAAACCTGCACGTTCTGTTGAAGTTGCTGCCTGGCCTCAGCATAAAGTTGCCCGGCATGCACATAGGCGTACATATAGGCTGGAGGTGCTGGAGAACCTGCTACAAAGTATAAAGACTTCCGCAGTGTTGCAATGCATTCTTCTGACCCCATCACCACGCCGCCAGTAATGCCCAAAGCCTTGCCCAGTGACGATACCAGCACCAACCGCACGTTGGAATTAATAAGTCTTTTCAGCTCAGGATACATGCCAGCACCCTTCTCTCCCAGCACACCCAACCCATGCGAGTCATCGAGCACTAATGTAATCTGCTTATCTGCCGGCAAGCTGACAACCCACTCAAAATTATATCTGCAGGCCCTGAGAGGGTCCACAGAGTTCATCACCAGCACGACTTCCTCTGTTACTGTTTCAAAACGCTCTTCCAATGACTGCACCCACGCAGTATAGGAAGTATGGTTGGCATCGGAAGGCGTACGCCACAAGGCCGGGTGCGCATCGGGTGCATAAAAGAATGGCTGCCCCTTATCCAAAGTCCGGATCAGGGCCTGCGCCGCCATATACCCCGACGAAAACGTAAGCGCCGCCTCTGCTCCTACCATGGCAGCCAGCATGTTCTCCGCTTTCTCATACACCGCCAGTTTCAGGTTCGATGCCCTGGAGCTGGAGTACGTAGTCCCGTAGCGTTTGCCCCCCTCCTGCAGCAGTGCCGCCAGTTCCGGGTTAGCGTTCATGCCCAGGTAAGAGGTACCACTAAAGTATAGGCGTTCCTGCCCGTCAACTACAACGGTTCGGCCGGTAAGCTGCTCTACCACAGGCATAGTACAGGCTTAAGCTTCTATTAACTGAGGCAACAGGTAAGCACCCGTACCGTTAGCTTCCGGGTAAATAATCCCGTTCTCTGTTACTCTTACCCCCGAGGCAATGTCCTCTTTCAGAAGTATGGCGCCATCCATATCCACGTAATCCAGCATAGGGGCCAGATGGCCGATGGCAGATATGCCCACAGAAGACTCCGTCATGCACCCGATCATCACTTTCATACCCAGTTTACGGGCTTGTTTGATCATGCGCAGCGCAGGGGTTACACCACCGCACTTGGTCAGCTTAATATTTACTCCATGGAAGTGGTTATGGCATTTGGCTACGTCCTGCTCTACAATGCAGCTTTCATCAGCCATCAGCGGCAAGGCAGAATGTTTGTAGACTTCTTTCATGCCTTCCAGGTTGTCGGCTTTCATGGGTTGCTCGATAAACTGCACGCCCAGCTTCTTCAGCTCTGCCGAGTAATTTATCGTCTGGTCCACGCCCCAGGCACAGTTGGCATCCACCCTGAAAATAGCATCAGTATGCCTGCGCAGTTCACGCACAATTTCCAGGTCGTTGTCGGTGCCCAGTTTTATCTTGTAGATCGGCCACGGTTTATCTTTCATCTTCTGCACCATCTTCTCAACAGTATCAATACCAATAGTATAGTTTGAGACAGGCGCTTTGGCAGGGTCTAGGCCCCATAGTTGATACAAGGGTTTTCCCATCTTTTTGCCATACAGGTCGTGGGCCGCGATGTCCAGGGCACATTGTGTAAAAGAACTGTGCTGCAAAGCCGGACGCACCTGCTCCCAGAAAGCGGCTGGGTCAGTGATGTTGGTAGATTCGATCTGCTCCCGGATGTTCTCCAGGTTCTGTGTCATACTTTCAATGGTAACGCCATAGTATGGGTTGCTGGTGGCCTCGCCATACCCTTTGTGCTCTCCGTCCTGCAACTCCACGATCAGGGTGTCCTGCACATCGCGCGAGTCGTAGGATATGGTAAAGGTGTGCTGCAGTTGCAAGGCAAAAGATCGGATAGTTAACTTCATAGTATGGCTTGTTTAGGTGATGCTGTAACTTATAAATCAAGGTTAGTATTTCTCGTGGATCTCGGTCATGATGCGCACCATTTCCTGGCGTATCTCATCCGAAGATTCTTTAAAGTTGTTGTTCATGAAACTGAAAAGCAGCAGCTTCCCGCTTTTGGTTCTGATGTAGCCGCTCTGGTTATGCACATGCGCCAAGGTGCCCGACTTACCAAACACAAACGGCACCTCTGCTTTATAGATGCTCCGGAAAGTGCCTGGCCTTCCCCCTACCGCCAACAAGGGCAGCAGCCTTTCGTTGGGGCGTTCCTGCTGCAGCTTATGCAATAGCACAATTATACTTCTCGGGGTAAACATGTTCATCGCAGACAAACCCGAACCATCCACCCAAACGGGTTTATCCGGCAGATCCTGCAGGTAATTATCCAGTACGTATTTTATACTTTTCTCTACGGATAAAGTATCGGAAAGCTTACCAGAGCATAACACCATCAGTTGTTCCGCCAGCAAGTTATCGCTTACCTGCAACATGCGCTTGTACACACTGTCCGAGGGCAAACCTGGCAGCACCTGGTATACTTTCGGGATTGGCTTTTTCAGCAATCGCACTTCTTTTTTAAGTGTATCGGCAAGCAGCTGGGTGGTCAGCTCCGGAGAGGTTATAAAAGGCACCTCCACCGAAAAACTTGGCCTGGCGCTTTTCGGATAATAGGTCAAGCTGTTGCTGCGCCACCCACGCACAAACGAGTCGCCTTGCGGCTGCACAGTTGCCGTATCTGCTTTAACAGAGGCTTTAAAAAAGGCAGGTGCCGTGGTGTACGGACTGTTCTCTTTGCGGTAGAATTTTACGATGTTGCCATGGATCGGGAAAACGCTGCGCTCCGGCTGGTAATAATAGTTGTAGTCATCCCAGCCCCAGTTAATGGCAAAGGGCGTGCTGCTAAAAGGTGCTTCGATGTAGTATAGCTTCTCTTTTCTCTTCTTCAGGAAATCGTAGGCAATGGTATTCTTTACGTCCATGTGCGTAAAGGTGGGATCACCGGTACCCCAGAAAAGCAACGAATCTCCCCGCACGGTATACTTCAAAGCCGGTAGTTTGTCATCCAGCATTTTAAGGCAGGCGTAGAACGTGAAGAGTTTTGTATTGGAGGCTGGCACAAAGTACTTGTCGGCGTTATGTTCCACCACCATCTGCCCCAACTCCGGATCATACAAGGCAAAGCCCACAAAGCGACTTACCTTCTTCTCCGATTCCTTAACCCGTTGCAGAATGGTTTCCGGGCCATACTTGTCTGCAGTGGACACAGGCTGTTTCTGGGTAACACACGAAACCTGCGCAAACAGCAGCATAGCCAGTATAAAGTATGAGTAAACGCGTATCTGCATGTTTATGCGGTTTGTGAAACAGAAAGCTTAAATAAACGAATTTTACTATATACTCAAAACTTTTATCCACCTATTTTACAGGCATCTACAGTCAAGTAATTATCAAGCGATTACACTACGATACCGCACCGCCTTTTACCTGCATTTATTGATATAAATCACTGCGGCAAGATCATTGGTAATGACATTAGTCATCATAATTTGTAATTTTAAAGCTGATATTTACACCGACGCTAATACCTAACGATATGAAAGTAGAACAGATCTATACTGGCTGCCTTGCCCAGGGCGCTTACTACATCGAAAGCAACGGCGAAGCTGTGATCATCGATCCGCTTCGTGAGATAGAGCCATACCTGGACAAAGCAGCTGAAAACGGGGCAACTATAAAGTATGTGCTGGAAACGCACTTCCACGCCGATTTTGTTTCAGGCCATCTTGACCTGGCAAAAGCAACTGGCGCACCCATTGTGTTCGGGCCAAACGCTAACCCAACCTTCAATGCGCACATTGCCACTGATGGTGAAGAACTGAAAGTTGGCAACCTAATCATACAAGTGCTGCATACTCCCGGCCATACCATGGAGTCCACAACATATCTGTTAAAGGATGAGCAGGGCAAGGATTATGCGATCTTTACCGGCGACACGCTGTTTATCGGCGACGTTGGCCGCCCTGACCTGGCTGCCAAATCGGACCTGACGCAGGAGCAACTGGCTGGTTTCCTATATGATTCATTGCGTAACAAGATCATGCCGTTGGCTGATGATGTGATCGTTTACCCGGCACATGGCGCTGGCTCAGCCTGTGGCAAGAACATGAGCAAAGAGACGTTCGATACGCTGGGCAACCAGAAGAAAAACAACTATGCCCTGCGTGCCGACATGACCGGAGAAGAGTTTGTGAAAGAGGTTACCGATGGATTGCTGCCTCCGCCAAACTACTTTCCTTTTAACGTGCAGCTAAACAAAGAGGGCTACGACAGCATCAGCCAGGTGCTGGAAAAAGGATTAACAGCGCTGTCGCCGGTAGCCTTTGCCGCAGCCGCTGCAGAAACCGGCGCGCTTATTCTTGACACCCGTAAACCGCAGGCTTTTGCACAAGGCTTTATCCCGAACTCTCTGTTTATTGGCATTGACGGTGGTTTTGCGCCGTGGGTAGGTACTCTGATCAAAGACCTGAAGCAGCCTATACTTTTTGTAGCTGATACCGGACGCGAGGAAGAAGTGGTTACCCGCCTTTCCAGAGTTGGTTACGACAATACCATCGGGTACCTGCAGGGCGGCATAGAAGCCTGGAAAGCAGCCGGAAAAGAGGTAGACACCATCACTTCGATAACTGCAGATGAATTTGCCGCTTGCTATGCACAGGATGCAAGTATAAACGTGATTGATGTGCGTAAGCCAGGTGAGTTCCAGGCAGAGCACATTGTTACAGCCCAGAGCAGCCCACTGGATTACCTGTATGATAACCTGGCTGCTTTACCAAATAACGAGACACTTTATATCCATTGTGCTGGTGGCTACCGCTCCATGATCGCGGCTTCTATACTTAGGGCACGTGGTTTCGAGCAACTGATCGATGTGCAGGGTGGTTATGGTGCGATCTCTAAAACTGATATCCCAAAAACCAAATTCGTTTGCCCGAGCACTGTGGGTTAAGCGGCCATTTTCTAAAAATAAAGGCTGTTGCAACCTGCTGCAACGGCCTTTATTTTTTTGACGTACTTTACTTTTGCTCTTCGGGATTTGTAATCCCGAAGTATATACTATCAGGATTTTCAATCCGGCTTAGCATCAGTGTCGCTAGAACAAGCTTGGGGAAATTAAAGCGGATTACAAATCCTGATAATAAACTGCTTTCGGATTGCAAATCCGAAAGAGCTTTTACATTAAATTAACGGCATTGAGTTTACACTTTCCTGGTTTATTGTAACTCGCAACTTAAGCCAATTAAAACGAAGCGGCCCTTGCAGTTTGCTGCAAGGGCCGCTTCGTTTTAAGAGCTACTCTATTAGTATCCCCATTTTACCCATTTGATAATCCCGCATGGCCTGCATGATCTCGGTCTGGGTGTTCATCACAAACGGCCCATGCGATACTACCGGTTCATTGATCGGTTTACCCGCCATCAGCAATATGCGTGTATCCTCCTTGGCAGTAAGGGTGCACGCTTCCCCGTCGTTGTGCAGCACCACAAGGTTATGGCCCTCCACCAAACCAAAGCCTTCGTAACTGATGCTGCCATCCAGTATGTATAAAAAGGCGTTATGATCTACTGGAATCGGGAAAGTATACTTTGCGCCTGCCTGCATAAAAATACGCAGCGAAAGTATAGGCACTGCCATCTTTACCGGCCCTTTTATACTTTCAAACTCGCCTGCCACAACACTTACAGTAACTTTTCCTCCGTTCAGTTCAACGGTTGGGGTATCTTCGGCTTGTAGCGGTATGTATTGCGGCTGGTTCATTTTATGCGACTTAGGCAGGTTTACCCACAGCTGTATAATCTCCTGCACTCCTCCCCGTTGCTCAATGTCTTCCGGGGGCCTTTCGCTGTGTACAATGCCCATGCCGGCATTCATCCACTGGGTGCCGCCCTCGTACACCACATTATCGTTGCCTCTGGAGTCGCGGTGGTGCACACCACCCTTATAGACAAAGGTAACCGGTGAGAAACCCCGGTGCGGATGCGGCCCCACGCCGGAGCGTTTTGGAATGGTACCTTTAGGCAGTTTTCCTACATGGTGGTGTAACAACAGGAACGGATCCAAATGCTCAACCTGCTGCGTTGGGAAAGGCTGGCGCACCGGCATTCCGCCCATATCCACCATCTCGGCAAATAATATTTTATTTACAGTCCTATTCTTCATTTATACTATATAAAGATACTCCATTATAGTGCATAATCACCGTATTTCATGTTGCTACACTCATTATATACCATTTTAAGCCAAATAGTTATCATATCTTTTAAAAATCAGATGTGTAGCTTTAGCTAATGCATAGAGCCTTTCAGCGAAACACCTTGCACTTTTTGGGTTATGTAACACTAAATAACTTTAAATCAGTATACATATAGTCAGTATACATATAGTAAGAGAGTTATAAAAACACAATTTAAATAATTATTATTTGAATATTTTTTATAGAAATAATACATATATTTGCTATCACAAAGTAGGTTTATGTAGGTAAAACTGCAACCAGATAAACTAAAGCAGGAAGCTGATATGATAGAGATCTTTTAATACAAGATAGAAGTGTGATGGAGAAGTTTACAGCAGAGGTAGAAAAAGTAGAAAACGTAACAGCCGTGCGGTTATCAGGTGAGCTAGACGCCAATACCGCAGTGTCTGCCGACGATGCGTTGCAGGAGGCGATTACACAGGCACCTAACAAAGCCCTGCTGATTGACTGCACAGATCTACACTACATATCCTCTGCCGGATTAGGTGTTATACTTTCCTCTCTGCACTTGTGTAAGCAACATAACATAAAAGTGGCATTTTTTGGGCTGCAACCAAAAATCAAGAATGTGTTTGCCATTTTAGGCATTGAAAAGATCATAAACACTGCCCCCAATGAAGAGGAAGCGTTGGCTTTTCTAAATAACGGATCAGGCCAGAACGGCCATTAAATATCAAGGCCCGGTATTTTACCGGGCCTTGCCATTATATAGCTTACCACCTGTCACGTCTTTTGTCATAGTTATCATACCTATCGTTGGGGTGACTGCCGCCATAACCCGATGAGGAGGCATCATAGCCAGCATTACCACCGCGGCCACTCATGGCACCGTACTCCGGTGCACCGCCATAGCCTCCGTGCGAACTGTAGTTTGAGCCTCCAAAAGCAGCCCCGCTGTACCCACCTAATCTGCCAGAGCCATAGCCCTGCATGCGCTGTGCCTGGCGCTCCCGCTTCATTTGTTCCACATAGTCATCCTCATAAGCATTGTTCCTGAAACTGGGGTAGCCATAGCCCTGGCGTATGTCATCCAGTTCGTGCCGGCTGCTGCTTACGCTATCATAGTAGTCTCTTACCATGTCATAGTCACGGTGGCGATATTCCTCAGCTTCCTGTTCCCTGTTAAAGTCCCCATGCCTGCCGCTGTGCTGCCCTGGTCTGCCATGGCCCCATCTATTCTCGAAGCGGTCCCTTTCAGGTCTGCCGTGTTCATGGCCATAGTATGCGTCATCCCGATAGTATCTTTCCATAGCATCTGTAATTTAAATTAACCTTTATTTTTAACGTACTGTGAGGCCTCCGGTTGGCCTTGTCTGGGCTGTACAAAAAAGAAAGGCCCACTAGTGGGCCTTTTTCATAGTTTATATTTGTCTTTGTTATTATCAGTGCATTGTTTCGCCAGCGAGCATGTCGTATTGCTTAATCGCGTGGACCGAAGCCGGAAGTACGATAGCCATAGGTGTTTCTTTTGGTTACGTCATATCCGGAGTCAAAAATTTCTTCTTCGCTTTGGGGTAATGAGTGGTAATTGCTGCCAGCCTGCCTAAGAGCTCTTTCCTGTCCCAGGCTCTTGGCTCTTCCACCTTGTTCACTAAACCTAGGATGCGCCTCGTTTACAGCAGGTTTGTTTTTCAAAGCATATCCCCAAACACTTTTGTTAGGGTTATAAAGATCGGCGTATTCACGGCTTTGCCCACTGAAGCCAGAATCATAACTGTTGTCGAATGGATCGTAAGAAGAACGATCAGACTGATAATCTCTAGACATAACCTTACAATTAAAATAATTTAACAATAACTTGCACTATAAACGTATTTTTAATGTAGTAGTTCCCCTCATAAGCCTATTTAATTTCACTTATACTGCGCATCATTATTTTCTGCCCTTCTGCCTAAAGTTATCTTCGGAATTCAGCTACTATTTTAAACGAATCTCAAAAATAATCGGCCAATAAGTTTAATGGCAAAACACTGTTATTTAATAACTTATACTTAAACAAAGCTTTCCCGCACCGGAAAGTAGTACCAATCATACTATTGGCACCTGGCTAACCATAGCAACAATCGAATATATCTCAAACTATTTTTTCCTATATTCGTTCTTTGAATCTTAAAATCCCATAAAAACAAACATGAAGAAATTTGCATTGATTGGCCTGCTGGTGCTGCTTAGCACGGGGGCGTTTGCGCAAACTACTGCCGGCAACATATCGCTGGGCGGTTCTGTCGGTTTCAATACCTCTTCCCAGGATGAGTTAAATTCCGAAAATAAGTACACCATGTTTTCAATTAACCCATCTATCGGGTACTTTGTGAAAGACGGACTGGAACTTGGCCTGAACACGCAGCTTGTCTTCGGGACTAACACCACGAAAAGCGAGGGCTCAGCATCAGAAGTAAAGAACAAGGATTTTGGCTATGCCATAGGCCCTTATCTCAGAAAGTATGTAAGTATAACCGAAAAGCTTCATTTTACCGCCACAGGTGGTTTTGGGTATCAGCACAGCAGAACCAAGAACCCGGACCTGGACAAAGAACTCCTTTCCAGCGCATCAGGGTATTACATAACGGCTGTGCCAGGGCTGACTTATTTTGCAACACCTAAACTGGGATTTACCGCCACCATCGGCAACATCGGCTACAACAGCACCACCATTACTGATGAGCAGTCTACGCCAAAGAATGAGCATACTTCAAAGCAATTCGAATTCGACATTACCCCTGCAACGGCTACCCTGGGCATCCGCTATTTTATAAACCGATAAAGAATAAGCCATGAACAAGATATTTCTAACGGCTTTGCTTTGCGTGCTGGTGCATACGGGTTTTGCGCAGTTGCAGAAAGGCACCTGGGCTACTACCGGCAACATTAGCTACCTCCGGGAGAACCAGGAACGCGATGCTGCCACAGACGCACAGCCAAAAGTTGAAGCAAAGTATGAAAGGTTTCAACTAAGGCCCTCCATAGGCTTCTTTGTGTCGGATGGGTTTGAGCTGGGCATTACTGCCGGATACGACTACTCAGATTATGTGCGTAATAGTTCTACTCAGACGTATGCCACTGCCAACAGCTACGAGGTAAAGAGTTATACAGCTGGCGTGTATGCGCGAAAGTATAAGTTTCTGGCCGCCAACGTGGCTGTGTTTGGCCAGGGAGATATTAATTACATTGCCTCCGATGTGCTTTCAGAGTTTGTTGGCAGCGGTGCTTTTAATACTTATAAAGCTGACTACAGGTCTGATGTGAAGCATTTTTCAGTAAACTTAAGGCCTGGTGTGTCCTTTTTTGTGCACGACAGAATCAGTCTGAATGCCTTGTACGGTGCCTTAAGCTACAGCCGGTCTGATATGGACCACAAACGGTCCGAAGTAATTTTCGGTCAGAATAATTCTTCGGAATACAGCACAGACGCTTATGACCTGCGCTTCGACTTCAGCGGGCAATCCCTTAGCCTTGGCCTTAGTTTATACTTCAGGTAAAGGTTGAGGAACAAATGCAAAAAGCCCGGGCAATTTATACTTGTCCGGGCTTTTTTTATGATACTGATTTATACGTTACCAGCCACTCGCCAACACATCAGCAATGTGCATGGTCCTGATCGGTTTTTTCTGCTTGTTGATGTAGGCTTGCAAGTGCATCAGGCAACTGCTGTCTGTCGAGATGATGTAATCGGCGCCGGTGGCCAGGGCATTGTCTACCTTCTGCTCGGCCATGGCCGTAGAGATCGCCTCAAATTTTACGGCAAAGGTTCCGCCAAATCCGCAGCAGGTTTCTTTGTCTTCCATCTCTACCAGCTCCAGGCCCTGTACATTGCCAAGCAAGGCACGGGGCCCCGCCTTTATGCCGCACTCACGCAGGGCGCTGCACGAGTCGTGGTATGTATAGCGGCCCTGCAACGCGGCTCCCTCAATGTGCGTGATCTCCAGCACATCCGTCAGGAACTCCGTCAGTTCGTATACTTTCTTCTGCATGGTGCGGTACTTCACCAGATTCGACGACTTCACGAAGATGTCCTGGTAAGCATTGCGTACCATGCCCACACACGAGGCTGAAGGGGCCACAATGTAATGCGATGTTTCGTTGGAGAAGTCGTTCAGGAACTTGGTGGCTACCTCACGGGCCTCGTCAAAAAAGCCGGCGTTAAAGGCAGGCTGCCCGCAGCAGGTCTGGTTGGGGTTATAGTTAACCTCACAGCCTACTTTCTCCAGCACTTTTACCATGTTCATGCCCGTTTCCGGGAACAGCTGGTCTACGAAGCAGGGTATAAAAATATCTACAATTATTCTTTTCGCCATAATCAGGAAAACACAGCATTAGCCTCTGCCAGCGCGACATCGAATGCTGCTTTGTTCAGGTTCAAATTTAAGCCAATCTTTTCGAAGTATGCGACTAAATTTTCAGTGGCCATATTGCCAACCAATTCGTCCTTTGCCATAGGGCAGCCGCCAAAGCCGCGCATTGCCCCGTCAAACCTTCTGCAGCCGGCATTGTAGGCCGCCTCCACTTTCTCCTGCCAGGTTGTAGGCGTGGTGTGCAGGTGTGCACCAAACTCTATACTTTTAAAGGCAGGTATCAGGCTTTCGAAAAGGTAAGTGATATTATCCGGGTTTGAAACCCCAATGGTATCGGACAGGGAGATGATCTTTACGTCCAGCTTGTGCAATTCCTCTACAAAGCGGATCACGGTTTCAGCATCCCAAGGGTCGTTGTAGGGGTTGCCAAAACCCATCGAGATATACGTTACCAGCGTTTTGCCGTGTTTGTGGCAGATGTCCTGTATCTGGGCAAGCTGCTCCATGGCCTCGGCTATACTTTTGTTGGTATTGCGCTGCTGAAACGTTTCCGACACTGAAAGTGGAAAGCCCAGGTAGTCTATAGGTTGATGTTGTGCAGCATCCTCTGCCCCGCGCACATTGGCGATTATCGCCAGCAGTTTTGTTGAGGTTTCGTTCAGGTCAAGGTTGGCCAGCACCTCTGCGGTGTCCTGCATCTGCGGGATAGCCTTCGGCGAAACAAAACTGCCAAAGTCCAGGGTATCAAACCCGACCCGCAACAGGGAGTTCAGGTAAGCGATCTTTTTCTCGGTTGGGATAAACTCCTTGATACCTTGCATGGCATCGCGGGGGCATTCTATTATTTTCATGGTTCTGTAGCCTGGTTCGTGAGCAATGGCTGACGGGCAGCCATACTTCAAAGATACAAATTAACGGAAGCTTCTACTCAATTCTGCGCTGACAGGTTCAAGATTTATACTTAAGCATGATTTTCAGCAGGAGAAAAGTATAAAGAGAACAGCAGTTGCCAATGCCATGCCCTGAGAAACACCGCCAGTTGCACAAAATGTATATAAAAACGATAAGCTACCGTATACAGGGGCAAACAGACAAGTTATATAACCGCCCATGGAAAATCTAATTGCATACCTGGACGAATCGCTGGTTCCGCTGGAACAAAAGATACAGGAGTACCTGGAGGTGGAGAAAGAGATCCGGCTACTGGAGGTAAAGATACTAACCCTGCAAAACAAAGTGGCTGCAGCCGACGAGCCAGAGCAGTCTGAGGCGCAGGCAGATATTGGCGCCGAGGAGTCGGAACTGGGAGATCACCAGCAGCACCTGGAAAACCTGCTGAAGCGGTATGAGGATCTGAAGCAGGAAGTGATCGGGATGCTGCCTGAGAAAAACAAGTTCATCGAAATCAACCTTGGGTACGGGCCAAGCATGGTAGGTTACTTTACCGTAGACCACGAAACACACCAGGAACTTCCGGAGCCAGTGCTGCGCGTAGTTCACTAAAACCATACCTGTAAACAAATCTCACTGAATGGCCTTACTCCTTTTATACCTTGCCATCGCGCTTTTCTTCTCTTTTCTGTGCTCTTTGCTGGAGGCATCCCTGCTAAGTATATCGCCTTCTCATGTTAGCATCATCAGCAAAGACAACCCAAAGATGGGCAAGGACCTGCAACACTTTAAAGACAACATAGACCGGCCACTGGCGGCCATACTTACTCTTAATACCTTTGCCCATACCGTGGGTGCAGCCGGCGTGGGTGCGCAGGCCCAGATCCTGTGGGGAGACGAGTACCTGACGGCTGTATCGGTGGTGCTTACCATACTTATACTTGTGTTTACCGAGATAATCCCTAAAACCCTCGGTGCTAATTTCTGGAAACAGCTTACCCCCTTTACGGTGCGCACACTCAATATCCTGATCTACTCCCCGCTTTACCCTTTTATACTTCTGTCGCAGTTTATAACCCGAAACTTGAAAACAGACAAGAACCGCAGCGTGCTTAGCCGCGCTGATTTCACGGCCATGGCTGAGTTGGGCATAAAAGAGGGCATCTTCAAAAAAGGCGAGTCGCAGATCATCCAGAACATCCTGCGATTCAACAACATCCTGGTGCGCCACATCATGACACCACGCACCGTTATCGTAAGCGCACAGCAGGACATGACCATAAAAGACTTCTTCAGGGAGTTTCCGGACCTCCGCTTTTCCCGGATACCGATCTATAAAACCAACCTCGACGACGTTTCCGGCTATGTGCTGAAAGACGAGGTGCTGTACAAGCTCATCAACATGGAGGGTGATGACTCGCTTGGTTCTATTGCGCGCACCATCCAGGCAGTGCCGGAGCACATGCCCATCCCCACCCTCTTTAACCGCCTCATGGACAAACAGGACCAGATCGCCATGGTAGTGGATGAATACGGTGGCACAGCCGGACTGGTAAGTATGGAGGATATTATTGAGACCCTGCTGGGAATGGAGATAATAGACGAAATGGACCAGATCGCTGACCTTCAGGAGTGGGCCAAGAGCAATTGGGAAAAACGCGCCAAACGCATGGGATACAGAACTTAAAGGCATCTTTCTTCAAAAGCAGAAGCCCCGTGTAATAGCAATTACATGGGGCTTCTGCTTTTGAAGAACAGTATAAAATCTTAGCTAAATTGCTCTACTTCTGTTGATCCCACCAAGGCGGCTGTTGAGGCTGCACCGGCTGTAACTGTGTTCTGCACTGCATCAAAATAACCTGTTCCTACAAAAGTTTGGTGCTTCACGGCTTTAAAGCCATCCTGTGCAAGCGCAAATTCACGCTGCTGCAGTTCAGAGTACCCGGCCATGCCTGTGTTTTTGTAAGCCTTTGCCAACTCAAACATACTTGTGTTCAGGGCATGGAAACCTGCCAGGGTAATAAACTGAAATTTGTAGCCCATGGCAGCCAGCTCTTCCCGGAATGTAAGCATCTCCTCAACGCTTAATTTTGCGGCCCAGTTAAAAGATGGAGAACAGTTATACGCCAGCAGCTTACCAGGGTATTCTGCGTGTATGGCTTCAGCAAATTGCCGTGCCTGCTCTAAATCCGGGTGCGAGGTTTCCATCCAGAGAAGATCGGCATAAGGTGCGTAGGCGAGGCCCCTGGCTATGCCCTGCTCTATACCGCAGCGCACATGGTAAAACCCTTCGCTGGTACGGGGTTTGTCAAGTATAAACGCATGATCCCGAGGATCAACGTCACTGGTGATCAGGCCTGCGGCATCGGCATCGGTGCGGGCTACCACCAGGGTTGGCACGCCCATTACATCGGTGGCGAGGCGCGCCGCCACCAGTTTGTTAATAGCCTCTTGCGTGGGCACTAGTACCTTCCCCCCTAAGTGCCCACACTTTTTGGCGGAAGAAAGCTGGTCTTCGAAATGTACACCGGCCGCACCTGCCTCTATCATCATCTTCATTAATTCAAAAGCATTCAGGGTACCACCAAAGCCTGCCTCAGCATCCGCAACAATCGGTACCATCCAGTCAATATCCCCCTCCCCTGTCACAGCCTGAATCTGATCCGCGCGCAGTAAGGCGTTGTTTATTCTCTTCACTACATTCGGCACTGAGTCAGCGGGGTACAGGCTTTGATCCGGGTACATCTGGCCTGCCAGATTAGCATCGGCGGCTACCTGCCAGCCGCTCAGGTAAATGGCATTCAGCCCCGCCTGCACTTCCTGCACTGCCTGGTTTCCTGTTAGCGCCCCCAAACCGGCGACATAAGGCTCTTTGTGCAGCAGCTTCCAGAGCCTTTCCGCTCCGTTACGTGCCAGGGTGTACTCAATTTTAACCGAGCCCTGCAGCTTTACAACCTCGGCGGCGCTGTAAGGCCTCCGGATACCTGCCCAACGTGGGTTCTCGATCCATTCTCTTTCAATTCTCTGAATTCTTTCCTTTGATGTCATGATAAAAAACTATAGTGTTTAAGATGATTGATTTAAGTGTTTGATGAGGTTACCTGTACATTGGAGCCGCATATACTTTAGTCGATATACTTGTAGGCCGGTATCGTCAGGAAGTCGACAAAGCAGGTGCTGAAGACAAGCTCTGCAAACAATTGTGAAGCCCTCTCGAAATGGCAGTTGATAAACTTAACCAAGCCAACCTCTTCCTTTATTTTTGCTGTTTCCTCCTGTATTAGCTGCAACACGTATGTCTCTGTTATTTCGTGACCGCTTTCGGTTTGGGTGTTTGGCTGGTGCAGCCATTGCCATACCTGTGCCCGCGATATTTCTGCTGTGGCGGCGTCTTCCATCAGGTTATGTATGGCAACAGCCCCGTTGCCGCACAGCCAGTTGCCGATGTACATGATACCGACATTGATGTTCAGCCGAAGGCCAGCCTCTGTGATTTTTCCGCCGGGTATGGCGAAGTCAGTTAAATCATTTGCAGCTATTTGTACTTCATTGCGCAGCACCTCCTTTTGGTGTGGCTTTTGGCCCAGCACTTTGTCAAACTCTTCACGGGCAACCTGCACCAGGTCGGGGTGTGCCACCCAGGTACCGTCAAACCCTTTTTTGGCTTCCAGCGCCTTATCGGCTCTCACATTCCGGATCGCACGCTCGTTAATGGCCGGGTTGTGGCGGTTAGGTATAAATGCCGCCATACCTCCCATGGCGTGGGCACCTCGTTTATGGCAGGTTTGCACCAGCAGGTCGGTATAAGCACTCATAAAGGGCACCTGCATGGTCACATCCGTTCTGTCCGGGAACAGGATGCACTTTTTGTTTCTGGATTTTTTGATAACACTGAAGATATAATCCCAGCGGCCGGCATTTAGCCCGATAATGTGGTCGCGTAACTCATACAGGATTTCGTCCATCTCAAAGGCTGCCGTAATGGTCTCTATCAGAACAGTAGCTTTTATAGTGCCCACAGGCAGGTCCAGCGCCTGCTGTGCCGCCACAAAAACATCGTTCCACAGCCGGGCTTCCAGGTGGTTTTCCAGTTTGGGCAGGTAGAAGTATGGACCCGAGCCACGTGCCAGCAACTCTTTGGCATTATGGAAAAAGAACAACCCGAAATCTACCAGTGCCCCTGAGATCGCTTTTCCGTTTACAGTGATGTGCTTCTCTGGCAAATGCCAGCCTCTAGGCCTCACCATCAGCACTGCCACCTCCTTGTTCAGCCGGTAAGTTTTACCGTTCTGCGCCGTAAAGTCCACTTCCCGGCGTATGGCATCGCGCAGGTTAAGCTGCCCCTGCATGAGGTTATCCCAGGTGGGGGAAGTGGCATCCTCAAAATCTGCCATAAACACATTTGCGCCAGAATTTAAAGCATTGATGACCATTTTTCTGTCTACAGGGCCGGTGATCTCCACGCGCCGCTGCTGCAAATCAGCCGGAACATCGCCGATTTGCCAGTTGCCGTCCCTGATCGCTTCGGTTTCTTCCAGGAAATCCAGTTCTTTGCCGGCATCCAGTTCCGCCTGCCTTTGTGAACGGGCCTCCAGAAGCGCCTCACGACGTTCATCAAACTGTTGGTGCAGCATTTCTAAAAACTCGAGCGCGTCCGGGGTGAGCACGTTTTCATACTTTTCTTCCAGGGTACCTTTAATTTCTACTGTGCTTGTTGAGATTATCATATCGCTGTATTTGAATAAGTTGTGATGTTGTTTTACATATCTTACGCGAACAATTTATTTTTGGCGAATTTTCGCTAAAAGAAAATATACGTTTTTAGGAAATAATCGCTTTTTATCCGTAATTAGACTGAAACCCTTGGTAAACGACTCTTTTATGAGACTGCAAGAAGAAGTTATAAGGCTGATATTTGGCTTGAAAGTAAAGCAGTTGCGCACGGACAAAGGCATCTCGCTAACCGACCTTGCCACTACAACAGGGATCTCTGTTTCTTACTTAAATGAGATCGAGAAGGGGAAGAAGCACCCTAAGCCCAGTAAAATCGCCGTGATAGCGGATGTGCTTGGCGTTACCTACGATTACCTGGTTTCGCTGCAGCTAAGCAAGAGGCTACAGCCTGTCGGGGAACTGCTGCATTCCAATATCCTGTCGGAACTACCTCTGGAGCACTTTGGCCTGGACATGAGCCGTGTATTAGACCTGTTTGCCACTGCCCCGGCAAAACTGAGCGCCTTCGTAAACACCTTGCTGGAAATTTCCAGGGCCTTCGATCTGAGAGTGGAGCAGTTTTACTTCTCTGCCCTGCGCTCCTACCAGGAACTGCACGACAACTACTTCGATGAAATCGAACTGGAGGTAGAGCGTTTTCTGGAGCAACAAAGTATAAACCCAGACCTCACTCCTGATACTGGTCAATTAAGAAAGGTGCTGGAAGATCAGTTTAACATAACAATCAAACCAATCTCCCTGACCGATCACCCGGAACTGAAGCCATTACGCAGCATTTTTGTACCTGGCAGTTCGCCGCAGTTACTTCTCAACCCTAACCTTACTGAGCAGCAGCGCGCATTTGCACTGGCCCGCGAGATCGGGTTTCAGTATCTGCAATTGCAGGAGCGGCCTTATACTTCTACCTGGGTCAAGGTCGGCTCTTTTGAGGAGGTACTGAACAACTTTAAGGCATCTTATTTTGCGGGTGCACTTCTGCTAAACCGCGACAGGCTGGTACAGGACCTGGAGGGCTTTTTTGCTATGCCAAAATGGGATCCGGATGCTTTGCTGCGGCTGATGGAAAAGTATAATACCTCACCGGAAACCTTCCTGCATCGCATTACTTCCCTGCTGCCAAAGTTCTTTAGTATAAAGCAGCTCTTTTTCCTGCGCTTTTACCATGAGCCAGCCCAGGAGCAATACATCCTTACCAAAGAACTGCATCTAGCGGGTTTGCACAACCCGCATGCCTCCTTCCTGAACGAGCACTATTGCCGCCGCTGGATATCACTTACTTTGTTTGATAAAATGGAACACGCTAAACCCACGGGCAGGCCACTGGTGGGCATACAGCGCTCCGCGTACATCAATTCAGCAAATGAATACCTGGTACTGGCCCTTGCACAGCCAGCAGAGCGCACGTGCAACACCATAAGTATAGGACTGCTGATAAACGACCACCTGCGGCATAAGATCAAGTTTTTGAATGACCCCGCCATAGTTACCAGAGAGGTAAACGAGACCTGCGAACGCTGCCCCGCGGCAGATTGCCTGGAGCGTGCTGCCGCCCCGACCATACTTGAAAAACAGCTCTGGCAGGAAAGCGTAAATCATATACTGGGCGAACTGGCAAACCCTGCAGAGTAAGAAGCACCTCTCTGACGGAACATTTCTTAATTACCATGTAGCCTGATAATATAAAATATCCTATCTTCGAATCGGAGGAGCCGGCACCTGCCGGCATAGAAGGAGAAGAACATTTGCTGCCATGTCCCAGATTTTTTTCAGACAAACCATTGCTTACGAGGAACTGAACAACCCGCTCTCGCTCTTTGAGCTGCACCAGCAGATCAGGGAGGAGTTGGAGTTGGCTTTCCCGGAAAGCTATTGGGTAGTGGCAGAGCTGGCCCAGGTAAACGTAGACAGGCGCAAGGGCCACTGCTACCTTACCCTGGTAGATAAAGGCGACGATGCCCGCCAGATACTGGCACAGGCAAAGGCAACCATCTGGGCCTCCCGTTACCAGATGCTGAGCCGCTATTTTGAAGAAAAGACCGGACAACAGTTACGGGCAGGCTTGAAAGTGCTACTACAGGCTTCGGTGCGTTTTCATGAGCTCTATGGCCTGAGCTTAGACATTTCCAACATCGACCCGAACTATACCATCGGCGACCTGGCAAGGCAGCGGCAGGAAACCCTGAAGCGCCTGGCTGCGGAAGGCCTGCTGGAAGCAAATAAAGCGCTTACACTTCCCCTGGTACCGCAACGGCTGGCGGTTATCTCGTCGGCAACGGCGGCTGGCTACCAGGACTTTATACACCAGCTACACACCAACCCTTACGGCTATACTTTTGAGACCACGCTTTTCCCGGCAGTGGTGCAGGGTAACGAAGCGCCTGCATCCATATCAGCCGCATTTGACCTGGTGGCAAAGTATAAAGACCGCTATGATGTAGTGGTGCTGATACGCGGAGGAGGCTCTCAAACCGACCTGAGTTGCTTTGATGATTACAAAATAGCGGCAGCCATTGGCAACTCTCCCCTTCCAGTGCTTACCGGCATTGGGCATGAACGCGACGAAAGTATAGCCGACCTGGTGGCCAATACACGCTTAAAAACCCCTACTGCCGTAGCCGGATTTCTGGTAGACAGGTTCAGGGAAGCAGAAACTTTGGCTGAGGACCTGTATGACAGAATCAGGATATTTTCGGCGCAGCAGCTAAAAACCACGGAAGACAGACTGGAAAGGCTGCAATTGCGCTTGCATAACACCACCAGAAACCTGCTGCAAAACGGCAAAGACAGGTTGGAGCAGTTCTCGAGAGGTTTGCTGCTAAAGCCAAAGGCCTACCTGGTGCAGCAGCGGCACATCGTTTCAGATCTGGAGAAAGACATTGGTTCTGAAACAAAAGACCTGTTGCACAAGCGCGAAAAACAACTGCAGGAGCTGTCGGTTTGCGTGGAAGGCAGAAGTCAGCGCTACCTGCACATGAAGGAGCATGAGCTTAACACCCTGGTGCATTGCCTGGAAACAGAGGCAAAAGACAAGCTAAAACGCAGCCAGATATCTTTTACAAAGTATAACGACAAGCTGGAATACACCACACAACGCAAACTGCAGCAGGAAGATCACCGCCTGAAGTTGCTGGAGATGAGTATAGAAGCAAACAACCCGGAACGCCTGCTTTTAAGGGGGTATACTTTGACCTTGCTAAACGGCAGGATCATTAAAAGTATAAAAGAGGTAAAAAACGGTGATGTGGTAGAAACCAGGATGCAAAACGGCACCCTGCATAGTATGATCGTAAATATTGATACAGATGAATAAGAACCTGAACGAAATGACTTACCGGGAAGCAACCCAGGAACTGGAGGAGATTCTGCGCGCCATCGAAAATGACGCCGTGGATGTGGATGAGCTAACGCAAAAGGTTCAGCGGTCATCCGAACTGATAAAGCTTTGCAAGGAAAAACTGAAAAAAGCCGAGAAAGCCATAGACCAGGTCTTTAACGAGGAAAACTGCGAACCGGCACCGGCAAAGGCTGCCAACAAACCTTCCAACGGAGGCGACACACTGTTTTCCTAAGAATCAGCTTCTTGGTTGCTGGCTGCTCTTACTTGTTGCACATGTTTACTCCAAGTATAAAGCTCTGGTTCCGATTGACCCATCCCTAACCCCTCCTCGGAGTTAGGGCCACTTCATTCTATTTCCTGCCGCAAGTTTTCAACTTGTGGTTTGACATGGTGTTGAGTTTTCAACTCAACTGGGCCGGAGGTCCAGCCATAACCAATCACGAGTGAGGACGCTCGCGCTTTTACCTTATAATTTTCCAGAATGAAAAGACCTTGCTCCTTGGGGGGGCTAGGGGCAATGCCCTCAATGTAATGGGAAGCTATCATTTCGACCATGCCTGAGACGGGAGTCGAAAGGGACCAGCGGAGCTGTGAGAAATCTGGAGTATGTCATAGTATCGCATTATTTCAGACTTCTCACTAGCGTTCGAAATGACATTCTTTTCTTATGCCAACGGCATTGGGGGTTAGAGGTGGGTTAACATCTGCCTGATTCATCGGAAATCGCAACTTGATTTATAACTTAAGCTATATTGGTTTGAGCCAAACAACATATCTGAAAGTATAAAAGCCGCCGCAAAACGAATTGCGGCGGCTTTTATATTTATGGGAAAAGTTATCACGATCCCGTCATCATGGCGTCTGTGGCCTGCTCCGAGCTGGAGTAACGCAGTAGTTTGGAGAGCATCCAGCGGGCTTCCTGGCAGGTATCCAGGTGGTATTTAGCTACTGAGCTGCCTGTGCCGATTTTAACAGTGTAGGCACTGCGCGGCATTGCCTTGAACACGTCCTCATCTCCCCAGTCATCGCCTACGGCTAACACAAACGAGTGCGGGTACTTGCCCAGCCAGTAACTGGCGGCTTTACCTTTGTTTATCTCCTGTGCTTTTACCTCAACGGCCATTTGCCCATCCAGCACCTGCAGGTTGCTGTTAGAGGCCAGGAAGTTGAGGTGACTCACCAACTCACGGGCACGCAACTCGCCAAGGCCAGTCTCTACTTTACGGTAGTGCCATACCAGCGAGTAATCCTTTTCCTCTATAAACGAACCCGGGGTACGGTCCACGTAAAGCTCCAGTATCAATCGGATATCGCTTTTCCAGTCGTCCATCAGGCTGAGCACAGTTTGCCAGCCTGCGTTTTTCTGCTTTATCCAAACACCGTGTTCGGCTATGATATCAATGTTCAGGTGGCCAAGCCATTCTTCCATGTTGTCTTTGTCGCGGCTGCTAACCACTACTACTCTGTTTTTAGGGTCGCTGCCCAGTCTGTCAAGCAATTCGATCAGCTCCTCTGAAGGGTTTGCCATCAGAGGCCGGTTGGCATAGTCAACCAGTGCGCCATCGTACTCCAGGAAGAACAAGCGTGAACTGGCGGCCGCATAGGAATTGGTAAGCTCCTGGAATGTGGCATTGTCGAGGTAGCTGGTAGCCATAGACAGCTGCTTGATCTTCACATAAGACAGCCGGTCCATGAACATGGACACCCAGTGATGTATGTTGTAGCGCTTGATAGACTCCTGCATGCTGGCCATGTGCACTTTCTGCTCCTCTACGGGCATGGTTAGTGCCTGGTGCAGTGCCTCTACCATTTGGTTGATATCGTTGGGGTTTATAAGCAAAGCATCTGACAGCTCTTTGGATGCACCCGCCATTTCGCTAAGTACAAGCACCCCCGTTTGGTCATGCTTGCTGGCCACATACTCTTTGCACACCAGGTTCATGCCGTCGCGCATAGGGGTAACAAGCGCCACATCGGCCATGCGGTAAAAAGCAGAAAGGGTTTCGAGTGGGTAAGAGCGGTAAAAGTACTGGATCGGATTCCAGTCGATGTTGCTATACTTGCCATTGATGCGGCCCACCATCTCGTCTACTTCTTCCTTCAGTTCCTTATACTTCTCCACCTCATCACGGCTTGGCACCACCAGCATCACCAGCGTTACCTTGTCATGGAACTCAGGGTACTTCTCCAGGAACTTCTCAAAAGCATCGAGGCGCTGCGGTATGCCCTTCGAGTAATCCAGCCTGTCGATGGAGATGATCAGCTTTTCGGCCTTTAAGTTACTGCGGTAAATGCGCTCCCGCTTTGCCACTTCATCCGAAACAGCTGTCTGGGAGTATTTGTCATAGTCAATCCCCATCGGGAAGGAATCTACGAGCAGTGAGCGGGTGCCGGTGTTTATCCAGCCATGCATGCTGCCATAACCCACCAGGCGGTTTACCGAACTCAGGAAGTGGCGCATGTCGTCATAGGTATGGAAACCGATCAGGTCGGAGCCTAGCATGCCCTCCAGCAATTGCTTACGCCAGGGCAATAACCTGAAAACCTCGTAACTCGGGAAAGGAATGTGCTGGAAATAGCCGATGGTAGCTTCAGGCAGCTTCTCTCTTAACATAGAGGGCAGTAGCAGCAACTGGTAGTCGTGCACCCAGATGGTGTCTTCCGGACCGGCCAGCTTTACGATCTCGTCGCAGAACTTTTGGTTAACGCTTTCATAGGTCTTCCAGAACTGCTGATCGTAAACGGCATACTGGCTGAAGTAATGGAAGGTAGGCCACAGTGTTTCGTTGCTGAATCCCTCGTAGTACTCCTTTATCTCCGCCTCCGACAAAAACACCGGCGACATATTTTCCTTTTGTAACTCCGTTACAACCTTCTGCTGCTTTTCTTCCTCATCTACAACTTTACCGGGCCAGCCGATCCACAGATTGTCGCCTTCCTTGTAAATGGAGCCCAATCCTGTGGCTAAGCCGCCTTCGCTTGTCTTAAATTGTAGTTCTCCCTCCTTTTCATGGAGCTTTACGGGAAGTCTGTTTGATACTATGATCAGTTTTGCCATGTAAGCTTAAAAAATATAAGAAAAGCTGCTCGAACAGTGTGGATGCAATACTTCTAAGCAGGTTTTGTAAAAAAATCAGTTTTCACTGCTTAATACTACGCAAGTCTGCTTGTACACGTTTTTTCTATATATATGTTTCACTATAAATGAAATAAGTAACTCAAGTTGCGTTTATCCTACCCTTAAAGAACTGCGCTCGCTAGTTCAAAGCTCTCGTTTTGGTTAGTCCAGAGAGGGGAATTAATTGCACGAGTAAAATTCCTCTCCTAAGAGTAGGGCCGTTTCATTCAACTATTCGCTGGCGCGAATCTCCAGATTCGTGACTAACAAGTAAGGTTGAGTCTTCCCGGGACTCCGCCCGGGACAGGCTTCCTCAACTGGCTCGGAGAGCCAAAAATGCGATTCGAGTGCAAGATAATTTACAACCGAAACAGAGATTTCATTAGGATGAAACGCCCATACTCAAAAGAAGGGAATACGCAAATACCGGGTCAAACTGCCTCTGCCCCTCCTTATCCAAGACTATAATTAGGACACAAGTATAAAATGCTCTATCTACCGCGAGTTTTCAACTCGCGGCAGGAATAACAGCGAATGTAAATTTGGGTCCTAAGAGTAGCCTAGCTAAGGAGGGGAGTTTTTTAGGGAACGATTAACACACCCCTGCACCCCTCTCAAGAGGGGAACTTCGCAGGTGTAAATTATTCCCCTCCTCAAGCCTAGCCAAAATGAGCGTTTTGAGCTAGCGAGCGTATCTCTCAGGCATTGGGTTTACACCTGCCTGGTATATCATATAGCGCAACTTGAATAAATTAACGATTGCAGGCCGGTATTTCGGCAAAACACAACCAGAAGCATACTTGCACAGTAAGTCTAGGCCAAAGGAATCTTTTAAAGGTTTGAAAAAGATCCTCCGGAAATAAAAATGAACAGGATAAACGAATACTTTAACCAACTAGATGATCTGGCGCTGGGGCTTGTAATCATATTTGTGGCTCTGATAGCGGGTATTCTTGTAAAATTCATGCTGTTTAAACTATTGAGGATTTACAATAAACAGGACAACCCATTGCTGGTCAAGTCGCTTACCCATCACCTTAACCATCCCCTATCGTTTTTAATACCGCTGCTTTTTCTCTCAATGTCGATGCCGCTGCTGCCCTACTCCGATAAAACGGTGTATGTGCTAAAGCGGGTGATTGAGGTTTTTGATATTGTGGTGTTTGCCTGGGCCCTGATCAATATCACGAACGTGGCGCGCGACATGGTGCGTAAGAAGTACCAGATCGAGAAGCCGGACAATTTCAGGGAGCGGAAACTATTTACGCAGCTTCAGTTCATCCGCAAGCTTACCATCGTGCTTATTGCGTTTATCGCCTTGTCTATGATACTGCTAAGCTTTGATGCGGTGCGCAAACTGGGTACGGGCCTGCTTACCTCAGCGGGTGTGGTGGGCATTGTGGTGGGTATTGCCGCACAAAAATCAATTGCCAACCTGCTGGCCGGCCTGCAGATCGCTTTTACCCAACCCATCCGGCTGGATGACGTATTGGTGCTCGAAGATGAGTTTGGCAGGGTTGAAGAAATAACCCTGACCTATGTTGTGCTGAAGCTTTGGGACAACCGCAGAATGATCTTACCACTTAATTACTTTATCGAAAAGCCATTCCAGAACTGGACCCGTACCGGCTCCGATATTCTGGCCACCGTTTTCCTTTACACCGATTACACCATTCCGATAGAAGCCGTGCGAAAGGAGTTTGATGCCATACTTGCCGGCACCGACCTCTGGGACAAGCGGGTGGCCGTGCTGCAGGTTACCGACTCGAAAGAGCACACGCTGGAGCTGCGTGCCCTCATGAGCGCCAACAGTTCGGCCATGGCCTGGGATCTGCGCTGCCTTGTTCGGGAAAAGCTAGTGCAGTTTATCCAGCAAAACTACCCGGCGTCTCTGCCTAAGCTTCGCACAGAATTAAGCCAAGCAACCTTGAAAACCGTACCTAAACATTCTTAACTTAAAGTATAAATACCAACCCTTTTAGCCAAACCTGCATGAATCTGTTTGAAGGACTGGACCCGGTGGTTGTTGATTGGGTCATTATACCATTATTAATTTTCTTTGCCCGTATCTGCGACGTTACACTGGGCACGCTACGCATCGTTTTCATATCTAAAGGCGATAAAGTAATTGCACCCGTACTTGGCTTCCTGGAGGTGCTTATCTGGTTGATTGCCATTACGCAGGTAATGGAGAACCTGAACAACGTGGTGTCGTACCTGGCTTGGGCCGGAGGTTTTGCCACTGGCAACTTCCTGGGGCTGCGCGTAGAGCAGAAGCTGGCGCTGGGCCAGATGGTGGTGCGAGTTATAACCGTTGAGCCTGCCGACAAGCTGATCGAGCGCCTGAAAGGACATGGTTACCGACTCACCTGTATCGATGCAAGGGGCACCCGCGGTAAAGTAAACCTGCTGTTCCTGATCGTGAAGCGCAAAAAACTGGACAAAGTAATTGATATTATCCGGGACTATAACCCCCAGGCCTTTTACTCTGTAGAGGATGTACGCTCGGTATCTGAGTTTGATGTGCCACAGGAAGAAAGCAGCCGGCAACTTGGCCTACGGAAACTGTTCCCGCTGCGGAAAGGAAAGTGAATTTGAGGTAGAGAGTTAGAGAGGTAAAATAGCAAGGTAATGCGTTTCATTTCAGGCGTGCTTATACTTTGGGCTACCAAACGGCAGAAGATGAAACATGAAATCAGACTGCAATAATTTTTATCACTCCCGAAGCCTGAGTTTAATCTGCATCTGCATGGAGCAACGGATTAGTGCAGCCTAAGCCCAAAACATCGCGCAGGGTTACGGCTGCACCGGGTTACCTATCGTCGTTTTTTGTTAGTCCACAAAAGTTTCTTTTATCACACTTTTGCAGGAAGCTACTTCTGAAGGGTTTAGATTTCCTAGCACTTTAACAATGCGGACTTTGTCAATAGTCCTTATCTGGTCGATCACGACCCACCCCACTTGACTGTTGTGCTGCACTTTCACGCGAGTAGGGTAGCTACGGCTCTTGGTGGTCATCGGCGCGATAACTACTGTTCTTAGGTTATGATTAATCTCATCGGGGGATATCACTACACATGGCCTTGTTTTCTGTATTTCACTTCCTACAGTAGGGTCCAGATTGACCAGGACTATCTCATACTGGCTTATTTCCATTCGTCAAAACTTTCATCGCCAAACACATCATCCAGTAATAGCTGATCATCACCGTTCTCATGCATTTTCCTGAACGCCTTGTCCCAACCTTTCCTTGGATGCTCAACTGGCTTTAAAATAATCTGACCCTTTTCCAGTATTAGCTCAACTTTATCCTTGATGTTATATCTATCCAGAATGGACTTAGTCAAACGTAGGCCCTTGGAATTTCCTATTTGAATGATTGATACCTCCATAGTACTTCTACTTAATGTAATTACAAAGTTATTACGTTAACGCTCAATTACAAGACAAAGTTCTATAGATTACTATGAGAGGTAACGGATTGGTGCAGCCGATGGGCGTGGCTGAGCCAAGCATAAAGGCTGAATTGGGTTGGCACCTGTTATTTTTCAGACTGTCTTCTTCTGAGGATTTTGCCTGTTATCGAATAAAGCGAGAATGTAGATAGTTTGTTCTTTCTGCTTATAAAGAATTGTAGTGTGTCTGTGCAGCAAAAACCCTCTAATATCTTTTTCAGGGCTTTCCAGTGTTCCTATTTGAGGGTACTTAACGAGTAGTTCTAAAGACTGGAATATTCTGTATGTAAATGTTTGCGCTGCTTTTTCTCCAAATTCCTGCTGCAGATAGTCTTGTAAGTCAGCTAATTGTTTGCTTGCCCGCTTATTCCAGACTATCTGAGCCATTTAGAGTTTCTTCTTTTCATCTCTTCCTGAGATATCCAGGCGGATTTGTTACCAATTTCGCTCTCACTTGCTAAAACTTCCTGTTTCTGTGCTTCTGTTAAGCTGGTCCAAAGGCTTCCTTCTTTGTAATTTCTTCTACTGGATAGAATCATGAAGATGTCTTCTAATAATTTTTCATCAGTAGTTGTATCAATCAGTTTATGCAAATCTTCCTTTATAGCTGCCATATCTAAACTTTTTGAAAATATACGAATAAATTCAATTTTTATCCTTTTTAACTTTTATACGTGCCAACGGATTGGTGCAGCCGAAGCCCAAAACGAAGTGAGGGGTTAAGGCTGCACTGGGTTACCCACTTTAGTTCTTTTAGGCGACTCTCACTTGTCTGTTGAGAAGTTCAACTTTGAAATTAACCTTTGCCTCAAGTGCATTGAATACTTTCAGAATAGTATCTATTGTCACGTTAGTTGCGTTATTCTCAAGTCGGGATATTTGGGCTTTTTTCACTCCCACAAGCTGCCCAAGTTGTTCCTGCGTTAGGTTTCTTTCTTTTCTTGCGGCCTGAATCATGTCTCCAATCAGCTCCAGCCTTAGCTCGAACTCGTAATTGTCACGCTCTGGCGTTCCTTTCACTCCTATAAGCCTGTCTTCGGCTTCGCTCAATGAATATCTTTTCATGGTTATTTCTCTTTAAAATACATTTCCCGAATACGCTCGGCCTTGTCAATTTCCTTTTTGTCAACTTTGTTGGTTTTCTTGACGAAACCATGGGTAGCGAGTACTAGTGTTTCCTTCTTGTCTGTTTTATCCCAGAAAGCTAGAAGTCTGTACTGAAGACCAGCATAAAGAGTCCTGAACTCCCAGATCTCGCTGGTTAGCTTTTTGAATAGCTTAGGGTCGGTGTGGAACTGTGCTCGCCGGATATTCTGCAGTATTTTCTCTCGGTGCTTCAGTTCAAGCGATTCCAAATACTTGAAAGCCTCCTCCAGCAAGTCAACTTCAAATTTTTGTTGCATGTATTGCTTATCTTTAGATACATCCAAAGATAAAGTAAAGTTTCCTTATATGTAAACTTTTTATAATTTCTATTGTGGGTAACGGACTGGGCTTTGCCATGGCGTAGCTATGGTAAAGGTGTGGTTGACAAAAGTAATTTTTAGCACGGGAACCAGTTGTCTATCCTAATAAGCTTTCCGTTTTGGAACATGAGTATCCATTGACCGTCAGAAAATTCTTTCGAGGGCGGCAAGTTGACTGCGTCTGCATCCTTACCATCAATAAGGTAAAAGTTCTTGCGAATGTTTTTGACTGCTTTTGGAAAGTGTTTCCTGATTTCATCTAAAGTAGTGGCATGGCTCAGCTTTAGGCTTCCACTTTGGAGGAACACGCTGTGGTCTTTTCTGAAGTTAGCGAGTTGGAAATCCAATGAGTCCCCGAACTGTTCGAATTGTACGCCGCCGAAATAAGCATTTCTTGAATCTTCGCTTGAGTAACGAGAAGAACAGGTGTTGTTCCAATTTATGCTCACCACACTATCAGCCTTGCCTAAAAGGCCTTCTATGTTCTTCACCGATGTTGCCAGGGGGAATTTGCCGTTAATAAGTATACTTCCCCAATCTAAGTATTCATCGTTCTCACCTATTGGAGGGTTTTGGTTAACAAGAGTGGATGCCTCTACCTGTAGAACATCTTTGCTCGCTTCAGGAAAATGCCCTTCCTGCATCTCTGTCTCAGCGTTGGGAGACTGGCAGCTATAAAAGGCTATCAAGGATATTAATAGTAAAAATTTTGTTTTCATACTTTTTATTTGTGTCAACGTTACTCGTGCAGCCGATGGGCGAAGTGAAGCTGAGCCTAAGAGCTGCACATTGTTAGGCTCTGACATTTTTATACTTCTTGCAGTTTGCTTCTTGTAATTGCTATACCTTCTTTCATAATGTCAGCCATTGTAGTTAACTCTGCTTTTGTCCATTTAGGAGCAAATTCCTCTCCTGCTGGAGTAATTGCAGGAATATTTGACCCAAAGAAGAGTTTGTCGTAAATCTTGTTTCTAATTTTATTCTTTTTATTTCCCTTAAATTCAAGATTCAGCGTCGTCACTACATCTGTAAACAGATTCCAAGCAATCAAAGCCTTCTGACAATCTATATCAATTGCCCCGCTTTTTATCCAGTCTTGAACGTAATCCAAATTATGCAGTACAGGCTTTTCATCTTGAATGACTAATTTATTATTCTTTGCAAATTCTAACAGTTCTTTCTTATTCTTAAATGCTATTATTTTAGCTGTAGAAGAATTTACTACCAAACCATCAAGTTCATCAGAAAACCAAATCAGGTAGTTAATCTGATTATCCAGCTGAAGTTTTAATATGTAGTATAGTCTTTCCAATGATTGCTGTTTGAGCCTAACGGTCTCGGCTATGAGTAGTTGCGTGGGTTAGCACTAACTTTTGCAAGTACACACCAAGTTGGAAATTCCGAAGGAATTTCCAAAGTAGGCGGAGTAGAAGCAATTACTTATAGCCATTGTTGTAAGCAGTTATTTTATTCGGTTAATAATTTTCCAATTTCAAATATCTCGGCATAGCGTGACGAAAGTCCAAATACTAAAATACTCTTTTCGTCTATTATTCCATTAATTTCAAAAAGCATTTCCTTGTATTTTGAGTTTTCTAAATATTCCTTTCCTCGATAAGCCTCAAATTTTTGTAAATCACTCATATAAAAGGCTGGAACTGTATCAATGACAATTGTACTGTCCACTTTTTTTCCATTAAAATATATGTCTCCGTGCAAGTTTGGTGAAAGAGTTGTATTAGAAATCGTGTCGTTCCGATGTCCAATGTAAATTTTAAATTCAGTTGGAATTACACTTTCCCAACCTCCGGTTATTTTTCCGCTAATTTGAAATTTATTGCTTTTTTTGTCAACTCTTATGTTGTCAGGAACGATTATCAATCCGTTTCTTTTTGGTTCTGATGAAGTATAGATAATCGAGTCCGTTTTTGGGTCAACAAGTTCAGTTTGAATATCCGATTTTGTATAATCTCTGAAACAAGGAATTCCGCTGAAAACATTGTATAGCCAACCAAATGTAAATCGGTTTTCATCAACTTTCAATTTCAATAATTCGTCGTATTCGACAGTCTTTAGATTGTCTTGAGCATTAGCTAAACCAACTGCGAATATTGAAATTAAAATTATGTTACAGATGTTTCTCATAATTGCTTACGGACTTGGCTTTGCCTTGGCGAAGCTATGGTAAAGGTGTGGTTAGCATAAGAATTTATAATCCCTCAGTGTAGTCACGATTTACGCAAGTGACACCCTCCGAACTCTTCACCTTCACAAACTTACCAGCAATAAGGTCTACAGCCCACAATTCATAGATTTCCGTGAGCTCAGCCTGCCGCTGGTCTTTAAAATGTATCAAATAAAATTGCTCACCATCAGCACCTTTTACTTCACAGGTTGTCCAGCTGTATTCTTTTTCAGGATAGTTTGACTGTATGTTGATTTCATCTATGACTTCAAACACAGCTTTGTCCCCATTTCTCCTAACAAACCTTTCAAGCAGAATCTTACCTTCGCCGTTTCTACATTCCTTTTGTGATTTAGCAAGTTGGGAGACGGCGTACTTAATCTCGCTTTTTTCAGAATCTATTACAGTGCCAGCGCAACTAAACCAACCCATGCTTTCTATTTCAACACTGGTTTTGCCTATCAGGCTGCTAGTCTTTTGTTGCGTGGACTCGCTTTCTCCCTTTGTCTGAGCGAAGTGGGCAGATTGAGCGTCTGAATTATCAACTGCCGTTTGATTGATACTATTACTAATTGTTTCTGTTTTTACGTCAGGATTGCATGAGCTTAATGCAACAGCAACAAGAATGGCTTGAAAGATTGTTTTCATATTTAATTTATAGTTCATTTTAATGCTAACGGTTTGCCTGATAAGGTGTGCGAGGCGTAGCCGAAGCATAACTTGTAGGCTGGGTTAGGGTATGATTTTCTACTGTTCGAGCTACTACTTTTTCTTTGTCCAAGGCTACTGCCGCTGGTGTTCCGACTGCCGTTCCTTCTTTTCTTACTTCCAGAATAGTGGAGGCAACAGCAAAGACTATGGTGGTGGTGCAGAGTAAAATCCTGCACGTTTACAAGAGAAATTCTTTTAATTCTGCGCGGTCTGTAAGTCAATTCATTTTGCACGTCCTACAGATAAATTCCTTTTCATTCTGTACTGACCGTACGTCAATTCTTTATTCCCGCACCTGTTCATTTAAACGAGCCAATGATGACAGAAATCATAAACCCGAAAAGCAATAGTCCAAAGAGTACAGCAAAGAAATTTAATGACAAAAGCTTCCCTGCGTTACTATAGCTTCCTTCATATTTTTCTTCCAGCACTTTAGCAATGAGTTCTTTCTTCCTGTATCTCAACAGAAGGTATAGCCTTCCAATTCCAGCTTGTAAAATGTCAAAAAGTAGAAACTCCATTTCTTCTTCGATTTAATTTGACCCTAACGGTCTTTGCTAAACTGTGGCGGAGCTAAAGTTTAGGTGTGGTTAGGCGCTTGTTTTTCTTTTCTTTTGTCGGTCATTATTATCACTCCTATTGACAAGGATGTGAGCGTGAGTAAGAGGAACAAACCTTCTTCGTTAAGAAACAGGTGGATGAGTATAATTAGCAGTCCCAAAATGGCAGCTATACCACACAACCCATAAGCTATAACTCTGGCAGCGGAATGCTTTTTACCCCATAACAATGAAATTAATAATCCTAAGATGGGTAAAAGATGAAGGACTAAGTAAGTCCCCCAATATTTTGGTACAAAAAAAGATGTTTGTGCAAATGCTGGGTTACCTAACAACAGCATTAGAAGGAGTGTCACAGCAAGTGGCTTCTGAAATTCCTTGTAAAATAACCTTGTCTTCATAGCTTAAAATTTCGCCTAACGGTCTTGTACATGAGGTGAGCAAGGTGTAGCCGCAGCTTTGCTCATGTGCTGTGTTGGACTAAGCTTTTTTTTAAAGTTTTCTCCTCTCAATATTTGTCATCTTGGCTCCCCAATAATTAAAGACAAACAGAGAATTAAAACACTCCCAACAGCATATGAAAAGGCTGCGATAATCATCAGTAAAGATGGCTTTTCTTTATATTCCTTATCTATAAACAGCCAACGATTTATAAAGTAAATTAGCATTGCAAAGGAGAACTGGAAGAAAATATGCAGCTCCACAAACCATCTTATCTGTAATAATATTAGTACTGTGATTAAATTACAGAGTTGAAGGAAAGAAAATACTCCTAAGGCATGTTCTTTGGAAAAACCATTTCCATGAATTTTACCGATTATTCCCTTGTAAACATAAGAGTCATAGATATAATAAATTGCTCTGAACATCTTCTACTAAGAGATTATTATTTCTTTTTAAAATTCTGGTTTCTATACTTTAAAGTTTAGTCCAACGGATTGGCTAAAGCACGCCTAAGTGTGTTTTAGCTCTTGTTCTCAGAAGTAGTTATTCGATTGTTTTACCGTTGTAATCTATTTTATACTTATCACCATTGAAGTCAGTAAGAATTATATAGTCATCATAAACTTTAACTTCTTCTTCTCCTTCCATGCTGACGAAAATATCCTTACCGCCATACCGCCAGATACTGTTTCCATTTTTGTCAATGCGATGAACAGCTAACTCCCCACGTATCAGAAGGTCATTTTCTAACCTATACATTTCATATAGTTCAAACTGATCTGGGCAGTAAGTCCAGTTTAATTTTAATGTAGGTAATTGGAATGAATAAATAGTATCTCCACAGCTAATGTATAGTGAATCGCCTTCAGCAATTACTGTTGCCCCTTCATTTATATTAGATGCAGTATAGAGTAAGGCTGTACCATGTACTTCAACAGACACATGATTTAACTCTTCTTCTCCTTTATGCACTCTTATGTCTAAGAGATGAGACATAATATTACTTCCATCACTTAAAGCAAGTTGAATTCTAAATTCCGAAGTTTCTACTTCTACTCTATTATTCATTTCTATTACTGAGAACGGGCTTGGCTAATAAAGTGTGCGAGGCTAAGCCGAAGCATAATTTATAGGCTTGGTTGGGGTTAAGCTTTTTTAGCGATTTCTGTTTATTCAGTTATTTTGGAACGATTTTAATAAATGAAAGGCAAAAGATTACTAAACTTAAAACGACATAGGTAACTGTACCAATTATCATTTGGACTGATGGTTTTTGGTCGAGTTTTTTGTCTATGAATAGATGCCGATTTAAAAAGTATAGTAACATACTGCCAGTAAAAGGAATGAGTATATTTACCTTCCATATCCAAACAAACCCTGATAAGTTCATAGCAGTAAGAATGTTCATTAACTGCAAAAAAGCGAATGAGGCAACGGCATGCTCTTTGGAAAAACCTGAGACATGAATCTTTTTCAAGGTTCCCCTATAAATAAACTTATCATAAATGTAATAAATTGTTTTAAACAACTGTAGAGTCATATCTTAAATTTAATCTTTCAAGTTTACCCCAACTACCGGGAAAGCGTGAACATACGGTTATGGGCACTATGTGCGAAGGTGGCCAGGCTGTTTCCTGTCACTTTTACCCTGCCGTTGTACCTGTATACTTGCGCTTTCATCGGTTTTAAAATTTTAAGCCAATATAGTATAATTTTACAAACAATCCAGTGGGCTGGTGATTTTGTCTATCGCGTAGCTGGTCACGTGGGTGTAGATCTAGGTGGTCCTGCTCGAGCGGTGCCCCAGCAGGGTCTGGATATACCTCAGGTCAGTGCCCTGCTCCAGCAGGTGCGTGGCAAAGGAATGGCGCAGGGTGTGCGGGGTGGCCTTCGTCTTCACGCCCGCCTTCTCCATGCTTGCCCTGAACACGCTTCGGATGCTTTCCACGGTGTACTGCCCGCCTGTCTGCCCCTCAAAAAGCCATACCTTCGGCCTGTACTCTTTATAGTAGGCCCTGAGGCTCTCCAGCAGCTTTTGCGAGAGCAGCGTGGTGCGGTCCTTCTTGCCCTTGCCCCCGCGGATAAAAAGCAGGTTCCTGTCTGAGCGCACATCGGTGATTTTGAGGTTGATCACCTCACTGATCCGCAGGCCACCCGAGTAAAGCAGCTGCAGCAGGCAGCGGTGCTTCAGGTTCTCAGTCACGGCCAGGATGCGCAGCACCTCCTGCTTGCTGAGCACCTGCGGCAGCCGCCTCGGTTTCTCGGGGCGCTCCACATCCTCCGGGCGCACGCTGTGGCGGCCCAGCACGCGCTGGAAATAGAACTTGACGGCGTTGATGCTCTGGCTCACCGTGGAATGGGAGTACCTTTGGCTCTGCACCATGCCCCGGTGGTACTGGTTGATCTCCTCTGCCGTAAAGGCGTTGATGTTTTCCATGCCCTGTTCGCCGTGCCCGTTCAGAAAGCGGAGCAGCAGCGAGTGGTAGGTGCGGATGGTGTTGAGGGAGTAGTTGAGCAGGAAAAGCTTCTCAACAAAAGCCATGGGGCAGCTGATGTAACCGGCCGCTTTCACATAGTTCTGCTCCCAGAGCCTGGCTTGCAGTGGCAGGTCACGGATACGGAGCGTCTGCGCAAGCCACACCTGCGCCACGCCTTCCAGCGTATCGAGCAGCTGGTGAAAGCACCTGGCCTCAGTTCCCATCGCAAAGCACTTCAGCTCCCTGATCCAGGTGCATCCGCTGAATTTCCACAGGCAAGTATAGATCTCCTTGCTGTACTGAAATGATAGCTGTATGAGTGTCTTACCCTCGTGCGCAAGGGGTTGCAGACGAACCACAGGCAATGCAGTTACCCTTGCCAGCGGCTCCGAGGCATGGCCTGCGGCCAGCACCGTGGCACCCTCCGCCGGGCGCAGCCTCTTAGGGCGGTCGAGGTATCGGCTGTCTACCCTGGCCAATCCCTCAAAATGCCGGTGCAACTGCTCGATGCTCTTGTCATTCCGCTGCATCACAAAGCACTTGTAAGTCTTGCTGTACTTAACCCAGGCGGCCTCCTTCAACCGCTTGCTGATGAAGGGGTTGGGCTTGTGCCAGATGCGGATGAACGTTTTGCCCTCGTGCTCGAGGGGGTTCAGGAAGATAACAGGATGGGAATTCGTATAGTACATAGATCTGCTGGCAATGCTTTCAGCCTCTAAGTACTGGTTTTTATACTTTATAAGCGCAGACTATGCGCATAGATGCGTTTGTAAACGTATAAAACGATTTTAAACGTTTACAAACGCTTATCTGGCGCAACATGAAAACACAAACCAGCAGCAGACCCTGCATACAATGCGGACAATCTTTATTAGGCAGGGCAGACAAGCGGTTCTGCTCTAACCAGTGCCGCGCGGCAGCAAGTAACAAACGGAGGACTGAGGATTCGGGCGAGCGCCTGATGAAAGAGATCAACAGCAAACTCCGCCACAACCGCCAGGTGCTGCAGCGTGCCAGCCCCGAGGGTAAGACAACCCTAAGGCGCGAGGTGCTGCAGCTGGCCGGCTTCGACTTCCGCCACTTCACCCACCTTTACCGCACCAAGAACGGCAACACCTACCACTTCTGCTACGACTACGGCTACCTGCTGCTCGAGGACGAGAAGGTGCTGATCGTGAACTGGCAGCCTTACATGGAGAAATGATAAGGACATCAACTTTACCAGATAGGAAAAGTAAATTGTACGGCCCTCCTCCGAAGGGCTATGGTTAAGGCACAAGTATAAATAAGCCTGACAGCTACCGCGAGTTTTCAACTCGTGGTAGATTAAAAATTTATACTTGCCTCCTCAATTGTAGTTTTAAGCAGCATGTATTTACATCCCTCTTCCCTTTGAGGCAAGCATCCCAGAAACTCTCAACTCTCTACCTCTAAAACTCCCTAACTCTTTAACTTAAAATACACTACTGCCAGCGGCGGCAGCTTTAGCACGATCGAGTTTTCGCGGCCATGGTAAGTTTCCGGCACTGCCTGAACAGGTGCTGTGTTGTGCACATTGCTGCCGCCGTAGCGTCCATCGTCGCTGTTAAACACCTGCACATACTCGCCTAAGTGGGGCACACCCAGTTTGTAATGCTCGTGCAGTACAGGGGTCAGGTTGCAGACCACCAGCACCTCCTCTGATGGCGTGGTTCCTTTCCTGAGAAAGCTGATCACGGAGTTGTGGGCGTCCTGGAAGTCAACCCATTCGAAACCCTCCGGCTCAAAAGCACGGGCATAAAGTGCAGGCTCAGACTTGTAGATAGCGTTCAGGTCGCGGAGGGCTTCCTGTATGCCCTGATGGAAGCCGTATTGAAGCAGGTGCCAGTCCAGGCCGATGTCGTGGTTCCACTCGCTGGTCTGGCCAAACTCGCAGCCCATGAACAAGAGCTTGGCACCAGGGTGCGCATACATATAAGCATACAAGGCACGCAGGTTGGCAAAGCGTTGCCATTCATCGCCGGGCATTTTACGAGCCAGGGCACCTTTTCCATGCACTACCTCGTCATGCGACAGCGGCAGCATAAACCTTTCCGAAAAGGCATAAACCAGACTGAATGTGATCTCGCCCTGGTGGTGGCGACGGTAGATCGGGTCTTTGGAGAAGTAATGCAGCGTATCGTGCATCCAACCCATCATCCACTTCATGTTAAAGCCAAGTCCCCCCTGCTCTACTTTGCCGGTAACCGCCGGCCATGCCGTCGATTCCTCGGCCACGGTCTGCACATCCGGGAAACGCTCGTGCACCGCCTGGTTAAAGTCTTTCAGGAAAGAAATCGCCTCCAGGTTCTCCCGGCCGCCATGTTCGTTTGGTATCCATTCCCCTTCGCGGCGACTGTAGTCTAAGTATAGCATCGAGGCCACAGCATCCACACGCAGCCCATCGGCATGGTATTTCTCCAGCCAGAACAACGCATTGCTGATCAGGAAAGACCTTACCTCGTTGCGGCCATAGTTAAAGATGTAGCTGTTCCAGTCGGGGTGGAAGCCCTTGCGCGGATCGGCGTGCTCGAACAGGTGCGTGCCGTCGAAGTATGCCAGACCGTGCTCATCAGAAGGAAAGTGCGAAGGTACCCAGTCAAGTATAACTCCAATGCCGTGCTGGTGCAGCACGTCGATCAGGTGCATCAGGTCCTGCGGTGAGCCTAGCAGGCTGTGCGCTGCGAAATAACCTGTTATCTGGTACCCCCAGGATCCGCTGAAAGGATGGAACATGACCGGCATCAGCTCCACATGCGTAAAGCCCATACTTTGCACGTAGGCAGGCAGTTCTTCGGCCAGTTCGCGGTAGGTTAAAGGGCGGTTGTTATCTTCGGTTTTGCGGCGCCACGAGCCCAGGTGCAGTTCGTACACACTGTAAGGCTGCGGCTGACCAGTCAACTCTTTGCGCCGTTGCATCCAGGCTTCGTCCTGCCATTCATAGTCCAGGTCGGTAACCACTGATGCTGTTTGCGGGGGCATTTCACGGGCAAAGGCAAAAGGGTCACTTTTCTCGACCTGGTACATATGGTACTGAGACCTGATATGGTATTTGTATAACATACCCGGTGATACTTCTGGAACAAAGCCCTCCCAGATACCAGAACCATCCTGCCGTGCAAACAACTGGTGACTCTCACGGTTCCAGCTGTTAAAGTCGCCTATCACCGAAACCTGCTCCGCATTCGGGGCCCAGACGGCAAAGCAGGTGCCTTGCCTGCCTGCATGCTCCATGGGGTGCGAACCAAGCTTCTCATAAAGGTTATAATGCCTGCCTTCCTTAAACAGGTACACGTCAAATTCAGTGAGCCTGCTGACAGGATACACCGCACGCTGTTCCTGTATTTGGGAAGGCGGCTCTACGGGTGCTACCTCCTCGGGCATGGCCGTGACTGGCACAGTATTTTTCCTGGTGCTTGTCTTTGGCTTAGCGGCACTCGTTTCCTTTTGCTTTTTACCGCCACCGGCCTTTGTCTTACTTTTGGTCGCAGGCTTAAGGCTTGGCTTCTCAGCCACCCCATCACCAGTTACAACAGGCACATCCACCTCTTTTGCGGTGGCGGTTTTTTTGGTTTTAGATGCCGTTGTTTTGGAGGCAGTCTTACTTTTTGCTGTCTTTGTTGCTTTGCCGGTGGCTGGTTCCGTCATGGGTGCCCCCATCTCTGCCAGAGGTGCATCCTCCTGCTGTTTTTGGGTTGCGGCTTTTTTGGTTGCTTTCGCCTTTGTTGCCCCAGCTCCGCCAGTTGCATTTATACTTCCTGTCTCAGTTGTTTTGTCTGCTTTCTTCTTAGCCATTTCTATACTTCCTCATGATGTATTTAATGCCTCTGATCGGGATCAGCACCCAATCCGGACGGTTGTTTAACTCATAGCCTAATTCATAGATCGCCTTCTCCAGCAGGAACGTCTGAATCAGTATCTCAAAATCTTCCTCGTTTGGCGGCACCACGCCAGTGCCCATGGTTTTGCCCAGGTAATTGTGCATAAAGAAATTGCTGGCATAATGGTACCACTGTTCTGCCCAGGCTTCCAGGTACTCCGACTCCTCCTTGCGCAAACCCTCCTGCTGGAAATAAGCACTGTACGCTGCATAATGGAACGAGCGGATCATGCCGGCCACATCGCGCAGGGCAGATCGCTTTAACCTGCGCTCACTGAATGAACGGGCCGGCTCACCCTCAAAATCAATGATGTAAAAATCCTTGCCCGTGAACAGTACCTGGCCTAAATGGTAATCGCCGTGGGTCCTGATCTTAAGGGTGTCTATTTTTCTGGAGAAGATCAGTTTCAGCCTTTCAAGGATCTCATCGCGCATGCCTAGTACTTCCTCCGCCTCTGCCCGTACGTGCTTTTCAAGCTTTGGCAGGTGGCTGGCAAGGCTGTCGAAGTTCACGCGCACCAGCGAGATCAGGGATGAGTAAAGAGAACGCTGATAGTGCAGCGAAAAATTATCAGGCGTAAAATCCTTGTCATCGTAAATATTGCTTAGTGCCAGGTGCATCTCAGCAGTGCGCTGGCCCAGCAGTTCAATGCGCTCCACGTGGGCACCGCCAAGTTGCATCTGCACCTCATCGGGTATGTTGGCAAAAGCCATCGGACGGGACAGCGAGCCAACAGCCGGCTTCAGCTTAACGCGGTGGTTTTGTGTCCGGATACGCTCGAACATACGCTTCAGCGAGTCTGTTACATAACTCCAGGCATCGCCCTGGTTAGGCACCAGTTCCTGCAGCATCACCAGTATCATCGGGGTCTGGCCCTCCTCGTGCTCTTCCAGTGTACCCATAAAGCGCGGCACATGGTCAAAACCTACTTTGTCGGTCAGTACCTGCACTATCTCCACATCCGGGTTTATGATGCGGTCCAGTTTACGGTATACTTTCAGGAAAAAGGAGTTGTTATAGATGATGGAGGTATTGCTCTGCTCCGCCGAAAGTATCTTAGAAGGAAGCTGGTTACCGGCCTCGCTAAGTATGGCGCCTGCCTCCCTGTGGCTGAAGCCTACGATCTCTGCCCCATCCGCCTTAACACGCTTGCGCTTCACGATCAGGTGCAGCAGCAACTGCCGGAACTCCTCGTTGTAAAGGGCATCGTAAAGTATACCTTCCCTACCCTCCTGGCTGACGCGGGCAATAACACTGGCCGGGTGCCCGTTACTGATCTCTTCTGCTTCTTCGCCGTCGGCAAACGCTATGGGCAATTGGTAAAGTTCAGGCAGGCCTTCGTTATAACTTACCTCGATCATCAGCAACGAGGCATATTGTTTACCAAACTGCAGCGGCAGATCCCTGATGATCTGCATGCGCTGCACGGTGCGGGCCTTGCCACCATACCAGCGGCGCTGCACAATGTACGGAGGCAACAAATTGTTCTCCAGCAGCCTCACCACAGGGGCATTTAAACGCTCTCTTAAAGAGCCCATCTGCAGTGCCGGCCGTTTTTGCTGGTCCAGTGTTTCCTTTGCCACCTCCTGCGGTTTCAGCTCCAGCCAGTAATACCCGTGCCCCCCAATCGTGAACAGGTAGTCGTCATCTTTTATGGCTGGGAACTTGTTCTTGCTGAACACCTCCACCGGCACGTGCCCCTTAAAGTCGTGCAGGTCAAGTTCTACGGCCTCTGGGAACCGTGACAGGTTGGCGATCACCAGTATGGTTTCGTCCTCGTACTCGCGCACAAAAGCCAGTACTTTGGAGTTACTAGGGTTCAGGAACTTTATGCTTCCGCGGCCAAAGGCTTTGTAGCGCTTGCGCATGTTGATGATCCTGCGCATCCACCAGAGCAGCGAGTTGCTGTTGTGGTTCTGCGTTTCCACGTTTACGGATTCATACTTGTACTCCGGGTCAATGATAACGGGCAAGTATAACTTTTGCGGATTAGCATCGGAGAAGCCGGCATTGCGGTTATCGTTCCATTGCATCGGGGTACGCACGCCGTCACGATCTCCGAGGTAGTAGTTATCGCCCATGCCAATTTCATCGCCATAGTATACTACCGGTGTTCCGCGCATCGAGAAAAGCAGCACATTCATCAGCTCTATCTTGGCGCGGTCGTTGCCCAGCAGCGGGGCCAGGCGATGACGAATACCCAGGTTTATGCGCGCCTGCGGGTCTTTGGTGTATACTTTATACATGTAGTCGCGCTCCTCGTCGGTAACCATCTCCAGCGTTAGTTCGTCGTGGTTGCGCAGGAACATGGCCCACTGGCAGCTTTCCGGTATAGGCGGTGTCTGGTTAAAGATGTCGATGATCGGGTAGCGGTCCTCCATCTTCAGGGACATGAACAGGCGCGGCATGATCGGGAAATGATAGTTCATGTGGCACTCGTCGCCATTGCCGAAGTAGGAGGCTGAATCCTCGGGCCACATGTTAGCCTCGGCCAATAGCAGCTTTCCGCTATACTTCTGGTCTACGTGCGCGCGCAGCTTCTTTAGGAAGTCGTGCGTTTCAGGCAGGTTCTCGCCGTTGGTGCCTTCACGCTCAAAAAGGTAAGGCACGGCATCCAGTCTAAACCCATCTACACCCAGGTCAAACCAGTAATCCAGCACTTTAAACACCTCTTTCTGCACGGCTGGGTTGTCGTAGTTCAGGTCGGGTTGGTGCGAGAAAAAGCGGTGCCAGTAGTATTGCTCGGCCACAGGGTCCCAGGTCCAGTTGCTGGGCTCGTAATCGGTAAAGATGATGCGCACATCTTTGTACTTGTTCGGGTCATCACTCCACACATACCAATCGCGGTATTTAGAGCCCTTTTTGGCCCTGCGTGCCCGCTGGAACCAGGGGTGCTGGTCGGAAGTATGGTTTATGACAAGTTCCGTGATCACCTTCAGCCCACGGCGGTGCGCCTCTTTCACAAATGCCTTGAAGTCCTGCATGTTGCCGTAGTTCGGGTTAATGCTCAGGTAGTCGGCAATATCATAACCATCATCGCGCAGCGGGGACGGGTAGAAAGGCAGCAGCCAGATAGCGGTCACCCCCAGGTCTTCGAGGTAATCCAGTTTCTGCATCAGGCCTTTAAAATCTCCGATGCCATCGTTGTTGCCATCCTTAAAGGCCTTTATGTGCAACTCGTAGATGATGGCGTCTTTATACCAATGAATGTTGTCGTCCAGTTCGAATTTATCGTCTGCCATAGTGTAGGTAAAGGGTGGTTTTGCTTATTCGTTTGTGTGATGTTCAGTAGGGAGCCAGGTATCGTCCAGGCTGTCGTGGCCCATGCCAGGGGTGGCCGCCTCTATCCGGAATACATGCACCGGCATTTCATGTGGCCGTAGTTCCACGTAGTTCCATTCGTCGAACCAAGTATACTTGTGTTCGGTAAGCAGGTCGTGCACCTGGTACTGCTGGTCTTGCTGGATCTTTAGCTTCCAGATTGGTACTTTTACCCAACCAGCCTGTGTATTGTGCGGGTCCAGGTTGACCACCATCAACATCTTGTTCTTCAGGTCATCGCTCCACTTGGCATAGCAAAGTATACTTGGGTTGTCGGTGTCGCCGAACTCAATGTTCCAGGTAGTTTGCAGGGCCGGGTTCACTTTTCGTATCTTATTGATGAGCGTGATCACCTCTCGTATCTTGGTCATCTTGCCCCAGTCCCAGTGCTTTATCTCATACTTTTCCGAGTCGAGGTACTCTTCTTTGCCGGGCACAGGCGTGGCAATGCCAAACTCATACACCGGCCCGTACAAGCCATAGTTAGATGACATGGTAGCCGCCATTACCACACGGGTAATGTGGGCTGCCTCGCCTCCCTCCTGCAGCGCCACAGGGTTAATGTCCGGGGTGTTGGGCCAGAAGTTTGGGCGGTAGTACTCACGCAGGTCGGTTTGAGTAAGCTCGGTCATGTACTGCTTTAGTTCGTCGGCAGTGTTGCGCCAGGTATAGTAGGTGTAGGTTTGCGTAAACCCGATCTTGGCCAGTCGTTCCATTACGCGTGGCCGGGTAAAGGCCTCGGAAAGGAAAATGACCTGCGGATTATTCCTGTGGATATCGGCGATCACCCATTCCCAGAACGCAAAGGCCTTGGTATGCGGATTATCGACACGGAAAATATACACCCCCTGATCGATCCAGTGCAGCAGTACGCGCCTTAGCTCCTTCCAGAGATTTTGCCAGTCTCCTGTTTCAAAATTTACCGGCAACACATCCTGGTACTTTTTAGGTGGGTTCTCGGCATATTGCACCGTGCCATCGGGGCGCCATTTAAACCATTGCGGATGTTCCTTTACATAAGGGTGGTCCGGTGAGCACTGTATGGCAAAATCCAGGGCTATCTCAATACCAAAGTCCCTGGCCTTCTGCACAAACTCCCTGAACTCATCCAATGTGCCCAGTTCCAGAAGTATGGCATCGTGTCCGCCTTCTTCGGCACCGATGGCCCACGGCGAACCCGGCTCTCCCGGCTCAGAAGTTACGGAGTTGTTTTTGCCTTTGCGGAAAGCGCGGCCAATGGGATGGATAGGCGGCAGGTAAATGGTATCAAAACCCATCTCGGCGATGCGTGGCAACAGGCGCTCAGCATCTTTAAAAGTACCGTGCCTGCCCGCTTCCTGCGCCGCCGACCTCGGGAAAAACTCATACCAGGTACTGAATAGCGCCTTTTGTCGTTCCACATCCAGCTGCAGCACTTTGTCATAGGTGCTCACGTTGCTGCGTTCGCAGCATACATGCATCAGGTCACTCACTTCCGGGCCAGTGGCCAGAGCCATGGCATCAGCCACCGAGGTTACGTTACGTAGCTGCTCAGCCCACTTGTTCAGGCGCTTTTGCTGGCCCGGCTTGGTGTTCGCCGCCGCTTTCTCCAGGTGTTCGGCTCCGATAAGCAACTCCACGCTAATATCCTGATTGGCCTCATACTTTTTCTTGAGCCCCTTTTGCCAGGAGTAAAAATGATCTACCCAACCTTGTACGGTATATTCATAACGGCCCATAGTTTCGGGGGTAAATGAGGCCTCCCAGCGGTCATTGCCCAGGAATTTCATAGGCACTTCCTCCCACTTCTTTCGGCGGGAGTGCCGGTAGATCAGCGCGGCCTTTACTTCATCATGGCCATCTGCAAACACATCTGCGGTAACGGTCAGCTTTTCTCCCACCACACGTTTGGCAGGATATCTTCCGCAGTTTATCTGCGGCTTTACATTTTCTATAACAACACGTTTGGTTCCTTCAAGTCCTTCCATGCAATTGGTTATACTTTAAGTTATGTAGTTACTGTGCTACAAAAAATATGTTTCGGACAATATTCTAAAACGCACCATATCTTTCGTAACCACACCATCCAAACCCGTAAACGCACTCTTGCTTTATACTTATCAGAGCGTCTGCTTCGCTAAAAATCCACAACTTATTACCCTGAAATTGAGTTAATACCAGCTGAAAAAAACCGTGCTTCTATGTCTATCTTAAGAGAAATTGGTGCAAAGTATATACCCCGGGAAGGGACTGTGTTTACCGTGTGGGCACCAAAGGCGGAGGATGTAAAAGTAAAGCTACACACCGGCAAGGCTCAGAAAATAGCCATGCAGAAAGAGGCCTTCGGCTACTGGACAGCCCTTGCAGAAGAGGCCGAACCCGGCACGCGCTACACATTTGTGCTCGACGACAAAACCGAACGGCCAGACCCTGCCTCGCTTTCGCAACCCGACGGTGTGCACAAACCTTCTGAGGTGATTGACCATAGCGCCTTTGCCTGGACAGACACCAAATGGAAAGGAATACCACTGCAGCAGTATATTATTTATGAATTGCATGTTGGCACCTTTTCAGAGGACGGTACTTTTGAGGGTGTGATAGAAAAGTTACCGCAGCTTAAGAACCTGGGTATTACCGCCATCGAGATAATGCCCGTGGCGCAGTTTCCGGGCAACCGTAACTGGGGATACGACGGGGTTTACCCATATGCCGTGCAAAACTCTTATGGAGGGCCGGAGGGGTTAAAGGCGCTGGTAGATGCCTGCCATGCCCAAAGTATAGCCGTGATCCTGGATGTGGTATACAACCACCTGGGGCCGGAGGGTAACTACCTCCGCGACTTTGGCCCATACTTTACCGATAAGTATAACACGCCATGGGGTGAGGCCATCAACTTCGACGATGCCCACTCCGACCCGGTTCGCAACTTCTTTTTCCAAAACGCCCTGATGTGGTTCCGGGATTACCATGTGGATGCCCTCAGGCTGGATGCGGTACATGCCATTTTCGACAATGGTGCCAGGCACTTTTTGCAGGAGTTGCAGGAGCATGTGCACCAACTTGAGCAACACGAAAAACGCCCCTACCTGGTAATTGCCGAGAGCGACCTGAACGATGTGCGGCTGATAAACCCTGCAGAACGCGGCGGTTATGGTTTGGCTGCGCAATGGAACGACGACTTCCATCATGTGATACATGCCATGGTTACCGGTGAGCAGGACGGCTACTATGTTGGGTTCGGTACACAGGAGCAACTGGCAAAAGTAATGACGCATGCGTTTGTGTATGATGGCTTATACTCTGAGCACAGAAAACGAACCTTTGGCAGCTCCACGGCACAGAACCTGGCACACCAGTTTGTGGTGTTTTCCCAGAACCATGACCAGGTGGGCAACCGCATGCTCGGCGAAAGGCTTACCCAGTTGGTTAGCTACGACATGCTGAAAGTGGTGGCGGGCCTTGTTATACTTTCGCCTTATGTGCCCATGCTGTTTATGGGTGAGGAATACGGTGAGCAAAATCCATTTTTATACTTCGTGAGCCACAGCGACAAGAATTTGATTGAAGCCGTGCGCAAAGGCCGCCGCGAAGAGTTCTCGTCGTTTGCCTGGCAGGGCGAAGCCCCCGACCCGCAGAGTGAAGAAACTTTTGAGCAATCGAAACTGCAGCACAGTTATACTTCGGATGTTAAACAGCTGCACCTGCGCGAGTACTATAAACGCCTTATACTTCTCCGGAAGTCATCGCCTGCCCTGGCTACGCCAGACAAGAACAAAGTACAGGCTTTTATGGAAGACGGGGTGCTGCACCTGATCCACCACACGAAACCACCCTACATCTATTGCTTATTTAACATAAATAACACACCAAAGACAGTAACATTAAAGAAAGAAAAGTTTAATGGAAACTGGTTGGTACTGCTCTGCTCTGCTGACAGCACGTGGGGTGGCACTGGCCATGATCTGCCACAGGAACTGCACCAACAGGACGAGATAACCATTCCGGCAGCATCCATACTTATACTTCAGGAACAGAAATAACACCATGGAACGATACATTTGCATACACGGACACTTTTACCAGCCACCACGCGACAACCCGTGGTTGAACGAGGTAGAGCTGCAGGAATCTGCGGCGCCATACCACGACTGGAACGAACGCATCACCGACGAGTGCTATGCCCGCAACTCCGCCTCACGTATTCTGGATGACGAAGGCAGAATCATAGCCATTACCAATAACTACAGCAACATCAGCTTCAACTTCGGCCCTACCCTGCTGGAATGGATGGAACGGAAAGCACCGGATACCTACCAGGCTATACTTGAAGCCGATAAGCAAAGCCTGGAACATTTCTCGGGTCATGGGTCTGCGCTGGCGCAGGTATACAACCACATCATCATGCCGCTGGCCAACGAACGCGACAAGCACACGCAGGTGATCTGGGGCATTTATGATTTCAAGAAACGCTTTGGCCGTGACCCGGAGGGCATGTGGCTGGCTGAAACCGCTGCCGACACCCCAACACTGGAAGTGCTGGCCGAGCATGGCATCAGGTTTACCATACTTTCGCCGTATCAGGCCAAACAGTACCGCAAACTCGGGGAAAAAGAGTGGCACAATGCTGAGGGAGCCAATATCAACCCACGCAGGCCATATCTATGCAAATTGCCTTCGGGTAAAGAGATCGTGTTGTTCTTTTATGATGGGCCTGTATCGCAGGGGATTGCCTTTGAGCGTTTGCTAAATAGCGGCGAAACACTGGCCAGGCGCCTGGTTGGCACTTTTGACGACAAAACAAAAGAGCCCCAGCTAATGCACATCGCCACCGATGGCGAAACGTATGGCCACCACCACCGCTTTGGCGAAATGGCTTTGTCTTATGCCCTGCACCATACTCAGGAGGAACAGCTGGCCCGGATAACCGTTTACGGTGAGTACCTGGAAAAGCACCCGCCACAATATGAGACCCAGATCATCGAGGCAACCTCGTGGAGCTGCGCCCACGGCGTGGAGCGCTGGCGCAGCAACTGTGGCTGCAACACCGGTGGCCACCCCGACTGGAACCAGGAATGGCGCAAGCCACTCCGCGAGTCTTTTGACTGGATACGCGATGAGTTAGACCCACTGTATGAGCAGGAATTGCAAAAACTAGGTGCCGCCCCCTGGGCAGTACGCAACGATTACATCCAGGTGATCATGGACCGGTCAGAAGAGAATGTGGAGAATTTTATCAAAAGCCATACTTCCAAAGAGCTGAGCCAGGAAGAAAAAGTACGGTTTCTGAAGCTGATGGAGATGCAGTACCATACGTTGCTTATCTACACAAGCTGTGGCTGGTTCTTTGACGAGGTCACCGGGATTGAGACAATGCAGGATGTGTTTTATGCGGCACGTGCCCTGCAACTGGCAAACGAAATAAGCGGTAAGGACTACGAAACCCATTTCCTGGAACTGCTCGAAAACGCCAAAAGCAACATTAAGCAGAACAAGGATGCCGCTGAGGCTTACCGCAAGCACGTCACCCCGACCATCATCACCCTGCTGCGCGTGGGAGCCCACTATGCCATTTCGTCCCTTTTTGAGAATCCGACAGAAGGAGAAGTTGAATTGTATAGCTTTAAGGCTACATCTGAAGCATATGAACTGCAGGAAGCCGGCAAGCAGAAAATGGTGACAGGCCGCGCAAAAATCAAATCCAAAATCACCTGGGAAGAAGTAACCATAACTTTTGCAGCCCTGCACCTCGGCGACCACCAGCTTTTTGGAGGCGTGCGCGAATTTATGGATACCGAGAGTTACGAAAGTATGAAGGCTGAGATGAAGGAAGCCTTTGACAAGGGCAATGTAAGCGAAGTGATCATGTTGTTAGACAAGCATTTCGAATCGCACAGCTACTCTTTCTGGCACTTGTTCAAAGACGATCAGAAAAAGATCCTGGACCAGGTACTGTCCAATACCATGCAGGGCGTGGAGAACGATTTCCAGCAACTCTACGACAACAATTACCCGCTGATCTCGGCCATGAAAACAATAGGTATGAAGTTGCCCCGTCCGTTGCAAACTACGGTAGAGTATATTGTAAATGCACGGCTGCTGCGTGAGTTTGAAAGCGATACCCCGAACGTGGATGAAATAAAGCGGGTGCTGGAAGAAGTGCACCGCATGCGCGTAAGGCTAAACTACAAGCAACTGGAGTTTGCCATTACCAACCGGGTGGATACGCTGATGAAGCACGTGCAGGAAAACCCGCAGGACATGGAAAAGATAAACCTGCTTATTGAGTTACTGGATGTACTGGACGGTTCCAAACTGGAGCCAGACTACTGGCAAGCCCAAAACATCGCCTTTTACATGCAGCAGAACGGATACCTTGACCTGAAGAAGCGAAGCGAGAGCGGGGACGGCGAGGCAAAGGCCTGGTGTGAGCATTTTGAGAAACTGTACGAGAACCTTAACCTGAAAGTATAAGCATGGCATACATTCCGTCGGCTACTTACCGGCTGCAGCTGTCGCCCAGGTTTACCCTACAGCAGACCCTGCACCTGCTGCCCTACCTGCAGGAGCTCGGCATCAGCACCATTTACGCGGCCCCGATTTTCTGCGCAAGGCCTGGCAGTGAGCACGGTTATGATGTCACGGCCCCGTACAACATTAATCCGGAGGTAGGTACACAGCAGGAACTGGCCCAGATCGCGGATGAACTGAGAAGCCGGGGCATGGGCTGGGTGCAGGACATCGTTCCAAACCACATGGCCTATCACCCGGACAACACCTGGCTGATGGACGTGCTGGAAAAAGGTCCGCAATCAGCATTTTATACTTTCTTCGACATCGACCACAGGCACCCGGACTATGCAGGGCAGGTCATGGTGCCTTTTCTGGGAGATACCCTGGATAAAGTACTGGAAGAAAACCAGCTGCAAGTAAAACTGCAAGAAGATGGCCTGAAAGTGGTATACTTTGAGAATGCCTACCCACTTAGCCTGGCCACTTACCATACCTTGCTGCAACGGGCACTTAAGCACTCCGGAGAGCCGGGCATAACACCACTAGCAGGGCAGTTTTTGGGAGAGCTGCAACGCTTCGAGGAAGAAGAAACCCTTACGCCTGCCGCCTGGACAAACTACAAGAAAAAACTTTACGGTTCTGAACAACTGAAAAATGCGCTGGAGGAAGTCATAGACCAGGTAAATAAGGATACGGCGCAGCTGCGGCAACTCCTGGACCAGCAGCATTTTATACTTTGCCATTGGAAGGAAACGGAGAAGAAGATAAACTACCGCAGGTTCTTCACGGTAAACGACCTGATCTGCCTGCGCATGGAAAACCAGGACGTGTTTGAGCAGTACCACCAGTTTATAAAACAACTCTGCCACAACAACCTGGTGCAGGGCCTGCGGGTAGACCACGTGGATGGCCTATTTGACCCCAGCACCTACCTGAAGCGCCTGCGCCAGCTGGCCGGCCCGGACAAATACCTTATCGTGGAGAAGATATTGGAAGGTGAGGAAGAATTGCCGGAACGCTGGCCGATTCAAGGCAACAGTGGCTACGATTTTCTGGCCTGGGTAAGCAACCTTTATACTTCTGCCTCTGGTCGCCGGAAGCTAACCGAGATCTACCGCCGCCTGGTACCCGATGCCCCGACCAACTACGAGCAGCTGGTGTACAACAAAAAAATGTTCATCCTGACGAACTACATGCAGGGCGAACTGGACAACCTGCTGCGCGTGCTGCAGGAACGCCACCTGATACCGCTGGAAGAGGAGAATACCTGGCGTGAGGCACTGGCTGTTTTACTGGTAGCATTTCCGGTATACTGCATTTATGGCAACCGCCTGCCGCTTTCTCATAAAGAAATGGAGGTAGTGGATAAAGCCTTTGCCGAGGCCCACGAACAGGCGCCAAAACTGAAGTCACAACTCGAGCACCTCCACACACTGTTTACCGTAAGCCCCGACGACACCCCCGACACAAAGCACCACAAACTATACTTTGTGATGCGCAGCCAACAGTTCACAGGTCCGCTGGCGGCCAAGGGTGTGGAGGATACCACCTTTTACAATTATAACCGCCTTATCTCGCTGAACGAGGTAGGCAATAACCCGGACATTTTTCACCTGGAAACAGAGGAGTTTCATGAGCGGATGCTGCACCGGCAGAGAGAATATCCGCACTCACTTAACGCCACCGCCACCCACGACACCAAGCGCGGCGAAGGAGTGCGCATGCGCCTGAATGTGTTGAGCGAACTGCCGGACGAGTGGGAGGAGCACGTGCAGCATTGGATCGACATCAGCAAAAAGTATACTTCCGAGCCAATAGCAAACGATCTGTACTTCATCTTCCAGACCATACTTGGAGTGCTGCCGCAAGAGGGAGAAGCAGGCTATAAGCTGATTGAGCGCCTGCAGGCTTACCTGGAAAAGGCATTGCGCGAGGCAAAAGTTAACACCGACTGGGCCGAACCAAACGAGGCTTATGAGCAGGCGGTAAAAGACCTGGTGCCACAGCTGCTGCAGCAAGACCAGGGGTTCATGCAATCCTTTGTGCCTTTCTTCCGAAAGGTGGCGCACTATGGTTGGATATATGCACTGTGCCAGACATTGCTGAAGATCACCTGCCCCGGAGTGCCGGACATTTACCAGGGCACCGAACTCTGGGACCTGAGCCTGGTAGACCCGGACAACCGCCGCCCCGTGGATTACAGGTTGCGCCAACACCAACTCCTGCGCATTAAGCAACAGGAAAACCAAAACACCTACCAGCTGCATCGCGAACTACTGCAACACTGGGAAGATGGTCAGGTAAAGCTTTACACAGTATATAAGGCTTTAAATGCTAGGCGCCGTTTTCCGCAACTGTTTAGCGACGGCGAGTACATACCACTAACCGTTACCGGCAAGCACAAGGACCATGTACTGGCCTTTGCGCGGCACCATAAACAGGAATGGGCCTTAGTAGCTGTGCCGCTATTGCTGGCAAAAATTGTACCGGAGGGTAACCTTCCGATGGGCCCTGAAGTATGGGAAAACACCATCATTGAATTACCGCAGCAGGCCCCGGGCCAATGGCAGTTTGTCTTCGGTAAGGATACTTGGCAGGGCAAAGGCACTGTACCTGTTGCAGAGATTTTCAAAACGTTTCCGGTGGCATTTTTAACGGCTTCAGCATCATGATCATACCTAAACGCAGCAGTGGACTGTTATTGCATATTACTTCCCTCCCCTCCCGCTTCGGCATCGGAGACCTGGGGCCGGAGGCATATAAGTTCTGCGACTTGCTGGTAGAGGCCGGCCAACGCTACTGGCAGATTTTACCGCTTAACCCAACCGAGCAAGAGTATGGCAACTCACCGTACAGCAGCCACTCCGCCTTTGCCGGAAACCCCTTGCTTATTAGTCCGGAACTACTGCACCAGGATGGGCTGCTACACACTAAAGACCTGGAGAACGCACCTGATTTTCCGGAGGACCGTGTTGACTTTAAGGCGGTGGTAAAGTATAAGATCCCGCTGCTCCGGAAGTCGTATGAATTCTTTAAATCGGAGCTGCCAGACAAAGTATGGAAAGAGTTTACCAGATTCCAGAAAACACACCACTGCTGGCTCGACGACTTTGCACGTTTCTCTGCTTACAAGGCACACTTTGCGCATAAAAGCTGGGTAGAGTGGCCAACCGAGATCAAATATCGCGAGAAAGAGGCCCTAAAAGATCTGGATGAGCAACTGGAAGATGAGATCGAGTTTGAGGAGTACCTGCAGTTTCTGGTGTTCAGGCAGTGGCAAAGCCTGAAAGTGTACTGCAACCAGAAAGGCATAACTTTTTTCGGCGACATGCCTTTTTACGTTAGCCACGACAGCGCAGACGTATGGGCGCACTCCCGCTACTTTAAGCTGGACCGTGATGGTAACCCCACTGCCGTATCAGGGGTTCCGCCAGATTACTTCAGTAAAACCGGGCAACTTTGGGGCACGCCTGTTTACGATTGGGAAATGCTGAAGAAACACAACTTTGACTGGTGGATTGACCGCATCGAGCATAATTTACAGCTGTTTGGCCTGTTGCGGCTTGATCATTTCAGGGCATTTTCCGCCTACTGGGAAGTGCCTGCCGGCGAGAAAACCGCCATCCATGGCAAATGGGAAAAAAGCCCCGGGACAGATATTCTCAAGATCATCAAGCAAAAGCACCACCCCATGCCTATTATTGCCGAGGACCTTGGCGAGATAGACCAGCCCGTGCGCGACCTGATGCACAAGTTTGAACTGCCGGGTATGCTGGTACTGCTTTTTGCCTTTGGCGATGATGTTTCGAATAACCCGTATGCCCCGCATAACCATACTGTAAACAGCATTGTGTATACAGGCACTCACGATAACAACACCGTGCGCGGATGGTACGAAGAAACGGCCAGCAAAGAGGACAAGCACCGGCTTAGTGAGTACAGCAATCACAAACTAAACCCGAACAATGTGGCCGATGTGATGATGCATCTGGCGCTTGGCTCTGTGGCCCAACTGGCTGTACTTCCGGTGCAGGATGTGCTGCGCCTGGGGGCCGAAGCGGTTATGAACGTACCGTCTACCTCGAAGGGCAATTGGGAGTGGCGCCTGAAAAAAGGCCAGTTTAAACCGATCCAGGTAAAACATCTCCTGGAAATGACCGCTTTGTATGGGCGTTGCGAATCAGAAAGGGATAGTATAAATAATCTGTAGGCTGCTTATTGGGAATCTGAAATTAAAAATATACTTTAGAGTAAATTCCCACCTTAACCCTAGAACTATGGCACACTCCACCACCCAAGTTGAGCTGGGCTCCAAGGCCCATCATTTTGCCCTTTTAGATACGGTTTCAGATAAATTGATATCCCTGGACGATGTGACCTCGCAGAAGGCCACCGTGATCATGTTTCTGTGCAACCACTGCCCTTATGTAAAGCACATTTTGCCGGAACTGGTTAAGCTGGCAGAAGAATACCAGAAAAAAGGAGTGAACTTTGTAGCCATCAGTTCTAACGATGCCCAGCTACAGCCACTGGATGGCCCGGAGGAGATGAAGCTGCTGGCTGACGAGATGCAGTTCCCGTTTCCGTACCTGTACGACCATACCCAGATGGTGGCGCGGCATTACATGGCCGCCTGCACCCCTGAGTTCTTTGTGTATGACGGGCATAAGCGCCTGGCCTATCATGGCCAGTTCGACAGCTCCAGGCCAAACAACAATGTGCCTGTAACAGGCGAAGACCTGAAACAGGCACTGGATCTTTTACTGAATAACAAGCCGGCACAAACAGAACAGCAGCCAAGTGTAGGGTGCAGCATTAAGTGGCGGGTTCAGTAGGCGGCACGTCTTTCTGATTTTCTTTTACAAGTTCAGCCATGGCGGTTACATGGTCCAGGTACTGCGAGGTGTAGTTATCCTGCTCAGCGTGTATGTACATGGCTGTACCACCTACCACTGTCTTAATAATGTCTTCGTGTTCTTCCATGGGTATGGCCGGGCAACCCAGGCTGCGGCCTAGCCGGCCGGCCTGCGCAATAAACTCTTCGGTGGCATAGTCAGCGCCGTGCATCACAATGCAGCGGTCCTTGGCATTGGTATTAAAGTTTTGGTCCAGCCCCTCCAGCTTAAGCGACAAACCGTGCTTGCCATAATACGTGCCCTCTGTTACGTAAAAGCCAATGCTGCTCATGTACGACTCCTTTTTATTTGAGAAGTTTTCAGCGAACTCGTCGCCGGAGTTGCGGCCATGCGACACATACGTGTTGTAGAGCAATTCTTTTTTGTCAAGGTCAACTACCCAGAGCCTCTTCTCATTCGAGGATTTAGAGAAGTCCACGATCGTGATGATTGGTTTGTCTGATACTTCATCACGGCTTTTCATGTTGTAGTAGCCAGTTAGCGCTTTCTCGAACACATCCAGCCGCATGCCGGTCTCCTGTAGCCCCATGACATTATATAGGTTAAATGCCACCTGGTTCAGCTTCACTACCTTGTATTTTGCTGTTGCGGCTTTTGTTCTTTTCGGGTTCTTAAGCGCAGCAGACGTACCACTTGCCGCTGGCGTGGCCATAGGCGTAAGTACCAATGGCGCAAACAAAGGAATCATGCCCCTGGCTAGCTTTCTTCTTATATTTCTTAATCTGGGCTTTCTCATAAAATATACTAATGGGTATAGCTTATTTTACGAGTTGAAGCCGGTGCGGTTAAATATGAAATGAGGGCATAGGGGTTAGGTAGCCTGGAAGTATAAGGTTTTGAAGGGGGTGATTGTTAGGATACCGAAGGCGTTAACGTACTTGGCTAAACTGTGGCGTAGCTAAAATTTAGGTGTTTCTAATTCTTTGCTAGTTTATTGCAAAATCTTACAATGCTTTATAATGTAAAACAATATTTGGGGATTTAGAATCCAGCATATTTTGAAAGTTTTGCAATGTCTAAAATTAACTTCTCAAATGATTCCTGATCCCAAAATCTAGGATGCATATACCCATGAGCTACGCTATTTCGATTGTCTCCAATATCGGTGGGTTCAGATTGAGAGAAATAGGACTTGATTTCAGGTAAAATTTTCACAAATTCAGGCTTTCTATCTTTATTTTCCGCGATAGCTAAATCGATTAATTTAATGCCAACCTTTCGGTATTTCTTAGGGGTTCCATCTGTATTGAACACATCTTTACCATATTGACTTGTTGTCGATCTAATCATTTCTTCCAGATATGAATATGCAAAAGGTGTCAATACAGAATAAGAGTTTGGAAAGGCTAAATATACTCTTCTAAGTACTTCCCAATCAGGTCCCCAATTCCACATATGAGTATAGTTATAAATCTCGTCAAATGCTTCATTCAGATCCATCACATTGTTCTTTAGCGCTTGAGTAACAGTAAACTTTTGAATTTTTATATTCAACGTCTAGTGCAGCTGATGGGCGAAGCATAGCTGACCATGAATGCTGCACCTTGTTGGCAGATGCTATATTATGCTATCTATTTCACGACTTAGTATGAATCGATTCAAGTAGTTCGATAGATTATCTAGGTCTTGATATATCGAAAATTCATTTAAACCATACTGCTCTAAGTTCTTCTGAATTCGCTTTTTAGAATTATTGGGAATTTTAATTTTAATGAATTCTCTATCGTAACGGAGTTCATTTAATGGGATAGAAGGCTCGTGTGAAACTGAAAAAACCCCTCTTTGGTTGATTACTCTAGCTGTTACTCCCTTCGGATAGAAAATGCCCGAATAGCTTATATCAAAAGGGTCATACTTGGTTGTTTCAACCACATAATTTCCAAAATCATAGATGTATACAGCACCATCAACTTCTTCATTTAAACCATAAGTAGCAAAAAATAAAGCAACTAGTGGGTTTTTTGTCCAGTCTAATAATCTAGTTGCTAAGCCATGATGTTGAGCAAGAGATATCCAATCCCAAGTATCAATCGGTTCCTTATGGATTAGGTGAGAAGCATACCTCCTCCAAGCCTTTATTATATCCTGCTCCTTAAATACTTCTGGAACTGTTTTCTTAAATTCAGGTCTAGCAACCTTTGGAACTAAGTCCCATTCAAAGTTTGATTGTCCACGGAAAACAAAGTTACTATCAGCGTAACCTTCGATTATCTCATGGAAGTCTTTGAAATTAGTTATCTCAATATTTTTCATCTTAGTTCCTACCCAACTACTAGCTAACAGGAGTACCTACTCCTACTATCTGCACTATGTATGGAGTGCAGTTGATTTTTAAAGTATAATCTATCAATCTACCCCAGTCTGCTTATAACAAAGCGTTCCGGGTGGTTACGTTCGTAAAGGGCATGCAGTATACCGTCTTTTAGGCCAACCGCAGGCACGATCATACTTTCCAGTTTCGCCCATTTCATTGCCGAAAGGTATATCTCGGCGGCAGGAAGTATCACATCGGCACGGTCAGGGTTAAGTAACAGCTTAGTAATGCGCTCGTCCATGCTCATGCTGCCCACCATCGCTGCTACCTCTTCTATCTGTTTCCGGAAGATAGGCTTGCCCCCTGATTTACCTGCCAGTTCGTAAATTTTGTTGATGTTGCCGCCAGTGCCAATAGCCCGCGACAAATGGTATTTCTTAGAGTTGGTTTCGATCCAATGGCGCATGCTGTTCCAAAGCTCCTCAGAGTCGCGGCCGTGCATGTGCCGTATCGTGCCCTGTTCAAAAGACTGCGAAGCGATCTTTTCACGGTTCACATAAATATTGAATTCTGTGCTTCCGCCGCCCACGTCAATGTGCAGGTAGTTACGCTCATCCAGAAAGTTAAAGATAACCTTATTGATCAGTTCAGCTTCTGCCACGCCGTCTATCACATTTATCTCCATGCCGGTTTCCTGGTAAACGCGCTCCAGAATTTCGGGCGCATTCAGGGAGTTACGCATGGCGGAGGTAGCACAGATCATGTGATGGTCTACGTCGTGCACATCCAGCAAGAGTTGCAGGGCACGCAACAGCTTTATGAACTTCTCTATTTTATACTCGCTGATGTAACCCGTGTTAAACACATCCTCGCCAAACCGGATGGCATACCGGATGTATTCTATCTTTTTGAAAAAAACATTTCCGTTCTGGTTCAGCACACTGGAAATCTGACACCTCACAGCATTAGAACCAATATCAATAGCAGCTAACTTCAAAAAACCGAAATTTTAATATGAATGATATGATGGTAAATATACATAGAATTACCGAAGGATACGGACAAGTATGGCAGGTTTGTATGCTGTGATTTCCGGCTTGTTCTGGTGTGATTCTCAGATAGGGTGTTTGCAGATGTAAACACACCCCTGCACCCCTCTCAAGAGGGGAATCTTACCATCCCAGAGGGCAGGGCCGTTTTATTCTATTTTTTTGCTGGCGCGGATCTGTGATCCGTGACTTGTTATAAAATTGGATCTGCGATCCAATTGGGCCAGCCTGTCCCGGGCGCAGTCACGGGAAGGCCCAGCTATAGCAGGTCACGAGCGAGGACGCTCGCGCCATGACCTTGAAATTTGTAGAATGAAACGACCCTGCCCCAGAGGGGAATTACATGCACGAGCAAAATTCCCCTCCTCGGAGGGGTTAGGGGTGTGTTAATCGTTCCAAAGTAGTCCCTATTTGAAGCAGGGCCGTTTCATTCTAATAAAAAAGTGAAAACACTTCTGTCATTCTGTTAAGTTTTAACCCCGAACTTGATTCGGGGAAACTTGTGAGAGAAAGAGGGCCCCTACCCCCGGAGGTTAAGCTTGTCCTCCCAGCCCCCAAGATCCTTCCAGGATGACAAAAAAATAGAATGAAACGGCCCTGCCTCATGGGGGGCAGGGGGATGACAATCGTTCCCTGTAGGCCATACCATATTAAAAGCAGCACAATTCCTAAAAAACGAAGGCCGAAGTATACTTGCTATACTCCGGCCTTTGAGGTTTATACTTTAGAACTGCGTTACACCAACTCCGTTACGGGTGCCTCTACATTGGCTTTGTTGTAGAATATTTTGTGTACGTCTATTGTGTCTTCGGTGGCCAGGTTCCGTTTCTTTATGTAAGTGCCGTCCTCGCGCATAATGTAAGAGTTCTGGTTATCCAGCAGGTTATAGTATAAAATGTTGATGGCCTCGCGTTTCAGTTCCTCATTCACGATCAGGAAAAGGGCCTCAATACGGCGATCGAAGCTGCGCACCATGCAGTCGGCGCTGCCACCGTATACTTTCGGGTCGCCGTTGTTGTGGAAATAGTATAAACGCGCATGCTCCAGGTACTCGCCCACTATACTTTTAACCGTAATGTTCTCGCTCAGGTCCTCGCGGCCAGGGCGCAGGCAGCAGATGCCGCGCACGATCAACTTAATCTGAACTCCTGCCTTCGACGCTTTATAAAGCTCGTCGATCACTTCTTTATCCTCCAGGGAGTTGATCTTGATCACAATACCGCTTTTCAATCCCTTTTTAGCATTCTTCGCCTCATGCCTGATCAGCTCGATCAGTTCGTTGCGCATGTTCTTTGGCGAAGTGATCAGGTATTTATACTCGTTTGGCCTGGAGTGGCCCGTTATTACATTAAAGAACTCCGATACATCGTGGGCGTATACTTCGTTGGTTGTCAATAGGCTTACGTCGGTGTAGAGCCTGGCGGTCTGCTCGTTGTAGTTGCCGCTGCCAATGTGCACGTAACGCGTTACCTTCTCCCCTTCCTTCCGGATGATCATCATCATTTTGGTATGCGTTTTATACTTGCTGATACCATAGATTACGAAGCAGCCGGCCTTTTCCAGCTTCTCGCCTTCGCGCAGGTTGCGCTCTTCGTCAAAGCGAGCCTTTACCTCAAACAACACCGATACGTGCTTCCCGTTTTCGGCGGCTTTTAGCAGGGCGGCTGTTACGCGGCTTTGGTCGGCAAGGCGGTAGATTGTTTGCTTGATACCCAGCACAGAAGGGTCTTCAGCGGCACGCTCCAAAAGCTCCACCATCGGCTCCATACTATTGTAAGGGTGGTGCAGCAGCACGTCGTGGTCCTTCAGGTATTCAAATAGGTCTACGCCGTCGCTCGGCAGGCTAAGCGGCGGCACCGACGATGGCTGTTTAAACCCCTTGTCCTTGAACTGGCGGTGGTTAATGATCTGCCACAGGCAACGCAGGTCTATCAGGTTATTGATCGTGAAGATGTTGGCATTATCGATCGTCCAGCGCTCTTTCAGCACTTTCAGCATAAACTGCGACGGATTGCGCTCTATCTCCAGTCTTACCACGCGGCCCTTCTTACGGGTCTTCAGCTTCGACTTGATCTCCTGCACAAAATCCGCCTCCAGGTCGTCAGATTCTTCCAGGGTAAAGTCGCCGTTGCGGGTAATCCTAAACAGGTTCACCGACACGATCTCTACGTTCCTGAACAGCTTCTTTATCTTCCAACGCACAATTTCCTCGATCGGCACAAATATGATCTTGTCCTTTCGGTTGAGTTCGTAGAAGCGGGCCAGGTTCTGGGGTATCTGCACAAACGTTACCCTGTCTTGTGCCTTTTGGTCTTCGGTGGTGCGGGTAACCACGCCAAAGGTAAGCAGCTGGTTCATGAGCAGCGGAAACCCGTGGTAGTTGTCGAACACCATAGGCGTAAGCAGCGGGTAGATCGTATTCTTAAAGTAGGAGTCTACTTTTTTCTGCTCGATCTCCGTCAGCTCACTGATCTTGGGTATATCAAAGCCATGCTTTTCGCATAGCGGCTTTATCTCGCTGTTAAAGGTAAGGTACTGATCGTTTACAAACCTATGGGCGTAGTCCAGCAGTTTCTTACGGAAAGGCAGTTCCCTCAGGCCTGAGTAGTCGGTTCGCTCTTTGCCATAGTCGAGGTAATTGTACAAGCTGCCCACCCTGATCATGAAAAACTCATCCAGGTTAGACGACGTGATGGCCAGGAATTTAAGCCTGTCGAAAAAACTCTTGTTCGTATCGCGTGCCTGGTCCAGCACACGGTAATTAAAGCGCAGCCAGCTAAGGTCGCGGCTAATGTACTTACTTTTCTTTATCTGGTCAGAAACCTTGTTGATAAGCATGTTTCCTGTGATTAAGGGCTCTTTGTTCAAGAGCCTAAGATACGCACTAAACTTACAATTTACTCAGAAAGTATAGCTATTTCTGCATATCAGGATGGTATTTAAATAAAACAGAGTCGATTTCTTACTACTTTAGCATAGCAATTTTAATTGTTTGCCCCGAGTTATACAGATGCGGTTCAGCGCCAAAAGCAGATTTAAGTATACCAGGATACTTGTATTGGCAAGTATGGCCGGATCGCTGTTAACAACGGCTTCGGGCAAGCTTGGCTATGGCGAGTTATACCCCTTTGCCAACTGGAAACTATTCACGCAGCCCCTGGGCAGTAATAACCTTGTATCGGAATTCAGGATCTATACCCTGGCCCCGGAAGCCACTACCTGGAAACGACAGGAAGTAGCACCGTTGTACGGTAATTTTACCCGCGACGAGTATAGCTATACGTTAGACGGACTTACGCAGGCAGCCATATCTGGTAAAACGGATAGCGCAACAGCCTACAGCCGACTACTGAACTTTGCAAAGTATGCGGCCCCTGGGGCAGCGGCCTATAAAATTGTACGCGAAACATACCAGCCACTTGAGTATCTCCAACACCCCGAGCACTATGACACGCTTACAGTTATCCGTTTCTAAGCCATCCGGCCTGTTGTTTACGGCTGAGAAGCGTGCGGAGATATCCCGGAACACGTTTAATTTTCTCTATGCTGTTCAGGCGCTCAGGATGTTCAGTTTTGTATGGCTGTACTGGTTTGCTCAAAAGTATGAGTACCTGTTGCTGCGCCCCCGGGACATCTTCTTTTACGAGCATGCTTTGCCCCGCTTTCTGATGCCTTCGCTGCCCGCGCAGCCTGTTGTTTATACTTTGGTGGGGCTGGTGGCGGCATGCAACCTGTACCAGTTGCTACGGGTGCGTACTCAAGTATTGCCTCAGCTAGTAGTTGCATTAAGTATACTTTGGCTGAACCTCGTCCTGTGGGGTTATGGATTCTTGAGCCACATAAATCACTTGTTTGTGCTTGCGCATTTGTTTCTGGTTTTTATACCCGTCAGCAAAAAGGCTTTGCAGAAACCCTCAGTTTACCTGCACCAAAGTATAAACTGGTTTTATGCAGGGTTACTGTTTACCTATACCTTAGCCGGCCTCTGGAAAGTACCCTCACTGGCTTATAAACTGTTTTTTGAGCCGGAGTATATTCACTGGCTTCATCCTAAGGCTGCACTGGTAAATGCCATCGTTAGTCACCGCAGCCTGGACCTGGACTTCAAACTGGCATCGCTGTTCACGTCTGTTCCGCTGTTGTGGCAGGCAGGCTTCCTGGTGATGGTGTACCTGCAGGTATCAAGTATATTCGGCGCTTTCAGGTTGTCGCTACGGCCCTGGGTGGGCTTGTTCCTGTTAGTATTTCATACTCTGAACATGCTGGTGTTTAAGGTTTACTTTGAAGTGACCTCCATTACCATACTTTGCCTCTTTATGCCTTATGACCTGCTGTTGCGCAAGGCTTTTAACAGGGATGTTGCATCAGAACGGGCGCGTATAGCAATGCTTCCAACATCTTTCGAGCGCTTTCGGTACAGGCTTGGTAAAAAAGCTTTTTACCTGGCTGGCCCGCTGTACTTGCCGGGTCTGCGCAGCTTTGCAAACCTGGTACACAGGGTTTTACGGAGGCCCTGATAAATACCCAAACCCGTATTTACTCGTACCATAAAAGCAAACACAAACACACCGGGTTATGGCTACAGCAGATACAAACACAACAAACCGCCTCGATTTTCCGCCCCTGCCCCTGGAGGAGTGGGAACCTGCCAAGGAAACACTGCATTTATACTTTCAGATCATCGGAAAGATCAGGTTGGCCCTGATGCCGCGCCGGAACCATTGGTGGAATGTAACCTTGTATGTCAGCGCACGGGGCATGAGCACACACCCCATACCCTGCAGGTTTTTCACCTTCGAGATAGAATTTGATTTTATTGATCATCAACTGGTTATCCGGACAAGCACTGGCGCCGCAGAACGTATTGACTTACAAGATGGCCTGAGTGTATCTAGTTTTTATACTTCCGTGATGAAGGCGCTCAAAGTATTGGGCATAGAGGTAGAGATCCAGGCAAAACCGTATGACCTTAAAAGCAAGATCCCGTTTGCTGAGGACCATGCGCATGCCAACTACAATCCGGAGCAGGTAAACAGGTACTGGCGCACACTAGTTACTGTAGACCAGGTATTGAAAGAATTCAGTGGCCGTTTTTATGGCAAAACCTGCCCGGTGCACCTTTACTGGCACCATATGGACCTTACCGTTACCCGCTTCTCTGGTAAAAGTATACCGGTTAACCCTGATACCAGCGTGATCGAAAAAGACGCCTACTCGCACGAGGTGATCAGCTTTGGGTTCTGGCCCGGCGACGACCAGGTGCGTTTTCCGGCCTTCTATTCCTATACTTTCCCGTCGCCGGCAGGCATTGAACTGGAGAAACTATACCCGAAGTGTGCCCAGTGGGTGGATGCTAACGGAAGCCCGATGGCCCTGCTTAACTATGAAGAGTTGCGCCTGATGGACAACCCAAAGGAGGCCTTGCTTAACTTCCTGGAAAGCGCCTACACGGCAGGTGCCAATCTTGCCAACTGGCCAGTCGAAGAACTAAAGGCTATTCCGCTGAATGAGTTGTAGGACGTAAAACCGCAGGTATTGATCAGGTGCATCGTAGCGTTTAAACGCTACCTGTTTATTTCTCCAGGTACGCTTTTAGTCGGCCTTTAATAAAGTATTCCCAGCCTCCTCTGCAGCTTTCCCTCGCAAACTCTGAAACGTCTGCAGGAAACGTCTCCAGGCCTTCGTTTGTCAGGTGCAGGATAGTCCTATCTCCCTCCTCAAACAATTCAAACGTTACACTTCCCATCCCCTCGTACTCCTCGTAGCTCCAAAGGTATTTTATCTGCTGGCCGGGCTCTACTTCCACCACTTCCCATAAATGCGTGAATGTGCGTTCTGGTAGCTCTATCACAAACTTTGTTTTAAAGCCTACTTCAGGTTTAAAGTCCGGGATGTTTTCGAAATACCACTGTGTCATCTGCTCCAGGTTGGTAATGGCTTCCCATATTTTTTGCTTCGGTGCATTAAACTCCTGTGCTACTATGATTGGCGTTGATTTTGCAGTGGTTTCCATTGGCTGGTGCTGGTTAAGTATGAGTTATAAGTTGCCTGAAGATACGAAACTACACTGAATAAAATATTCTCACATTCCGCTCTTTCGGACATCCCTGTCCGAAAGCACGCTGCCGGGGACTTCCTAGTCCCCGTTAACCGTGGTTCAGTTTTAAGCAGGGCTTTTTACATGAGAATACCGCCAGTCTGAGCGCAGCGGTGACTGGTGGTTAAGGTTGAGGCCAGTTTGTAACTGGCGAAAGTATAGTTTTGGATAGCGCCAGTTACAAACTGGCTTCATAACTAGTCACAAGTTGCGCTGACGCTAAACTTGCGACATACAAAATTTCCCAAAAGCTTTCGGGGCTACAATTTCATCTTATTAACTCAAGTTGCGAGATATGATAAACCCGGCAGGTGTAAACACACCCCTGCACCCCTCTCTTTGAAGAGGGCCCCTACCCCCAGAGGGGAATAACATGCACGAGTAAAACTCCCCTCCTCTGGACTAGCCAAAACGAGAGTTTTGAGCTAGCGAGCGTAGCTCTATGGGGTGGGTAAATCCAGTTTTTGAATAAGAAGCTCGCAACTTGAGTTAATTGAGCACTATGTACTTTTCTATAAACGGTCATTGGGTAGATATAACAACTGGACATTTGTCCCTCCGGGCCAGTTGAGGAAGCCTGTCCCGGGCGGAGTCCCGGGAAGACTCAACCTTATCTGTTAGTCACGAGTCTGGAGATTCGCGCCAGAAAATTTTTGAAATGAAACAGATTTCTTTGACAAACAAAAAAGGCCAGCTTTTCAGCTGGCCTTTCCAAAAAGTATGAATTTATACTTGAAATTACACGTCTACGCGGGCATACTTTGCGTTGCGCTCGATAAAGTCACGACGCGGGCCTACTTCGTCACCCATCAGCATCGAGAACAGGTGATCGGCTTCTGCCGCAGACTCAATGGTAACCTGCTTTAAGCTTCGTACGCTTGGATCCATGGTAGTTGTCCAGAGCTGCTCCGGGTTCATCTCACCAAGACCTTTGTAACGCTGCACGTTCACGCTCTCGTCTTTACCTTTGCCAAGTTCGGCAACAGCTTCCATACGGTCTTGCTCGCTCCAGCAATAACGCTCTTCCTTGCCCTTCTTCACTAAGTATAGAGGAGGAAGCGCAATGTAGATGTAGCCTCTCTCAATCAGCTCCTTCATGTAGCGGAAGAAGAATGTCAGGATCAGTGTACGGATGTGCGAACCGTCCACGTCAGCATCCGTCATGATGATAACCTTGTGGTAGCGCAGCTTCTCCATGTTAAGGGCCTTGTCATCCTCCTGCGTACCAAAGCTCACTCCCAGTGCCGTGATCATGTTCTTGATCTCCTCGTTCTCGTAGATGCGGTGCTCCTGCGCCTTCTCCACGTTCAGGATCTTACCGCGCAGCGGAAGTATGGCCTGGAACTTACGGTCACGGCCCTGCTTGGCAGAACCACCCGCAGAGTCACCCTCCACCAGGTATATTTCGCAGTTTTCAGGTTGACTGTCCGAGCAGTCGGCTAGTTTACCTGGTAAGCTGGTGCTGGAAAGCACGCTCTTGCGCTGTACCATTTCGCGGGCCTTGCGGGCTGCGTTACGGGCCTGTGCTGCAAGTATAACTTTCTGAACGATTGTACGTGCCTCCTTCGGGTTCTCCTCCAAGTACTCATTCAGCATCTCGCCAACAGCCACATCAACAGCACCAGAAACCTCGGAGTTACCTAATTTGGTCTTAGTCTGGCCTTCGAATTGAGGTTCAGCAACCTTAACCGAGATAACAGCGGTCAAGCCTTCACGGAAGTCGTCACCGGTGATGTCTACTTTCACCTTGTCCAGCATACCAGACTTGTCTGCGTATGCTTTCAGGGTACGGGTAAGAGCACGGCGGAAACCGGCTACGTGCGTACCACCCTCAATGGTGTTGATGTTGTTTACATAAGAGAAGATGTTCTCGGCGTACGATGTATTGTATTGCAGGGCAATCTCTACAGGCACACCGTTCTTCTCACTTTCTACATGTATCGGCTCCGGGATTAGGTTATCACGTGTCTCATCCAGGTAGGCCACAAATTCTTTCAAACCACCCTCCGAGAAGAAAGAATCCGTGTTCACCGGCTCGCCTTTCTCGTCAAGTTCACGCATATCCTGCAGATTAATGCGGATACCTTTGTTCAGGAATGCCAGTTCGCGCAAACGGCTGGCAATGGTGTCATATTTATACTCTGTGGTGGTAAAGATCGAGGCATCCGGGTGGAAGGTAACAGTTGTACCTGTTCTGTCGGTATCGCCGATCTCGCGCACCGGGTAAGCCGGAACACCAATGTTGTAGTGCTGCTCGTAAATTTTACCGTTGCGGTGCACTGTTACATGCAGGTCTGTAGAGAGCGCGTTAACGCAACTCACACCTACACCGTGCAAACCACCCGATACTTTATAGGTGTCTTTATCGAACTTACCACCAGCGTGTAGTACCGTCATTACTACCTCCAGGGCAGAGCGGCCTTCTTTCTGGTGAAAGTCTGTCGGGATACCACGGCCATTATCAGAAACCGTGATAGAGTTGTCTGGATTTACGGTTACGTTGATCGTATCACAGTGTCCGGCAAGGGCCTCATCGATTGAGTTATCTACTACCTCCCAAACCAGGTGGTGCAAACCCTTTATACCAATGTCACCGATGTACATGGCAGGGCGCTTGCGTACAGCCTCTAAACCCTCCAGTACCTGAATACTATCTGCTGAATAACCTTTTGATACTTTTTTATCTTCTACTTCACTCATGTGTATTAGGGTAGATTGAATAGGTAAAACTACCACATTTAATTGATTTTTACTATACTTTTTAAGGGTTGAATTAACAGGTAATACCCTGATAGTTGGAACATGCACGCAGCCGCCTTCACAACCCACTAATTTTTAACAAATTAATGGTTGCGATAGTGCCTTTTAGATGCTCTCCGAACTATAAAAAACACAAAAAGGCTACCCGCCTGCGCAAGTAGCCTTGGGTAATCTAAAAACAGGAAAATACTTTTAATCTACTCGTGCCTTTACCTTAACCCGCGATACCATGCGCCGGTTAAAGTCATAGTACTCCGGGCCATAAGGCACTGTATTGTCTAATTCCTCTATGCCTACTATCTCAAACGTTTTACCTTCGCCACTTAAACCTTCAAGTTTCTGCCGGGCATTCTCTACGGCTTTCTGCATCATCTCCTGCTGTAGCTTAATTCTGGTATCAGGGTCCAGGTAAGAGCCCATTACATTCAGGCTGAAAGGGAGGTTCCTTTTAAGCAGGTCTTTGGTCAACCTGTTATAGAGGGTGCTGTCGGTAGCCGTTAGCATGTAACTTACACTGGTCTGGAGATCGCCTCGTACGGGCCTTCGGTTCATCTCCTCGGGCAGGTAATTCACATAGATGTTTTCACTAAGCTTCACCATACTGGGCACTTGCTGCTTTACCGAGTCAACCCATTTTACAAAACCATCGCGTTGGTTTAGCGGTCCGTTGTAAGACAGGTTGAGCCTGTAACCGGCCTCCGGCGATGGCTGCTCAAATTCGCCGATCACCTCAAAGTAATTCTCTTCAGCTTCCATTGGTTGGCAGCTACTTAGCAGCACTGCACCAACTATAATGGCAGCGCCAAGGTTAAAATTTTTTTTCATAGTTTCTGGTTTTATATATAGTGATTCCATAACGAGAATCATGCCATAAAATTTGTGCGCGGTAAAATTAATTAAGGCTGGCGGCAAAATAATTCAGACTGCCTTATGACAACATCTTGAAGCCTGTTTATAGGTTAACTCAACTAGCCTCGCCTGCTTTCAAAAGCAATATACCTTATACTTTCCGCTGTTCACATTCATCTCATAACCCTCTCTATTTTAAGCCGTTCATTTAAATAAACTATCTTTTAACAAAAGAAGGAGGTTAAAATGGCAATGAATTTTGATAATTATGTAAAGGACGCTAACACCTGGACCCACGAACTTTGCAACTACCTGGGTATTGATGACGAGAACAAGGCTAACAGGATATTCAGAGCTGTGTTGCATGCCATCCGCGACAGGATACCAACCGCAGAGGCAATACACCTGGGTGCGCAACTGCCTATACTTTGGAAGGGGGTTTATTACGATGGCTTCCATATGCACAGCCCGGTGCGCATCCGCCACGAAGACGAGTGGCTGGAGTTTATCCGTACCAAAGACGCCTTTGCCGACAATGCTGATTTCCCTACCTTGGACCACGCATATTACGCTTTTCAGGATGTGATGAAATTCCTGCGCGACCACATATCCGAAGGCCAGTACAACCAGATAGCACAGGCACTGCATTCCGACATTACTGTCCCGGTTTAAGCGGAAACAAACAAACATCAAAAGGTCTGGCACAGGTCAGGCCTTTTTTATTGACCTGAGCTATACTTTGAAACAACAACACCAGCGATGGAGTATCACATGGAACATCTCAGAGGTAGCATTACCACAGGATATAAACTAAACCACTAAAGCAATGAAAAGAAAAGCAACTGCAGTATGGAATGGCACAATAAAAGAAGGTGCTGGGCATTTAAGCACTAAAAGCGGCACGTTAAAGCAAGTACAGTATTCGTTTAACTCACGTTTTGCAGAGGGAGTTGGCACAAATCCCGAGGAACTGATCGCCGCTGCGCATGCAGGTTGTTTTACCATGAAACTGAGCGGTAACCTGACAGAGGCCGGACACAAGCCGGAGCAACTGGAAACCGAGTGTACCATTACCTTAGAGAACGGTACTATCACCAGTTCACACCTGGAGGTTAAAGCAAAGGTAGATGGCATCGACAAAGACAAATTTGATGAACTGTTACAGGATGCTAAAAAGAACTGCCCGGTTTCAAGGCTCCTCAACGCAGAAATTTCAGCGAACGCCACCCTGAATAGTTAGAATAAATGCCCCTGGTTTGTGAGGTAGCAGCCAAGGGCATTTATTTACACCTGTACTATACTTCATTACAGACAATCTGTACAAGGCAGCTATACTTGCCACTCTTAACAACTCTTCCGGATTTGCAATCCCGAGCATAAAACTACAATTCCCTTTTGAGCGTCCATTTTATCCCTACTCCAGAGCAGGGATAACCAAACCTGGTTCTGGTATACAGTCGTAAGCCTACTCCTTTGCACTTGTAAATTAGCAGGCTTACCTTTGCAGTACACAGCTATCATGGCTCAACTCTATATGAAATACGTACTGCTTATCTTTTCCCTGGGACTCACTTTATTTTGCGCCTGTTCATCAGAAAACAACCCACAGCTTCAGCGGGAAAATTTAGAGCAGCAGGTGTTGGCGGTGCACGACACGGCAATGGTAAAGATGGGTGATATCTACAAGTTGCGTAAAAACCTGCGCAGCCTTCGCGATACCCTTGAGGCACAAGCCCAAACAGACTCCACTATACTTCATAACCTGCAGCTACACATCCGGTTACTTAACAAGGCTGATGAAGCCATGATGGCCTGGATGCGCCAGTACAAAGCCCCTACTGAAGAGCAGGAAAACGAGCAAGCCATAAACTACCTGCAGCAGGAGCTTGTTAAAATTGAGAAAGTTCAAACCCTTATGGACAGCACGATCCATGCTGCCCGGTCAACTTATAATACCAATGAGAAAATCAGATAAGTTCTTATCCCAGATTCTATTTCTGGCAATTGTGGCAGGTATAACGTTTCTGTCGGCCTGTGACAGCGACTCCAATAAAACCCTGCCAATTTACGGTGAGCGTGAACCTGTGGAGCGCACCGTAAACGGTGAGACGGTAGTAGACACGCTTTACCATACGATACCGGATTTCGCCTTCGTAAACCAGGACAGTCAGCGCGTTACCCAGGAAACAGTAGATGGCAAAGTATACGTAACTGACTTCTTCTTTACGAGCTGCCCAACCATCTGCCCTAAAATGAAATCGCAGATGCTGCGTGTGTACGAGGCTTTTAAGGATAATCCTGACGTAGTGCTGCTTTCACACTCCATTGACCCTGCACATGACACGGTGGCCGTTTTAAAGGACTACGCTGAAAGACTAGGAATAGAAACAGCCAAATGGCACTTGCTTACCGGCGACAAAGACAGCATTTATACTATTGCTGAGAAATACCTGGCTGCAGCACGGGAAGATGCCGATGCCGAAGGCGGCTTTACGCACTCCGGCGACTTTTACCTGATCGACCCGCAACGCCGTATTCGGGGGCACTACAATGGCACCCTGGAAGAAGACGTGGACCGCCTGATAAAAGACATACCGGTGCTATTGAAAGAGGCAAACAATGCTAAAAAATAAACTGCTTATACTCGCCCTCAGTGGAATTGCCCTAACCACACTTACCCATTGCTTCACGGATAAAAAGAACGAGGGCCAACGCCTTTACGAAACCCATTGCCAGAGCTGCCACATGGAAGACGGCAGTGGGCTTCGTGGTGTTATCCCTCCTATTGCCGGAGCCGATTACCTGCAAAAACACCGCAGCGAACTGCCCTGCCTTATCCGCCATGGCTTGGAAGGCCCGATTACGGTAAACGGTATAGAGTATAACCAACCCATGCCAGGCGTAGACCTGCGCGAAGACAAAATAACCAACCTGCTCAACTACATCCAGACCAATTTCGGCAACAACAACGAGCGCTACACAATACCAGAGGTAGAACAGCTTTTAGAGGCCTGCCCACCTAAAAGGCAATAGATAACTATTTCTAACCAATCCGAGGGCTACGATTTAGGCACAAGTTTATACTTGCCATTTTTCCTGCAGCGAGTTTTCAACCTAATCCTGTCCCAAGACTTTACAGGATTAGGCCCTTCTTTAGAAGAATTGTCCCTTGAGGGTAGGGTTGTTTCATTCTAACTTTTTTTGTCATCCTGAAAGGATCTTGGTAGCTGGGAGTATAAGCTTAACCTCCCTTCCACCAAGTTTCTTTACAGAATGACAGTGTTTTTTTCATGTTTTTTTAGAATGAAACGGCCCTGCCCTCAAGGGACAATTTTGATACGCCTGAGGCGAATAGTCTCATATCTAAAAATTATGGGACAAGATAAGGTTGAAAACTCGTGGGTTATTATGTGGCAAGTTTTCTGCTTGCATAGCTACACAGAAGTATAATAAGCAAATCACGAAAGCTGAAAGCTTGCCCTATTTACAACCACGAGTTGAAAACTCGCGGTAGAAGCAAGATTGATACTTGCATGCAAAACATAGACTAGAAGTAGCTAAGGCTAGGGCAAATATTCTAAAGCAGTAAAAAGCTATAACCGAAGATGCCTCAAAACCTGAACTAATTCCTAATTCATAATTTCTCATTCATAATTCCCCATCTGTAACCTCCCCTACCCAAATTCAGTTAAAACTGAAATTCCGCAGCTAAACAGCTTATACCTTGACTAGCGGCTGTTTATTTCATATACTTAGCCAGATATTTAAAATAAAACTATGCCCAAAATTCTGATCATAGATGATGAGCGGGCCATCCGGAGCACGTTAAAGGAGATTCTCGAGTTTGAGGATTATACCGTAGACGAGGCCGAGGACGGAGAAAAAGGCCTGCAGCATCTTAGCAAAAATAAATACGACGTGGTGCTCTGCGACATCAAGATGCCTGGTATGGATGGCATTGAGGTGCTGGAGAAAGCCATGGAATTCACACCGGACACACCCTTTATCATGATCTCGGCACATGGCACCATCGACACTGCCGTGGAGGCTACTAAAAAAGGTGCCTACGACTTTCTGCAGAAACCACCGGACCTAAACCGCCTGCTGGTAAGCGTGCGCAATGCCCTGGATAAGTCTAACCTGGTTACCGAAACCAAGATATTAAAAAAGAAAATATCGAAGACTTACGAAATGGTGGGCCACTCCCCTGCCCTCACACGTGTGAAGCAGGCTATTGAAAAGGTAGCCCCTACCGATGCCCGTGTGCTGATAACCGGACCAAACGGTTCGGGCAAGGAGTTGGTGGCACGCGCCATACATGAACACAGCAACCGCTCCGGCGGACCACTGATTGAGGTAAACTGCGCCGCAATCCCTGCCGAGCTGATAGAAAGTGAGCTGTTTGGCCATGAGAAAGGTTCGTTTACCTCGGCTGTAAAACAGCGCATCGGTAAGTTTGAGCAGGCCAATGGTGGTACTTTATTTCTTGATGAAGTGGGTGACATGAGCCTTTCGGCGCAGGCCAAGGTATTACGCGCCCTGCAGGAGCACAAGATAACCCGTGTTGGCGGCGACAAAGACATACAGGTGGATGTGCGTGTGCTGGCAGCCACCAACAAAAACCTGCTGGAGGAGATCGAAGCCAAGAATTTTCGGGAAGACTTGTACCACCGCCTGGGTGTTATCCTGATACACGTGCCGCCACTAAACGAACGCCGTGAGGATATTCCGGACCTGGTGCAAAAGTTCCTGGGTGATATTGCCAACGATTACGGTAACAAACCTAAAACCATCACAGAAGATGCGCTGGAGAACCTGAAAGAACTGGACTGGCGCGGAAATGTGCGTGAACTCCGAAACGTGGTGGAGCGCCTTGTGATCATGAGCGGACCAGAGATCACTTTAGAAGATGTAAAGGCCTATGCTAAACCTGTTGTAACTTAAAAACGTCGATTTTTTTACTTTAAAAGCCCCTGTAAGTATACTTGCAGGGGCTTTTTTATTGAGTCAAGTTGCATTTAGCGGCACTTTCCGCTCTTCCGGATTTGCAATCCGGAAGTATACTATTGCCAGGATTTGTAATCCGATATTATACTTTGTCAGCTACTAACCGTGGTTAGAATCGGATTGAAAATCCTCATAGTAGTAGCATAGGGATTACAAATCCTGGCAATAGTATACTTATACTTGCGGAGTTACAGGAAAAAAGTCTTGTGTCTTGAGTCTTATGTCCTGAGTCCTTTATCTTGTGTCTTGTGTCTTGTGTCCAAAACCACTTATGCAGCCTGCTTTTTAGCCAGACAGCAATTTTTATACTTTTCTCCGCTGCCGCAAGGGCATGGCTCATTTCGGCCGAGGCGCTTACCGTAGGGGTTAAGCAATTCCTGGAAGTTGATCCTGAACCGCCGCTTCAGGTTTTGCTGAAAGATCCTGGTCAGGAGCTTATACAGGTCCGGGTGGTTTTCGGCCAGCTTATCGGGCTTTTCGAAAAAGTACTCGGTTACAACAGCAAAAAACTCCGCTTCGCTGGTGGCACCATACGCATCTATGTCTGATTTACCTTTCTTTATACTCTGGATCTTGCGGTACATCAGCTCCTGCCAGGGCTGCACCAGTTCATCGGGCAAGTATGCTTCCGGCACACCGTCAATCTCACCGTCAGCCTGATCCAGCATGTGCGCAAACTCGTGTATGCCCACATTTTTACGGTCAGCCATGTTATTGAAGCCCCGCTCCAGCGCAGGCTTAGAGAGGGTAACATAATGGTCGTTCTGAAACGGGTTGACTCGCCCAAGTATCTCCGAAACAGCCTCGCTGTCCTGGTCTTTAAAGCGCTTTATACTTCCCGGAAAAACAAACACCTCTCCCAGGTTATGGTACTCCCAGTCGTTGAAGCCAAAGATCGGGATCACGGCACTGGCTGCCACCAGCACCTTCGTCAGGTCGTCGATCTCCACCTGTATGCCGGTAATGCGTTTTTCAGAAATAAACAGTTGCAACATCTTCTCGAAGCGGTGCTTTTCCTCCTCTGTCTTTAAAGTATGGTAAAAGCCCACCCTGTCAACGAGTATCTTGCGCCACTCTACCGGAAAATCCTGAGCCAGCACTACTTTGCGCCTGCGCGCCTTGCGCGTGGCCCATCTATAAAAAAGCAGGCAAATGCCTGCTACCAAAATCGTAAATACTACATATCCCATGAGTGGTATAAACGTTTAAACCTGCGGAAAGATGTTTTAGCACTATACTTGGGTAACCATACTTTAATCAATAATCCTGTTTAGAGTTTACTAAGATCCATACTGCCTGCCCTTGCTGCGTGTTCTCACCAGCAAGTACAATAGCCAGCGACTTTTAATTGTTGGTGAGAAACACCAACAATGGCGGGTTTATACTTTTTAAGAAAAACTCTGATACAGCTTCAATTTTATACTTACAAAGCATTGTGTATTTCATACTTAACAAGCACCATGGCAAAGTATAAAACAACTGGCTGTGGCATAACCCCCAAACCGGCATCTCACCAAAAGATATCACAACAATTAGTATATTGTATGCGTTTGTTTAGTAAATTTAAGTACACTTTTCTGACTGTACATGAGACACCTGCTAAAGTATGGCGCCGCCCTTATGCTGCTGGCAACCACGTTAACCTCTTGCCGCGAAGAACCTGATTATGCCGATGCTCCCGAGATCGAGTTTAAACGGGTTGATGTAAGCTATGTAAAGGAGTTTGGAATAACGACGGCTAACTTAACTATCGTTATCGGTTTTCAGGATGGCAACGGGAACCTGGGCCTGAGGCCGCTGGACAGCAACCCGAACAGCACCGACCCGGACAGCAAGGCTCCTTTTAATGCAGGTTCGCAATACCAGAACAACTTCATTACAGACCTTTTCATCAAAAAGCCTGTACCAGGCAGCCCAAGCGACTCGGCATTTGTAAAGTTTCAGTTTCCGGTGCAGGGCTTCGACTTTAGCGGACGCTTCAGAAGGCTAACCAACGACGACCGCGCCGAGCCACTGGAAGGCGAGATAAAGTATACGATCAACAGCATCACAGACGAATTCTTTAAACCCGGTGATATCATCAAGTTCCAGATCTTTATTTACGACCGCAATACGCCAATACCTAATAAGAGCAACATAATAGAAACGCGGCCAATAAAACTGACTTTTAAACCATAAGACAAACCATAAAAGAAGAGCCCCGGCAGGTAAACCTGCCGGGGCTCTTCTTTTATATATAAGTATACGTTAGTAGATCTTCGGGAAAGCCTCCGGATCTGCCTCGTTCATGATCTCATAAATTGTCTCAAACACATCCTCAGCGTTTGGTTTAGAGAAGTAGTCGCCGTCAGAAGAGTATGGAGGACGGTGCGCGTGTGCCGATAAGCACTGTGGCTTCGAGTCCAGCCATCTCCAGGCTCCCTGCTCGTCCACTACCTGCTGCATCATGTAAGCAGTAGCGCCGCCCGGCACGTCCTCGTCTGTGAACAGCACACGGTTGGTCTTACGGATAGATTCTGTGATAACGTGCTCAATATCAAACGGCAGTAGCGTCTGCACGTCAATTACCTCTGCGGAGATACCAAACTGCTCCAGCTGCTTGGCTGCCTCCATCACGATGCGGCACATAGAGCCATACGTAACGATGGTAATGTCCTCGCCTTCTCTAAGAATTTCCGGTTTGCCAAGTGGTACTGTAAACTCAGCTATGTTATTCGGGATACGCTCTTTCAGGCGGTAACCGTTCAGGCACTCAATGATCAATGCCGGCTCATCAGACTTAAGCAATGTGTTGTAGAAACCTGCCGCCTGCGTCATGTCGCGCGGCACGAGTACGTGCATACCTCTGATGCTGTGCAGGATCATACCAATAGGAGAACCTGAATGCCAGATACCCTCTAACCTGTGACCGCGTGTACGTACGATCAATGGAGCCTTCTGGCCTCCTTTGGTGCGGTACTGCAAGCAAGCCACATCATCAGACAGGATTTGAATAGCATACAGAAGATAATCCAAGTACTGGATCTCAGTTATAGGGCGCAGGCCGCGCAATGCAGCACCAATACCCTGCCCGATGATGGTACACTCTCGGATACCGGTGTCGGTAACACGCAGTTCGCCATACTTCTCCTGCAGGCCGGCAAAAGCCTGGTTCACGTCGCCTATAAAGCCAACGTCCTCACCGATGGCAAATACGCGCGGGTCTCTGGCAAGTATGGCATCGAAGCAAGCCTGCAACACTTCACGGCCATCCACAACCGGTGAATTATCGTCAAACTCCGGCTTCACCTCCTCTACCTGCAGCGCCGACTCATCGGATTGGCTGAATAGGTAAGAGTTAAAGCGATCAGCGTTCTCTCCCATACTTTGTTCCAGCCACTCAACCAGCTCACGCTTGGCCTGGTTACGCTCATCGCGTACGTAACGCAATGCACGGCGTACTGCCCTAACCGCATCGCTGCGGATCGGGGTTGTTGTTTTGCGCAGTTCTTCTGCAATAGTGGCTACTTCCGTGATATGCTCACTGGCGGCGGCCAGGTTATCTAAAAGGCTCAGAGCCTCTTCGTGGTCTGTTTTAATAGAGCTGGCAAACTCGTTCCAGGCATTTCCCCTGGCTGATTTTACAGCTTCCTTAGCCTCTGCCTCAATGGCGTCCAGTTGCTCGGTGGTGGCAAGCTCGCTGTCCAGTATCCACTCGCGCATCTTTTTAAGGCAATCATAATCGGCTTCCCACTCCAGGCGCTCTTTAGACTTGTAACGTTCGTGAGAACCTGATGTAGAGTGGCCCTGAGGCTGTGTCAGCTCTTCAACGTGCACCAGCACCGGCACATGCTGCTCGCGGCAAACGCGCACTGCAGCCTCGTATGTTTCGCAAAGGGCAGCGTAATCCCAGCCTTTTACCTTAAATATCTCGTAGCCCTGCTCTCCTTCGGCATTGCGCTGGAAACCGGCTAAAATTTCTGATATACTTCCTTTCGTAGTCTGATACTCAGCTGGCACAGAAATACCGTAGCCATCGTCCCAAACCGACACAAGCATCGGCACCTGCAACACGCCGCCAGCATTTATGGCCTCGAAGAACATACCCTCCGATGTAGAGGCATTGCCAATAGTACCGAAAGCCACCTCATTCCCATTTACGGAAAAGTTTTCCATGTTGTGGAGCGCCGGGTTCTGGCGGTAAAGCTTGGAGGCGTAGGCCAGGCCTACTAAACGCGGCATCTGAGAAGCAGTAGGCGATATATCAGAGCTGGAGTTTTTGGATTTGGTAAGGTCTTTCCATTTGCCCTCATCATCCAGCAGGCGTGTACCGAAGTGGCCGTTCATGGCACGTCCGGCGGTAGATGGCTCTGCATCAACATCAGTATGGGCATAAAGCTGGGCAAAATACTGCTGCAGGGTCAACTCGCCTATGGCAAACATGAAGGTCTGGTCGCGGTAATAGCCCGAGCGGAAGTCGCCGTTCTGGAAAAATTTGGCCATGGCCAGTTGCGCTACCTCTTTACCATCCCCGAAAATTCCGAATTTGGCTTTGCCCATGAAAACCTCCTTACGGCCAGCCAAGCTAGCCTGTCGGCTTTCCCACGCAATGCGGTAATCGTTTAGTATTTCTTCAGCTGTTAGTCTCTGAGTAATAGATGCTTCAGCAGTTTGCATGTTTTCTGATTTAAACCAAATGATTTTATTCCAGTCAAAAGTACTGAAGATTCGCCTAAATTCAAATAAAGGGCTATAAGGCAGCAATCTGGCACAATTGTGGCACTATAATTTTTGAGAAAAGATTTTATATATTTGTCCACAGTGGAGTAATCCGTACATTTTTTACTAAAATTTTGCTTTATTTAAGCACATGAAAAGAAATCTTTACTTATTATTGCTGTTCTGCTTTATATTTGTAGTGGGCACAGCTAATGCACAAGGTGAGTTAAAGTTCGAGAAAGAGACTCACGACTTTGGCACCATTGCAGAAGGCACACAGGCTGCTTACGAGTTTAAAGTAAAGAATGTAGGCAACCAGCCTGTAATAATTTCAGCGGTTCAGCCATCTTGTGGTTGCACCACGCCAGACTGGACCAAAGAGCCGATCCTGCCGGGTAAGACTGGCACGATAAAGGCAATGTATAACAGCACAGGCCGGCCGGGCCCGTTTCATAAGTCGATCACGGTTACCTCGAATGCGGCAACCCCGATGCAGGTTTTGTACATAAAAGGTGATGTTGGACCAAAAGATTTGAAAACTAGCTACACCCCGGAACAAAAAGCAGCATCGCCGCGTTTGGCAGTTGGAAGCACCAATTACAACTTTGGAAAACTTGAAAAAGGCCAAAAAGCAGTTGCTAAATTCACTGTTAAAAACACTGGACGCCAACCGCTTGTTATACAAGGTATAAAGGCTGCTTGCAATTGTGTAAGCTACCAGGTTTCACAGCCATCAATTAAGCCCGGACAAACGGCAACTTTGGAACTCACTTACGTTCCGATGGTGTTAAAGGAGCAAAATGAGGAAGTGACCATTATTTCGAATGATATAGTAATGCCAGATCTCAAGCTAACGCTTAAGGCAAATGTAGTAGAGAGCCTGGCTTCAAAAAATATGTTAAGGGAGGGCAATCAGCCGGTACCTTTCAGATAGTTTTTTTCATAGTTTTATTTTGTACTAATGGCAGTGATTTTATCGCTGCCTTTTTTCATTTATGGGGCTTTGCGGCCACACTCCCACCTAAATCAAATTGCACTATTTTTCAGCAATTTTCCCTTAACAATCAATCACTTAACAAGCTATCCGGAATAAGCCTTTTATTTCCATTAACTTGTGGTATATTTGCGCAACTTTAACAAAAACCAACACATTTTTACTATAAATTAAGAACGACATGATTATTGGTGTTCCTAAGGAAATCAAGAATAATGAGAACCGTGTAGGTGTTACTCCTGCTGGTGTGGTAGAACTGGTTCGCCACGGCCATACTGTTTACGTGCAGGCTACTGCCGGTGAGGGTAGCGGATTCACAGATGAAATGTATACTGCGGCTGGTGCCACCATTCTTCCAAGCATTGAAGAAGTATACGGCATCGCTGAAATGATCATCAAGGTGAAAGAGCCGATTGAGTCTGAGTACAGCCTGATCAAGGAAGACCAGTTGTTGTTCACTTACTTCCACTTTGCATCTTACGAGCCGCTTACGCACGCTATGATCAAGCAGAAAGCAGTTTGCCTTGCTTACGAGACTGTGGAGCGTGCCGACAGAAGCCTTCCTTTGCTTATCCCTATGTCTGAGGTTGCCGGCCGTATGTCAATACAGGAAGGTGCCAAGTACCTGGAGAAGCCGCTTAAAGGCCGTGGTATCCTGTTAGGTGGTGTACCAGGTGTGCGCCCTGCTAAGGTTATGATCCTGGGTGGTGGTGTTGTGGGTACTAACGCTGCCAAGATGGCTGCCGGTATGGGTGCCGATGTTACCATCCTTGACACGAACCTGGCCAGACTTCGTTACCTTGACGATGTAATGCCAGCTAACGTGAACACGTTCATGTCGAATGAATACAATATCCGTGAGCTACTTTCTACGCACGACCTGATCGTGGGTGCAGTGCTTATCCCGGGTGCCAAGGCTCCTCACCTGATCACTAGAGACATGCTGAAGGAAATGCGTCCGGGCACGGTTGTGGTTGACGTTGCCGTTGACCAGGGTGGCTGTATTGAGACTTGTACGCCAACTACGCACGAGAACCCGACTTACATTATTGACGATGTGGTGCATTACTGCGTGGCTAACATGCCAGGTGCCGTACCTTATACTTCAACGCTTGCCCTTACAAACGCTACCCTGCCTTACGCTATACAGTTAGCGAACAAAGGCTGGAAGCAGGCTTGCGCAGATAGCAACGAGCTGAAACTGGGCTTGAACGTTGTTAAAGGAAAAGTTGTGTACAAAGGTGTTGCAGAGGCATTCAACCTGGATTACACGCCAGTAGAGAATGTACTGTAAGCTTAAGCTTTAAGTATAAAGAGCGCCTTTCTGACATTGGTCGGGAAGGCGCTTTTCTTTTATGCGGAATTTTGGTTGTATCTTTGTGGTTAGGTTGTGGGACACATTCATTTGTGCTGGCGCGGGTTTGTAACCCGTGTCTTAATTATGAGGTTGGATTTGTAATCCGACTGGGCCAGAGGCCCAAATTATAACCAGTCACGAGCGAGGACGCTCGCGCCTTAGCTATAATTATTAATATAATTCCCCTCCTCGGAGGAGTTAGGGGTTGGTTAAGCACAGTACACGAATTACCACACCATAAAAGCAGATAAAGCTGTTAACTTATACATTAATGTTCGATAGTACCTTAAAGTTGATGCTGCGACGGCTTGGTTTACTCCTGGCTATTTATATGCTGCTTCGGCTACTGTTTTATACTTTTAATTACAGCACCTTTGCCGAGGCCTCTGCAACGGAAACGTTATTGGCCTTCCTGTATGGCCTGCGCTTCGATTTTGCAGCTATCACCATTATCAATGCACCGTTTATACTTTTATCGCTTTTTCCGGTAGGAAATGTTCTTCACACAACCTATCAACGTGTTCTTAAAGTATGGTTTATACTTACCAATGCCCCTTTTATTGCCCTGGCGCTGGTAGATGTGGAGTTCTTTAAGTTTATCGGCAAACGCTCCAGCAACGAGGTGGCCACCATTACGGCAGATATTGCAGACCAATTGGGACAGCTGATGCAGAACTACTGGTTTATTGTGCTGGGCTTTATTCTGGTGGTATACTTGTTGGCAAAAGCGTACCCTGCTTTAAAGCAACCTTATACTTTCCAGAAGAATATCCTGTTACGTGCTATGCGGCTGTTATTTGTGGCTGCGCTTGCAGTGCTGGCCATACGTGGCGGTTGGCAGTTAAAGCCACTGCGTGTTAGCCATGCGTTTATACTTGAGCCTGCCTCGCTTGGGCATTTGTCGTTAAATAGTCCGTTTACATTCATAAAAGGCATCGGAAAGCCACAACTGGAGCAAAAAAACTATTACGCTGATCAGGAAAGCCTGAACAAGGCCATGGGCTTTGACCCTACTAAGTATAGCAATCAGCAAGGCGAACAAGTAAAGGAGAATGTGGTGATCATTATTCTGGAAAGTTTTGCCGCCGAGTATGTAGGTGCGCTAAACAAAGGTAAAGGCTATACTCCGTTCCTGGATTCGCTGGCAACACAGGGCGTGCTTTTTAACAATGCCTTTGCCAATGGCCGGAAGTCTATAGAGGCTTTGCCATCGGTTCTGGCCGGCATCCCATCGCTTATGCCAGAGCCATACATTACCTCTGCTTACCAGGCTAACAAAGTATACGGCTTAGGCACTGTGCTACAGGAAGCAGGTTACCAAACCGCATTTTACCATGGCGCAGCAAACGGCACCATGGGCTTTAACAATTTTGCTAAACAAGCTGGCGTGCAGGAATATTATGGCCTGGACGAATACCCATCAGAGAAGCGTGCAGAGGATTTTGACGGACTTTGGGGTATTTTTGATGAGCCCTACCTGCAATACGTGGCAAAACAGCTGAATACTTACGATAAGCCATTTTTCGCCACGCTGTTTACTTTAAGTTCACACCAGCCTTACACCATACCGGCAAAGTATAAAGGCCGCTTCCCGAAAGGCGAACTGGAGATACATGAGTCGATTGGCTATGCCGACCATGCCTTGCGCCAGTTCTTTAAAACTGCCTCGAAGCAACCCTGGTATAAAAATACCCTTTTTATACTTACCGCAGATCACACCCAGAAAAGTATAGACCCAGCTTATCAGAACGAGCTTGGATATCACCGGGTACCGTTACTGCTCTTCCACCCACAAAAGAGGTTCGAAAGTATAAACCCGGACCAGGTGGCCCAGCACACCGATATTTTCCCAACTGTAGTGGATTACCTGAACATCAATACCGATAAGGTTCTGCCTTTTGGCAGATCATTACTGGATAGTACCTCCACCAGTAATGCCATACTTTTCAATGGCAACTCTCATTACCTGGTGCAGTCTGAGGCAGTAACCGAACTTACCCTGGACGATCAGGTACGAGTTTATACTTTCCCTGATTTTACGCCGGCTACCTCCCCTGTTCCAGGTTCCGAGCAGAAACTAAAGGCTTTCATACAGTACTTCAGAAGCGGCATGGTAAACAACAGCCTATACTTTAGCAACCGGTAGCCTTCGTGTTACATTATTTCTATCAACTCGAGTTGCAATTGACCAAACCCTAACCCCTCCAAGGCAGGGCCGTTTCATTCTATTTTTTGCTGGCGCGAATCTCCAGATTCGTGACTAACAAGTAAGGTTGAGTCTCCGACTCAACTGGCTCGGAGAGCCAAAAATGCGGTATGAGTGCAAGATAATTTACAGCCGAAATAGAGAATTATTAGAATGAAACGGCCCTGGCCCCTCCAAGGAGGGGAATTTTCTTACACTATTTGAGAATACACTCTTGGGAAGGCCCAGGGGCAATGCCGTCAATATAAGCCAAAATCTCTTTCGGATTTCTTTGTCCGAAAGCAAAACTGCCAGGGGACATCCTTGTCCCCGTATTCTGGAATGCGGACAATGATGTCCGCAGTAGCTCAAGACCCGGACAAGGATGTCCGGATCAGCTTTGTTAAGTTTTGTATTATTTTTAAGTCGAAGGTATTGGGGCCAAGGGTGGGTTAACACTTGTTACCTCTTTCATGGATCACAACTTGAGATTAGTTGTTCAAGGAAACGTAATTCGTAATTCGTAATTTATATTTCCTTTTCTTAATTTACGCTTCTTATTGCAGGCTTAATGACTGAAACCTGCAAAGTCTGGCATCTTACACCCTTAAAACATACAACATGCACCTCGATTTGATCGATTGGATCGTAATGGCCGTTTTCGGTATCCTGATTTTAGGCATAGGTATAAGCTATACCGGGAAAGCAAGCGGCAGTTTGGCCAACTACTTTCTGGGTGGCCGCAACCTGACCTGGTGGGTAGCTGGTACCTCGATGGTAGCCACCACCTTTGCCGCCGACACGCCTTTGGCTGTTACTGAACTTGTAGCCCAGAGCGGCATTTCGGGTAACTGGCTGTGGTGGAACATGTTGTTGGGTGGTTTGCTGACAACTTTTTTCTTTGCCAAACTATGGCGCCGGGCCGGCATTATCACCGACCTGGAGTTTATCGAAATGCGATACTCCGGCAAACCGGCCTCTTTCCTGCGTGGTTTCCGGGCTATTTATTTGGGCATCTTCATGAACAGCTTGATCATTGGCTGGGTGAATGTGGCCCTGATGTCCATTATCGAGGTGTTTTTTGAAGTTCCTAAATCGGAGCAGCTTATTTATGTGGCAATTGCCATGCTGGTAGTGGTTACCTACTCCTCCTTGTCTGGTTTATTGGGTGTTGCCATAACCGACGTGGTGCAGTTTGTGATCGCCATGACAGGCTGTATCATACTTGCCATACTTGTAGTAAACTCCGAGCAGATTGGCGGCATTGCCGGCCTTAAAGCACAACTGCCTAGTTGGTCCCTGGATTACTTCCCTACTGTTGGAAGCGGGGGCGCAACGGCCACCGGAATCGCCAAATCCCTGACGCTTTCGCTGGGGGCTTTCCTGGCGTTTACAACAGTGCAGTGGTGGGCCAGCTGGTACCCGGGCAATGAGCCTGGCGGCGGCGGCTACATAGCACAGCGTATGATGAGTACGAAAAACGAGAAACACGCCCTTTACGCTACCTTGTTCTTCCAGATCGGTCATTACTGCATCCGTCCGTGGCCATGGATAATTGTGGCGCTTTGTGCTGTGGTGCTTTACCCTGACCTGTCTGCGGCTGATAAAAAACTGGGTTATGTAATGGCGATGAAAGACTTCCTTCCAGCCGGATTGAAAGGACTTTTGCTGGTTGCCTTCTTTGCCGCTTACATGAGTACCATCTCTACACAGCTTAACTGGGGAGCCAGCTACATCATCAACGACTTTTACGGCCGCTTTATAAACAAAGAGGCAAACCAAAAGCAGCTGGTTACAGCTTCGCGTGTCACTACGGTTATACTTATGATCATTTCGCTGGCGGTAACAACGCAAATCACTTCCATTTCTGCGGTGTGGGCCTTTATTATGGAGGCTGGCGCAGGCCTGGGCCTTGTGCTTATACTTCGCTGGTACTGGTGGCGCATTAATGCCTGGAGTGAGATCGTGGCTACCATTGCACCATTTGCGGCCTTCGGCATTTCTAAGTATGTGCTGGGCTGGGAGTTCCCTGACAGCTTCTTCCTGACGGTGGCCTTTACCACGGTGGCCTGGCTCGCAGCTACTTTCCTGACACGCCCAACACCGATGGCGAAACTGCAGGCGTTCTATGAAAAGATTCAGCCAGACGGAGCCTGGGCACCAGTTCGTAAATCGCTTGGCCTTCCTCAGCCTAGAACAAAGGTATTCCATTTACTGATCGGCTGGATTACGGCAGCCATCATGGTATACTCTACCCTGTTCCTGATCGGCGACCTGATCTTCCAGAATTATACCCGCTTTGCCATGTGGCTTGCCTTTGCGGTTGTTTCCGGTTTCATCATGGTTTATACTTCCAAGCGCATCAACTTCTTCCAGGACTGATTTTAAACCACAGATTAATGGGGATTTGATTGATTGGAGAGATTTTTTGATTCTGCTGAAAGTATGTAGACAGTGGGTAAAGTATAATTATATCCATCCATTCCGAATGGATTTTATGAAATTTGTTTCTGTCCAGAAATCATTTAAATCAATTAAATCCCCATTAATCTGTGGTCTGACTCTTAACTCTTAACTGCGATAACTATCTTTGTTAAAACTTTCGCTTGCTTATGAAGATCCGGTCCGATTACTCTCTTAAGGCTTACAATACCTTTGGCATTGATGCAAAGGCAAAACTTTTTGCGCAGTTCAGTACTGTGCAGGAGTTGCAGGAGTTGTTGCAGATGCCGGAGCTAAAGCAGGAAGAGAAACTGGTATTGGGCGGCGGCAGCAATGTGCTGTTCACGAAAGATTTTGATGGTGTGGTGCTGCGTAACGAGATCAAAGGGATAGAAGTATTGCGCCAGGATGAAGAGCATGTGTATACTAAAGTAGGCAGCGGCGAAGTATGGCACGACTTTGTACTTTATACTTTGGAGCATAACTGGGGCGGACTGGAAAACCTCTCCCTGATACCCGGCTCTGTGGGGGCTGCCCCTTTGCAGAACATCGGTGCCTATGGCGTGGAGCTGAAAGATGTGTTTTACGAGCTGGAGGCAGTGGAGCTTACCACCGGACAAGTGCATACTTTTGATAACGCCACATGCCAGTTTGGATACCGCGAAAGCGTGTTTAAGAACAGGTTAAAGGGCCAGTACATTGTTACATCGGTTACATTCAGGCTTAACAAGAAACATCGGGTTAATACCAGCTACGGCGCCATTCAATCTACCTTACAGGAGATGCAGGTGGAGCAGCCAACCATACAGGATGTAAGCGCGGCGGTCTGCCATATCCGCAGCACCAAATTGCCAAACCCCAAAGAAATAGGCAATGCTGGCAGCTTTTTTAAAAACCCGGAGATCCCCCTCGACCAATTTGAAAACCTGAAAGCGCAGTTCCCGGATATCCCTTCGTACCCGGTTTCAGAAACAACGGTAAAAGTACCAGCAGGCTGGCTGATAGAGCAGTGTGGGTGGAAAGGCAAAGTGATCGAAAACTATGGCGTGCATAAAAACCAGGCGCTTGTGCTAGTTAACTATGGCGGCGCAAAAGGCGACCAGGTAAGGCAACTGGCATTCGATATCATAGACTCCGTTGAGCAGAAGTTTGGTATCAGGCTACACCCTGAAGTAAATATCCTGTAAAATAGTACAGAGCATCATTTTTTAAGTATATAGCCTCAACTTTATTTCAATAGCTACGATATATAAGGATATTTATAAACTGTAGCTATGATCAAAAGAAACATATACACATTCCTAATTCCCTTACTTTTTCTATTTATTTTCTCCGGTTGTGGCAAGGATGGCGATCCGAGCCCTACAACCAAGACAGACCTGCTAGTTGCTAACGAGTGGAGAGGCGACCAGGTGCAGGTAAACGGCATTGATGTTTCTAACAGGCCTGAAGTTACCGGCCAGATCGGGCAGATAAAAACCGTGCGCCTTAAGTTTAACCGCGATGGCACCTACACAGCCGTGTTTACGACTGCCATGGGCCCACAAACACAAAACGGCAACTGGAGCTTTAACGAGGACGAGACCAAACTGACATTCGAACTTTATGGTGAGACCGACATTAAAACGCTGACAGAGAATAACCTGGACTTAACTGCTAAGATCCCCTTTCAGGGTGTTGTGTTTAATGCTGAGGTTATGTTTGTGAAGTAAACCTGATTTTACAAATTTTAAATACATAGCCTATGCATAAGTTCAAACTACTTCCGTTATTTCTCCTGCTCTTTACCATCGTGCTCTCTGGTTGCGGTAAAGACGACGAAGCTCCGGCTCCCACACAGACTGACTTCTTAACTGCCGGTACCTGGAACGGGCAAGGGATTTACTATGCAGGGCAAAACCTCACTACCGAATTTGCCGAGATCGGTTACGACATCAGAAAGTATAGTATGAAGTTTGACAAATCAGGTAATTTCACAAGCACCTATGATGGTAATAGCGAAACAGGCAAATGGGAGTTCAGTAATGGCGAAAAGACCATTATCATAGATAAAGGAACTCCAAACGAGTTTGACCTGACTGTTAAAAAACTTGATGCTGAGAGCTTGTACATAGAATATACCATAGAAGACGACGGCATTGAATATGTACTGGAAGAAAGATTTAAGCTAAACTAAAAATGAAAGAAGGCTCCTGATGCAGGAGCCTTCTTTCGTTTTATGGAGTTTATACTTTTATTTGAGAACAGCCAGGGTAGCGCCATTGCCTCCACGTTCCTCGGCTTCGTTGGCTACGCTGGCCACCTCTGGCAGCGAGTACAGGTAATCCCGGACTACCTGCCGCAGTACACCGTTGCCGCGGCCATGAATGATCTTGATCTCAGGAATTCCCAGCATCAGGGCCTCGTCCATGAAGTTCATTACTTTGTTCAGGGCATCTTCGGCATATTCCCCTCTAATATCCAGTGTTGAGCCAAAGTCGGCCATGCGCTGCGTAATGTTCATACCACGGGTATAGCCTTCTTCTGCTTTGGCAGCAGCTTTCTTTTGTTTGGCAACCTGACCTTCAATCTTCTCCAGGTTGTTAACCTTTACAATCGTCTTAAGGCCACCAAAAAGAACTTCGGCAGTTTTACCTTTTATACTTACCACCTGGCCTACAGAGTCCTGACCAACCAAAGACACGTTGTCGCCTTCTTTTATACTTGCGTTGGCCAGGCGCTTATGCGCCGGCCTTGGCTCTTCTTTGCGAACCTGCTCATTGGCAAAAGTCTCGAGTTCGCGACGGGCTTCTTTGGTCTGCTCCTTCTCGGCCTGGCTCTGCTTTATCTGCTGTATGGTAGCCTCAATTTTCTGATTGGCATCTTTTAGCAACAGCTTCGCTTTGCCTTTGGCCTCGCGCATAATGTCCTGCTTGCTCTCCTCCAGGAAGTTCTTTAGGTCGTTATACTCTTTCACGTTGCGCTTCAGCTTCTGCTCCAGTTTGGTGGCCTCCATCACCTTCTTCTCCAGCTCCTGCTTCTCAGTTTCGAGCTCCTCCAGCAATCTGTCGTAGCGGATCTTGTCTTTACCTACCAGGCTGCTGGCTTTGTCTACGATAGCTTTTGGTAGGCCAATTTTACGGGCAATCTCGATGGCAAACGACGAACCTGGCTTACCGATCTCAAGCTGGTACAGCGGCTGCAGGTTTTTATGGTCGTAGCGCATGGCACCGTTAATAATGCCCGGTGTTTTCTCGGCAAAGTTTTTCAGGTTGGTATAGTGCGTCGTGATCACGCCGTATACTTTGCTGTTGTTAAGCGTCTGCAACACCGCCTCGGCAATAGCACCACCCAGCACCGGCTCTGTACCGGTACCAAACTCATCTATCAGCACAAGGCTTTTATGGTCGGCCACGGTCACAAACTTCTTCATGTTGGTGAGGTGTGAGCTATACGTACTCAGGTCGTTCTCGATAGACTGCTCGTCGCCAATGTCAATAAAGATATCGTGGAAAATGCCAGCCTCCGAGCCATCCTCTACCGGGATCAGCATACCGCACTGCACCATGTATTGCAACAGGCCTACCGTTTTCAAGCTAACCGATTTACCACCGGCGTTTGGCCCCGAGATAAGCAAAATGCGCTGGTCGCGGTTCAGTTCAAGGTCCATAGGTACGGTTGGCTTGCCCAATTGCCTGTGCGCCAGAAACAATAACGGGTGCGTAGCCTGTTTCCAGTTAATGTGCGGATACTTTTGTAATGTTGGCCTTGTAGCCTCTACACGTCGTGCAAAGGCAGCCTTGGCCCGGATAAAGTCCAGCAGGCCCAGGTACTGGTAGGCTTTGCGCAGTTCCGGAATGTGGTGGCGCAGCGTATTGGTAAGGCCGATAAGTATGCGGATCAGCTCACGGTGGTAAGCGTTCTCCAGGTCTTTGATATCGTTGTTGAGTTCGAAGATAGATTCAGGCTCAATGTATACCGTCTGCCCTGTGGCCGACTCATCGTGGATCAAACCCTTGATGCGCCGCTTGTGCTCAGCGATTACGGGTATAACCAAACGGCCGCCTCGAATGGTTGGCTCTACGTCAGAGGGTGTCCAGCCTTCGTTTTTAGCGTGTTTAATGATGGACTGTATCTGCTTGCGAAGTATGGATTGTTGCGAGATAAGGTCGCGTTTCAGGCGCTGCAATTCTGGAGTGGCATCGTCGCGCACGGCACCAGCATCGTCTACTACTTTATCCAGGGCAGCTATCAGCGAACGCTCCACGGTTACGTTGGCACCCAGTGCTTTCAGGCCTTCATACTTCCCCTCTTCGGCACCTGAAATAAAGCGCAACGAGTCGCGGATGGTACGCAGCGACATCTTTATCTCGAAGAAATGCACCACGTCTAAATAAGCACCTTCCAGGGTAGCTCTGTCGAGGTAAGCGTTTACGTCGAAGTAGTGCTGCAGCGGAATTTCAGCGTCAGACTCCAGCAGTTGTTTAAATTCGTCGGTTTGTTGCAGTAGGCGGTCCACCAGGTCGTGGCGGTTAATAAATTGCATGCGGTTTACGAACTGGCGCCCCAGCGGACTCAGGCACAATTCGGACAGCATTTCACGAACCTGCGCAAACCCTATTTTTATTTCAAAATTATCTGGATAGATCAAGGTTAATCTTTTAATTTAAGGCAAATTTAGCATTTAATAACAAGTATAAGCAGGTGTTTTGTTCGTTTTGAATAGCGTATTTTACGAATCACGTAGCACGTATCAAGTAGCACGATTTTTTATACTTGACAATGGACTTGAAGACAAAAGAACTCAGCAGCACATTTAACTCTCTAACTTTCTAACTTTTTAACTCTCTAACTCCCATGGTTCTCGATAAACTCGCTAACGCACAGCGCTACATCACGTTGCACCCGCTCTTCGAAAAGGCCTTTGCCTACCTGCGCGATACAGACCTGGCTACTGAGCCTACCGGTGTGCATGAAATTGAGGGTAAAAAGCTTTTTGCTATTGTATCAGAGGGTGCCGGCGTAAGTGAGCAGGAGTATAAACTGGAGGTGCACCGCAAGTACATCGACATACAGTATGTGATCTCGGGCACGGACCGCATGGGCTGGAAAGACCTGGCACAATGCGACGCCCCCAATGACCCTTATAACGAAGACCGTGACGCAGCTTTCTTCCCCGATAAAACCAACAGCTGGTTTTACGTGCCCGCCGGCTCGTTTACGATCTTCTACCCCGACGATGCACACGCCGCCATGGTTACCGGTGAAAATGTGGTAAGAAAGGTGGTGCTGAAGATTGCGGTGGAGTGTAAATAAACCCACTCTGACGGTTAGGGTTATCTGTTGATTTTGACAGATAACCGTTTGTTTATTACGTTTAAATATTAGGGCGTATTTGAATCATGAAAAAAGACTTAGCAATTATACTTTCTATTATAGCTTTACTAATTGCCGGACTTCTTATTGGTTCTCCTTTAGAAGTATTAAACCCAATACCTCACAGAATCATCACCATTATTGCTAGCGTTTTAGTTCTGACCCTTTTTGTCTACTTGTATAGAGTGGCAATGAAGTTAAGGAGAAAGGCTACAAGAAGAATAGCAATAGTTGTAATAAGTATAGTTGCATTACCTTATTTTCTCATCGGATTATATACTTCTCTTTTTGTGATATCAAGCTACTACCCCATGTGGGAAGATGTTGCAGTATACACTAACGCTGAAGGAGAAACTGTAATAAGCCAGTTTAGAAGAACAAGCGGCTCTATCTATGACTATCGTAATCGAAAGGTTTTAAGGGACTTCGGTAATGGCTACAGAATTTCGCTTGACTGGGCAGAGAGTAAAATGTGTGGAAAGTGGTTAGAGCATAATATAGCAAAGGGAACTGAAAAAGCTGTAAATTTTAAAAAGGAAAAATAAAACAAGCCCTAACCCTGCACAGGCTTTAGGTTCGGCAGAGGCCTCACCCATATCCTGTACTAACCGTTATGGCACATACAAATTGATTGAAAAAATCTTGAACTTCTTAAACTTATATTAAGTAAATTCAAGCAAGCAATCTTATACCTTATGGAAGCTAATAAATTAAAGAATATACTCATTCAGCGTATCCAATCAATAAACGATGAAGCTTTTTTAAATGCTCTCAAAGTACTCACAGACGCTAAAGTTGAAATTGACCAATATAGTCTTAGCCAATTCGAGAAAGAGAAAATAACTAAGGCAAGGCGCCAATACGCTAACGGAGAGGCCTATTCACAGGAAGAAGTAAAGCGAGATATTGATTCATGGCTAAAAAGCGCATAGTTTGGTCTAAAGAAGCTCGGCTTGACTTTAAAGCAACATTAGAATTCTACAATGAAAGAAATGGCAGCAATACTTATAGTCGAAAACTGGCTGACCAGATTTTTAATATAATTGAAAAGCTTCAATCCAATAACTTCTTAGGTATCAAGACTTCTGACTCAGAAGCGCGTGTTCTAATCAAAGGCACTTTCTCCATCTTCTACGAACTGAAAGAAGAAGAAATACTAGTATTAATAATCTGGGACTCCAGAAGGAATCCTGATGAGCTGAAAAAGTACCTCCCCTAACCCTACACAGACTCCATCCTCGGCTACGCCTCATTCGTAGCCTGTACAAATCCGTTATACAATCCCCCCACAAATCCGCACCAACCAACCCAAGAGCCTAATTTGGCTTAATTACTAAATGTGGGCACATGTCTCCAGCCATTTATTCGATGGTTAGTAACTTTAAGCATACCTCCCTATAGGGTAACAACTGAGAATTATGCCCAGGCATTGTACGATTAAAGCACAAGGGGATAGATCATCAAACAAAAGTACCCCACATCACAGTATACTTAACCTGATATCCACTAAATTTGCTTCTGGTTTATACTTCAATTAATTACCTCCCAAGTGCTTAAACATCTACTCCCATTTCTTTTTATACTTGCCACTTTTCAAGGCTTTAGTCAGACTACAAACGTTAGCACAGGTCCGGAGCCAATTGGAGGTGCCAGTAAAGTGGTGCTGCCGTTTTACAAGATCAGGTTTAGCCCTGAGCAAAGAGCCATACTCGGGCAGCAGGAGATTGAACTGATCTTTGCTGTGGACGAGCAGGGTATGGCAACACTGGAGGATGTACAGGGTGTTACGGATCAGGCCATACTTGATAGTATACATGTTGCCGCAACCAAGGTGCCCGCCTTTAACCCAAGAGTGACCAACGGCACAAGAGAAAGCTCGTTGTTCTTTCTAAAGTTTCAGTTACCAGCTTATGGTACCCAGCAAAGCCTGAGCAGGCAACAGCTATACTTCCCGAACAGTTTTACAAAGGCTGGCCTTGATGATTTTGAATACATCCATAAGTCCGGCCAACGCCTGGACATGCTGATCGGGATTGTGGGGAATGGCTTTATCGGAAAGCCTGGAGATTATCTTTTCCCGGGTGGCGGCATGAAACTGGACCTGCTGTATACTGGAAGCAAAAATTATGGTGGCGGCATGATCATGGGCATTTACGGCAATGAACTAAAGCAAAAGTATCCGATCAACTCTGGCAGGGAGCACAACAGCGCACCACCTACTTTTTTGCTTGGTGCAGGCATTAGCAAGTTTTTAAAGGTAAAGGACAGGCATGAACTGATGGCGCAGCTGGAATTGTGCTATGCTGTACAAAATATCACCCCCAAGTTAGATTATAATGACGAGGATTGGGTACAGCTGCAAGGTTTCAGCCCGGGTCTGGTCATCAACTATCTTGTCAAGCTCGGAAAAGACAAGGCTGCTTATGCCTATGGTACTCCTTCTATCTTTAGCAATTACATAAACATACACGGCGCTGTGCGACCCGTGGTCTTTAACCTGAAGGAGGCTACAGGTATTATGCTGGAGGCGGGAGTATCTTATCGCCTAGGCATCCATACGGTTGATGAGTATCGCCTGAAACAGTAGACTCCTCCTAAGAGGTTTTTCAGATCAATCAACAACTGCTTTCACCTTGTCAGCTCCGGCAGCTTTTTTATAAGCCCTGACTCCAGTCTTGTTTCCGGGAACTGCTGCAATATATCCACTAATGCGCCAGTCAGGTATGGGTTGTCGGCAAAGTTTGTAAAGCAAGCCACCAACACCTGCCGCTCCGGAATACGAACGACCAGGTTACTAAAGCCGCAGGTATTACCCGTATGGAACATCTCCGGGATACCCTTGCTGCTGGTATCGAAGAACCAACCCATGCCATAACGCAAATGTGCGTTGTTACAAACAGGGGCGCTTATACTTTGTAGTGAGTCCCGTAGATCATACTTATCCTGGTGTGCCAGCGCCAGATGCCATTTCAGGTAATCCCATACAGAAGTATAAATACAGCCATCCCCTTTGGTGGCGCTGCATACACTTTGGTCGGAAAGTATAAATTGGTCACTCTCATGAGCTGCGTATCCCATGGCGCGGTTTGGTATTGGCTTACCTTTTTCATAAAGTATGGTATGGTGCATACCGATCTGTGCAAAAATGTATTCATCCAGAAAATCAGCGTAAGCCATTCCCGTTACCTGCTCTATTACCAAAGCAAGCAGCACATAGCCGGTGTTGCTGTACCGAAACTGTGCTCCAGGCCTGAATAGAAGACTACGCTGTTCCGAAGTAATTTCCAGAACCTCCTTGTCAGTTACCTGTTCCTTCCGGTTGCCAGACACAAACGCTTCGTAATCAGGCAACCCGGAAGTATGGGTAATAAGGTGTTGCAGTGTAACCTCCGGACAAAGTGCATGCAACTTAGGGAAGAAGTGATAAAGCAGATCGCTGTACTGCAGCTTGCCTTCCTGTTGCAGTAGCTGCACTCCCATGGCGGTAAATTGCTTCGAAACAGAGGCCAGTCTAAAGTTTGTGTTGCCGTTCATACTTTGGCCCTGCCCTATTACGGCCATACCCGTATAGCCTTCATATAGCACCTCTCCGCCTTTAGCCACCAGCAAGACCGCACCTGCCTTATCATCGGCATAACACTCTCTTAAATGTGCATCCAGGGCTTTAGCTAAATTCATAAAACTCGTTTGTGAGCATCAGACAAGTAGACACAAAGTATAAGCCAGGCCCAATACTTAACATAATAAAACAACTCAAAACTTCTCCTCTACTCCCAGCCCAAACAGCGCATAATCATACTTTACCGGATCAGTCGGGTCGAAGGTTCTAAGGTGGTCGGTTAGTTCTTCCGCGGTTTGCCAGTCCATACCTTTGCGGGTTATCAGACCTAGTTTTCGCGCCACGCGCTCCACGTGCACATCGCAGGGGCAAACCAGGTCTGCAGGTTTCATTTTCTCCCAAATGCCAAAATCTACCCCATTATTATCCTGGCGCACCATCCAGCGCAGGTACATGTTCATGCGTTTGCAGGCCGATTTACGTGCCGGTGTAGAGATGTGCTTTTTAGTACGGTGTGGTGCATCTTCCAGGCTAAATACCAGATCATGGAAATATTCCAGCCTGTCTTTCTGGTACCTGATCTCGTTATGCACGCCGGTAAAAGCAGTCTCCAGGCTTTCGTGCTGGCTGTAGTACCATCTAAAAAAGTGGATCAGGTAAAGTAGGTCAGTGTCGTTAAAAGTACGGTGTTTAAAGCCCAGAAAGCGTGTCAGGTCCTGTTCCTGGTGGTTTAGTATAAAATCGTGCGGAGCGTTGTCCATCAGGTTCATCAGCTTTATGCAGTTGTTGATGATGGTTTTGCGCTGCCCCCAGGCAAGTATAGAAGCAAAAAAGCCGCTGATCTCTATGTCCTGCTTTTTAGTGAAACGGTGAGGTATAGAAACCGGGTCGTTTGGTATAAAGTTGGGCTGGTTATACTTCTCCACCCTGTCGTCCAGTAAGGCTTTTATAGCTGCAAAGTCTTGTTTCATGTGGTAAAGTACGGAGGTTTTTGGAATTGTTTACCTCCCCCTGCCCCCTCCTAAAAACAGGAGGGGGTAATTCAAATTGTTAAGGTCTACCTTATGTAGATCAATTCTTGATTGCCATGTCTTTAAGTTAGAATATATAGTTATACCTTATTGCACTTAATAAAAGTACCCCCTCCTGTTTTTAGGAGGGGGCAGGGGGAGGTAAAAAAAAGCGCCTGCCAGATAGAACATCCAGCAGGCGCCTTACTTATACTTCTTTCCCAAACCTTACGGCATATAAGAAACCTCTACTCTAAATTTCTGATCCACGGCCCCAAGCTTCTGATATGCTTTCTTAGAGATTCGCACGATCACTTTCTCATTGGCACCAGTGTCTGGCAGCTTACCAATTACACGCACATATACTACCTGCCCGTTCATGGCATTTTTAACCTGCATAATGGTGCCAACCGGGGCCGACTTGTGCAGCGCCAGGTATTTGTTTGTGTCAGCCTTCGGGTCGATCATCTCGGCCATGCCGCTCTCCACCATTTTCTTTACCCCGGATGCAGCATTTTCACTTTCAGCAGCTTCCTCTGCACGCTCATTGGCTGCCACTGGGGCGGTTGGTGTACTGGTTACAGTAGAGGCAGTAGTTGTGCCAGATGATGAGGCCGTTTCTATTGGCTTGGCCTTTGTCGTTATTTCATCGTCTGGCTCCGGCGTATACACAGGCTTCTTGGTAGGTGTTGCCATTCCCTTGCCTACGATCAGCTCGGTACCAACGCTGATATTATTATCTTTCAGGCTGTTCCATTGTTTAATATCCTCAACACTTACATTGTGCTGGCGCGAGATAGAGTATAGGGTCTGCTTTGGCTCTACGGTATGCAGTTTGTTACCTGAGTTGTTTACTGTGTAGGTGCGGTTACTGGCGGCTGGGGCAGCAGGAGTAGTTTTAGCAGCAGATGCCACTACTGCTGTTGAGGAGGCACTGTAGCGGCGCGGGATCAACACAATCTCTCCTATCTTAATAGCAGACTGCACATGCGGATTGGCCTCCACGATCTGGGCTACCGGTATATTATACTTCCTCGACAAAGCATACAGTGTTTCTTTTGGCTCAACTTTATGCTGCACAAACAGCTTTCCGTTTTTGCGCTCTACACCAACCGAATCACGAACAGCGGTAACCCCAAGGGCACTCGCCGAAAGAGAAAGCAAAGGAGCTACAACAAGTGTAACTATTAAAGATCGAACCATGGCTAAAAATTGTACTAAGCTAAAATCCGTATACCTGCAAAACCTGCTTATCCAGCAGCAGGTATAACCGGAGGTTAAAGATAAAAAAAGTATCTGAACCAATGCCACTTAAACCGCTGCCAAGTTTAACTTTCAGCTGCAAATTACCCTCCAAGTCATATACTTCCACAAAATTATCCAAGTGGCCGGCAGCTGTTGGGGTATAATAACTAACAATGATATATTGGTCAGTTTCAGCATATTCTATCCCTTTAACCGGCTCCTGCCCTGCCTGCGCCCTGATAAATTGGCTTACATCGTTAAAGTATGGCTCACCCTCTAAGTATAACACTGGAAATATGGCATCGGCATAACGCGCCGGGTTAAAGTCTGCCACCAGCTTAGCAGCCTCTTGTTGTGCTATGCCGGTACGCAGCAAGTTGCCAGTTTCAGGATCTAGCAGCATCAGTGCTTCTTCCGGGCTGTCGGCAGTATAGGCCAGCAGGCCCCCTTCCGCCAAACCGTAGAAAGCCAGCGCCTCCGTCTCCCAGCTTTGCTCACCGGAACTGGCATGTATTGCGCTTATGCCTTTGTGCTGCCCTGTTTTGCGGTCGCCGTAGCCGTGCAGGTACAGCATGCCCTGTTGCGCATCCTCCAGCCCCTGCCACCAGGCTTTCGATGGATTCAGGTCAAGTTTGCGGAGGGTGAACGCCTCTGTAGCCAAAGTATAAAAATGAGCCAGCAGCAGGTCAGCGTCCCGCACCTCTACTGCCAGCTGCTTACACGCCGTATCGATGCGGATACGCCACACAGGCGCCTGAAAATCGTATGAAAAGAGTAAGGGAAGTATATCCTTGTGTTTTTTTGTTATCTTATTGCCAGATTGTACCTCAACCGGCCCCCTAAATTATGAAAACCTATCCAAAGCATTGGTATACCACAGTTGTTTGCCTGCTCTGTCTGTTACTGAGCCCTAACCTGCTTTTTGCCCAAAAAGCCAAGCCAAAGGTGTTTGTGATGGAGATAAAGTCAGAGATTGACCCTCGCACAAACCGCTATACCGAACTGGCCTTAGACGAAGCCACGGAGATCGGCGCCGATCATGTGCTGCTTATACTTGACACTTTTGGCGGCGCATTACAGGATGCCGACGAGATCCGTACCCGCATTTTAGAGTACCCTAAGCCGGTATATGTTTTCATTAACAAAGATGCCGCTTCGGCTGGTGCGCTTATTTCATTGGCCTGCGACAGCATTTACATGGCACCTGGCGCCAACATAGGTGCCGCCACCGTAGTAGGTGCCGACGGCGAGGCTGCTCCCGGCAAATACCAAAGCTACATGCGCTCCATCATGCGTTCCACTGCCGAGGCAAATGGCCGTAACCCGCGCATGGCCGAGGCTATGGTAGAGGCCAGTGTAGACAGCACTCTATCAGCAGGGCAGGTATTGACCCTGACAGCAACGGAAGCGGTAAAGTATGGCTTCTGCGATGGGATTGCCACCAATGTAGAAGGCGTGTTGGAAGAGCTAAACCTTTCGAATGCAGAACTGGTGTACTTTCAGCTTAGCACATCCAACAGGATCATTTCCTTTTTCCTGAACCCCTTTATCAGCGGCATACTTTTGCTCATTATTATAGGCGGTTTATACTTTGAGCTGCAGACACCGGGGGTTGGTTTTCCGTTAGCGGCGGCAGTTGTGGCTGGCGTGCTTTACCTGGTGCCTTATTACCTGAACGGACTGGCAGAGAACTGGGAGATCCTGCTATTTGGAGTGGGCATTATACTTATTCTGCTGGAGGTTTTCGTGATACCCGGATTCGGCGTGGCCGGCATCAGCGGCATTATACTGGCGATCGGGTCACTGATTCTGATCATGGTCAATAACCAGAACTTTGATTTCACCTTCGTGCCATCCGACCACCTGATGCAAAGCCTGATCTCAGTGGTGATTGGTATGGTAGGTGCCGCTGTGTTTATTGCCCTCTCCTGGAACAGGCTGGTTAGCAGCCGCGCCATGAATCGGTTGGTGCTGCATAACACGTTCCAGAGCAACGAGGGTTACCGCTCTGCCAACGCTGCCGAGCACCTGATAGGCAAAACCGGTGTCGCCCACACCCGCATGATGCCCAACGGACGTGTAATGATTGATGACATGCTGTACGACGCACAGGCCCGTGACGGCTTTATCGAAAAAGGCGACCCAGTGCAGGTAATTGATCAGAGTACTTTCTCGCTTAGAGTGAAAAAAGTGTGATTTGGAGGTTGGTTATTAGTTGTTGGTTACTGGAAGTTGGACATCGCCTTTTATACTTATCAGCTTTTTTTACTTGAGAAGCCTTCATAGACACTGCCTATGGATTGTTGGTGATAACACCAACAATGGCGGGTAAATATAATTTGGAGGTTAGTTTTAGCTGTTGAATACCAGAATCAAATTCATAATTCATAATTCATAATTCATAATTCATAATTCATAATTCATAATTCATAAAAATGAAACTAGCACCCTTAGCCCTTACCATCTTAACTGCCTTTACCATGACAGCCTGCCAAACCACATCGGAATCAGAGAACGGAGCTATAACCACGGAGGCCACCCTTTTATGGTCTGGTGAGATTGCGGCTGATGGCTGTGGCTTTGAAATTGAGATTGACGGGAAAAAATATCTCCCTGAAAATGAAGAAGCCATACCTGCGCAGTTTAAAGACGCTGAAAGCTCTGAGGTAAAACTGACCTACCTGCCCCTGGAGAATCAGATTGACCGCCGTTGCGGCATGATTCCGGAGCCAAGGGTAATGGATGCCGTAAAGGTTATTGCGGTAACAGCCTTATAAATATAGTTGCAGTGCCATGCAACCCCACCCAGCTCCCAAGGCTCTTAACAGTAAAGAGGACAATGTTATGGGAAGACTCCTGAAAGGATGCATGTTGCTGTTAATTGCAGGTAGCCTGAGCAGCTGCGAAACACAAGATGAAGATTGCTACACCACAGAAACCGTTGATGGTATTATCAAGTGGTCCGGAGACTATGCCGTTGACGGCTGCGGCTACTTTTTAATGGTCGGGGAAAAAGAATTTAAGCCAACAAACGAAACAGCCATTCCAGACACTTATAAGGCAGGAGGTTGGGAAGGCACACAGGTAGAAGCCAGGATCTTAAATTATCAGAAGCAGATTTCGGCCGGTTGCCAATTACCTTACCAAACAAATGCCGCCAAAATTCTGGAAATACGTAAAAGGTAACACCTGTTTACTTGCTTAAACAGCAGGGCCGAAGTATATTGGGACAATACTTCGGCCCGCTTTTTTATACCTATGACCACACCCGAGATAATGCAGCAGCTTGCCAGCCTTGGCAACGAGAACACCAAAAAGGTCTTGATGAAACATGGCGCGCAAGAGCCCTTTTTTGGCGTAAAAGTTGGCGACCTGAAACCCATCCAGAAAAAGATAAAGAAGAACCATGCATTAGCCCTGGAGCTTTTCGATACAGGTAACTCGGATGCCATGTACCTGGCCGGGCTTATCGCCGACGAAAAGGCAATGACTAAAGAAGATTTGCAGCGCTGGGCCGAGCAGGCGTATTGGTACATGCTGAGCGAGTACACCGTGGCCTGGATTGCAGCCGAAAGCAAGTGTGGCTTTGAGCTTGCCAAAGAGTGGATCAAATCTGATAATGAACGGATCGCAACAGCCGGCTGGGCTACTTTATCGAACCTCGGAAGTATAAAACAAGACGAAGAACTGGACCTTGACTACCTGAGCCAGCAACTTGACTTTGTAAAAGAAAACATCCACAGCAGCCCTAATAGGGTGCGCCATACTATGAACGGCTTTGTGATTGCCATGGGCGGCTTTGTGCCCTCCCTCACGGCAAAAGCTAAAGAAGTAGCTGATGCCATTGGCAAGGTTGAAGTATACATGGGAGGCACTTCCTGCAAAACACCGGAGGCGCTGCCCTACATCAAAAAAATAGAGAGTATGGGCAGGCTGGGTAAGAAAAAGAAAACCTGCCGCTGCTAAAATGCCGGCACTTACGTACCTTTGGCAAGTATAAAATCATCACAACACCAAACTATGAAAGTACTCGGAATCATACCTGCACGCTATGCCAGCACCCGTTTCCCGGGCAAACCCTTAACCGATATCAACGGCAAAACCATGATACAGCGGGTATACGAGCAGGCTAAAAGTTCTGACCTGTCCGAGGTTTTGGTAGCCACCGACGACCAACGCATTTTTGAGCACGTGCAGGGTTTTGGGGGAAAGGCTGTGATGACAGGTGAACACCACCAGAGCGGTACAGACCGTTGCTTTGAGGCGTACCAGCAGTATAATCAGCCCTTCGAGTACATCATCAACATACAGGGCGACGAGCCTTTCATCAAACCGGAGCAGATCAACCTGGTAGCATCTTGTTTCCAGAACCCGCAAACGCAATTAGCAACACTCATCAAAAAGATCGAATCGCCGGAGGAACTGTTCAACGTGAACTCCCCAAAGGTGGTGATCAATAAAAGTGGCGAGGCTTTATACTTCAGCCGCCAGCCAATACCTTATTGCCGCAACGTACCCAACGACATCTGGCACCGCCAGCATACTTACTACAAGCACATCGGCATCTACGGCTACCGCACCGACATCCTAGAGCAGATCACACAACTTCCGCCTTCAAACCTTGAACTAGCCGAATCGCTGGAGCAGTTGCGCTGGCTGGAGCACGGCTTCAAAATAGCCACCGCCATCACCGAATTCGAAACCATCGGCATTGATACGCCTGAGGATCTGGAGAGAGTAAGGCAATTTTGAATGAGTGGGTGAGTGAATTGTTGATTGCTGATTGCTGAATGGTTTAATTGTTAAATTGTTTGGAACATGCCGCAAGTTTTCAACTTGTGGTTTAACATGACGCCAGTTTGCAACTGGCTTTCTGCGAGAGCAGAAAAAATACCTGGTAAGAATTTATACTTTGCAGGTTTATACTTCATCTACATCGACAAACCATTAAGTATAGCGCAAGCCATTGTAGCTCCTGCTTTTTCAAAGCAGAGCAGTTGAAAACTGCTGTCATTATTAACCACAAGTTACGCTTCGCTAAACTTGCGGTATGAGCATAACAATCAAACCGTTCAACAATTAACAATCAACAATCAACAATCAGTAATTCAAGCAACTACTTATAGATCATCTTCACGGTCATGCCGCCGTCTATGGTTATACTTTGGCCTGTGATGAAACCGGCTTTGTCGGAGCACAGGAACAGGGCTGCCTCGGCAATGTCTTCGGGGGTGCCAACTCTGCCGACTGGGTGCTGTTCTTTATCTTCTTTGCTGTGCTGCGGTTTGTAGTGCTGGCTCTTTTTCTGCCACTCTCCTGTTTCGATCCAGCCCGGTGCAATGGCATTCACACGTATCCTGACATCGGTCAGGCTAATAGCCAGTGAGTGGGTGAGCGCCTCCAGAGCCCCTTTAGAAGCTGAGTAGGCAAAGGTATTCGGCTCTGACATAAAAGCACGTGTACTACTGATATTAAGTATGGCCGGATGCTCGGCTTTGAGTAAAAGAGGCAAACCATACTTAGCACTCAATACCGCACCCCGCAGGTTCACTGCCATTATCCTGTCGAAAGCAGACATAAGCATTTCCTCCAGACTTCCCATAAAAGGGTCAGCGATACCTGCATTGTTAATCAGCGCATCCAGTTTGCTACACTTCTCCCCCACCTCATCCATCAGGGCAACAACCTCATGCTCTTCACTGATGTCGCAGCGTATAAAGTCTACCTGTTGTTTCTCCTCTTTTAACCGCTGCACTGCCTCTCTGCCGGCTTCATCATCAGCATCGGTTATCACCACCCTGGCCCCTGCCTTTGCAAATGCCTGCGCCATGCCCAGTCCAATGCCTTGAGCGCCGCCTGTTATCAGTATTACCTTGTCTTTATAGTATAGATTTTGCATGTTATGCTGTAATTAAAAGTTATATACCTTACTTAACTGCGATTACTTAATCCCACTTTCAAAGTCAGGTTGTTTTATTCTATTTTTTATTTCAACCTGTAAGGATCTTCGTGTCTGGGAGAAGAAGCTTAACCTCCGGAAGTAGTGTCACTCTCCCTTTCACAAGTTTCCCAGAGTCAAGTTCGGGATTAAAACTTATCAGAATGACAGACGTTTTTTCACTTCTTTATTAGAACTTAACGATCCTGCCCTCCTGAGAGTGGAATTTCTAATAACTGTATTTTTATGCTTTCGAAGAAAGCCAGTTGCAAACTGGCATCATGTTAAACCACAAGTTACCACTACGTTCAAACTTGCGGTATTCAATCAAAGAAAATAACTAATTGCTTTTACCTACAAGTTTACCTCCCCTGAGGGGCAGGGTCGTTTCATTCTAAGAATAATTGTCCCCTTGAGGACAACCTAAAGCGTGAGCTTTAGAGTTGCGAGCAATGCTCTACAGGGGTGTATAGCAAGTTGAAAGGGCCTTTCGTAAAAAACTAACACCCCTCTGTGACCTATGGTCGCAAGTTTCAAACTCACGTTTTCACTTGTCCTCAAGGGGAGAATTGATACCTTGCTATATTAAAAGCCAAGGTGCAAATATTTAGAACTTAACTGCCCCACCTCCGTGGAGGGGCTAAGGATTTGTAATTCCCAACCATTCCTAACTCGCAACTTAGGTTACTGTTCATCAAGTTAAAGGTTTATTTCCGGCAGGTTACTCTACAAAAAATCTGAAAAATAATTTACCTAAGTACTTGACTTTCCGTAAAGCATAATTAACTTTGAAACTCAAAGTACTTTATCTATGAACCAACAGCAAGAACAACTGGCAACCCTGCACGAGATCCGGAACATCATGGACCGCTCTTCCAGGTTTATTTCGCTTAGCGGGCTTTCGGGCATTGCGGCGGGTGTGGTAGCACTGGCTGGTGCGGCTGTTACCAAATGGTACCTGGTGCAGCAGGGCGTATCCTACCGCAATGATTACAGCCTGGGACTCTCCGGAGACTCCATACTTTTTATGCTGGCTGTAGCCGCTATGGTGCTGATACTTGCTGTGGGTGTGGCCTTACACTTTACCATGCGCAGGGCACGCAAAAACAACCTCCGCATCTGGGACAAGCAATCAAAACGCCTGGTGCTGAACATGGCTATACCCCTGGCGACTGGCGGGATATTTTGTGCCGCGCTTCTGTACCATGGGCTAATTTACCTGGTTGCTCCGGCTATGCTGGTGTTTTATGGTCTGTCGCTGATAAACGGCAGCAAGTATACCTTAGGCGATATTCGTTACCTGGGCATCAGTGAGGTGGCGCTTGGCCTGTTGTCCTGCTTCTTTATCGGCTACGGCCTGCTGTCCTGGACTATAGGTTTCGGTGTGCTGCACATAGTGTATGGCACCATCATGTACTTTAAATACGAACGCTAGGCACTCCGTGAAAGAATACCTGGAACATATAAACAAGGCTTTCGAAAGCAGGGCCAGACTGGGCATTATGTCGGTGCTGATGGTGGAAGACAAAGTAGATTTTAATACCCTTAAAGAAACCTTGCAATTAACCGACGGCAACCTGGCCAGCCATTTACGGGCACTGGAGGAAGCCGAATACCTGCGCGTGGAGAAGCAGTTTGTAGGCCGCAAGCCAAATACTACCTACCACGCCACTGAGGCAGGCAAAACAGCTTTCCAGGAGCACCTGGACGCGCTGGAGCAGTTAATTTTGAACAACAGAAAAGACGCATAATTTTTTTGACTTTATACTTTGAAACTCAAAGTACTTTAACCAAAATCACTTTAAAATTCAAAAATCTAAACAATGGCACAGGAAAACGAAATCCAAGATCACCACACAGTTTCCTTGATTAAACCGATGCTGGCAGGCGCCTGCATCGCGTTGTTTGCGATCTCATTCTTTGTTTTCGGGGTAGATGCGCCTCGTCCGGAATGGGGAAAGTTCTGGATGGTAAGACCCTTGATCATCACGCCTTTAGCCGGTGCTGCGGGTGGCGCCTTCTATGCATTCATGGAATATCAGAGTAACCGCGGTTTTAACAGGACACTGGCAGTTATCCTGAGCATAGTGGTGTACTTGGTTGGGCTATGGTTGGGCTTCGTGTTGGGCCTGGATGGTACCTTGTGGGATTAAACGGCACATGCAAGTATAAATCATACAAACGACTCAAAGTATAAAACCATGAGAGATCTCATACTTTCGAACATGCAGAACCCCAGGCAGCTAGAGAAGCTGTACCGGGAAAATAAAGCTGGCTTTAAACAGGAGTTCAGCGGTATTTACCCGGAACTAAGCGGCAGTATACTTGCTGATTTCTGGCACGAAAGACTGACTTACGAAACCGACGAAATTTCGTGGGGCACCAACAAAGAACTGCTTTTCGTGATAATTGTGTCTTTGGTAGCCGGGTTCATTGCCAAACTACCGGGCTTCTTCCCTATCAGCGAAGAGTTCTTTTACTCACGCAACATCAGTTTCATCGTGTTTCCGGCGCTTCTCTCCTACTTTGCCTGGAAGTATAAATTACCGGTTTACCAGCTGGCACTGCTTCTGGTGGTTATGGGCATTTGCCTGTTTTACATAAATCTTTTGCCAGCAGACAACAACAGTGATACCCTGATACTGGCCTGTATACACCTGCCCTTGCTGCTCTGGATTGTACTTGGAGCTGCCTTTACCGGCCAGCAATGGCAAAACCACAACAAGCGCCTGGATTACCTGAAGTATAACGGTGAGCTTGTGGTAATCACGACCCTTATTCTTATCTCGGGGGCTATACTTTCCGGTGTTACCGTTGCGCTTTTCTCGCTGATAGGCCTGCGTATCGAAACGTTTTACCTGGAGAACATTGTGGTTTTCGGCCTTGCGGCAGCACCGGTTGTGGGCACTTTTCTTAACCAAACCAACCCGCAACTGGTAAATAAGGTATCGCCGGTTATTGCGCGCATTTTCAGTCCGTTGGTTTTGGTAACCCTGGTTGTTTACCTTATCGCAACTGTATTTTCGGCCAAAGACCCTTACACCGACAGGGATTTTCTGATACTGTTTAACCTGCTACTGATCGGGGTGATGGCCATTGTATTTTTCTCTGTGGCAGAGGCTTCCAGAGGCCCTAAGATCACGTCCCGCAACTGGATCCTGCTTTTGCTGGCCACTGTAACAGTGCTTGTTAACGGCATTGCCTTATCCGCTATCCTGTTCCGCATCTCAGAATGGGGCATCACCCCTAACCGACTGGCCGTAATGGGCGGTAACATCCTGATCCTAATCAATTTACTTATTGTAACTATAGAGCTTTACAAGTGTGTTACCGGCACCTCCGGCACAGACAAAGTTGGGCAACGCATAGCCGCATACTTACCCTTGTATGGCATCTGGGCCGCGGTGGTTCTGTTTCTATTTCCGCTTCTTTTCGGCTTCAGGTAAGCTTAATCACTGTTAAGGCAGGCCTTGTAGTACAACACAAAATATTTTATCAGATTATATAAAACTTTAAAAACCCATTACCATGATCACACAAAACAAAAGACTGACACTTATTATACTTGCCGTTCCGATGTTGTTGCTCATACCATTTTTCGGAACCCTTTTTACAGATGAAGTAGACTGGAGCCCCTCCGATTTTATAATAATGGGCACATTACTGCTCGGCACAGGCCTGTTGGTTGAGCTTGTACTGCGTAAAGTACACAAAATGGATTACCGTGTCGCCTTTATTCTGGCTATACTGGTTATATTCCTTATCATCTGGGCAGAGCTGGCAGTGGGCGTATTCGGAAGTCTTTTTGCTGGGAGTTAGGTCTAATTCCTGATGCGGCGCATAGCTGCAGTACCTTTCTGATGATCAGGCGATTTGATCTGAGCACCAGCGCTGCATCAGCCCTATGTAGGTTTTTCAAAAATTCATTTTAAGAGTGTAAGCATATGAGCATAGCCTCCAGATTAGACAACCTTCATCTTCAGGCTAGAAGCAACAAATGGCTTTGGTATTTTGCGATATTCTGTCGGGTTGCATTGGCTGCCGGTTTTATTCCTTCGGGTATGGTAAAGATTTTGGGAGAACGGTTCACATCTTTGGCTGTGAGTCACCCCATGGGCAATTATTTAGAAGCCATTTACCATACCGGTTACTACTATACTGTAATTGGTGTATTGCAGGTAACGGCGGCAATTCTACTGTTAATCCCGCGTACTGCCATTCTGGGTGCCCTAATTTATTTCCCGATAATTCTAAACATCTGTATCTTGTCCCTGGCTGTCCGGTTTGATGGCTCGCTTTTTACTTCGCCGCTAATGGTGTTGGCTAATTTGTATCTGCTATGCTGGTACTTTCACAAATGGAAATTTATACTTCCTTTTTACCATGCCGAGGAGTACCAAACCTTGCCAAAGCGCAAAGACCTTAAAAACGACTTCCCGTTTAAATTCTTTAGTGCAGTATCCTTAACTTTTATACTTGTAGTAACGGCCGTAACACAAGGGTACGAACTTTTGCCGCGCAACACATTATCAGAGTGTCAATCGCAGTGCGCAGACAGCGATAATCCGCAGGCTTGCTACGAGTTTTGCGATGCGATACATGTAGCAGGCCAACCGCTCGACAAAAGCCTGGACTCCTATTACAATGCGGTAAAAAAAGCTCCTTAAAATTTAAGGTAAAACTTGGCGATTTCCGGATACCATTAGCTATTCAAAGCCGGGTGTACTATTGAAGTATGAAAGTCGCAAACGAGGGTCTCAGGGTAACTCCGCTTCTGGGTTTATACTTTGAAAAAACCTGGTGTAAATCCGGAGGCGAAAGATCTGGATATATGCTTTGTCTGCTCCGGGACTATTCTTTTAATGTATAAATTTTGTTGACCATACTTTAAACAAAACAAGCGCTACCTAATGGCAGCGCTTGTTTTGTTTAGTACTTTGATGTTATTTATGCTTCTGCAACTGCTTTACCAGTTTATCTTCCACGTGCTTTAGCTGTTCGTACCAGTTGCCGCCCTGGTCTTCGGCAAAAACATCGTTGCCAGGTATCCCCACGCGCATACTTACCTTCTTTGAATTCGTAGACTGGTTGGCTTCTTCTTTAAAGTATACATCCACGGAGTCTATCTTTTTAGAATAGCGCCGTAGTTTGTCTATGGTGTTGCGCACATGCTGCTGAATATCATCCGATATCGAAATATCCACTGCCTGTACATCCAGGCGAATGCCTTCGTAGTTTTCTGTATAGTTCATATAGCTTAGTTTGAGTATCTGAATAAAAGGTGCACCTGCACACCTTAAAATTGTAAGCCATATTAACGAAATGTGGTTGTTTTGGTTAAACCGGTATCCGCAATGTTCAAAGTATAGCCAATTAGAATTGAAGGAAGATAATAAACCTGAGCCGCTTGTATTTTCGTTATAAGCACATATGTTAACCTTAAAGTTGGAGGCTTATGAACACCCTTCCCATCAACTGGCTAACCGAAGGTCTGATAGATTTTGAATACAAAAAATACCTGCTGCTGGCATACCTGCAGCAGGCTAAGCGAGAGTTTGGGCAACAACGCCTATACCCGGTCTTCTCCGACCTGATCATGCATTACCGCAACTTGGTACAGGTAAAAGAGCACAAGAAACTGGTGTATGAGTCATTCCCGAAACGCATCAGCCGGGCCGATTTTGAAAAGCTGGAGCTGGTGTATGAAAAGATCGTGGAAGACGATGAAACCATGCAGCAGATCGAGGATATCGTACAATACGCTTCGCCTTTGTTTGGAGAGGCCGTGGAGTCCGGAAAAGAACTCTATGACTTTGTGGAACGGCACCTCGAGATAAGCCCTGTGGGCATTACCCCGATCTACCATAACGAGGGCTACCTGTTCCTGGACGTTTACCCGGGCAAAGAAACGCAGGTGTATGTTTACCGCATCACGGTTTTTGAGAATACTTATGAGAAGTACCGTGGCATAAACACGCAGCACCTGCAAACCGTGCGCCGTGGCCTGGCACAAACCCACGAAAACCTGAAGGCGCAGCTCGTACGTCAGAACCAGGACCTGCCCAATCCGGCTACATTCGTGATCGTATCCAAAATACCCGTACCACTGGAGCACTCGCTGCTGCCAATTGCCAAGCGGTCGTTGGTAAAGTATGTCGCTAAACTGGCCGCTTAGAACTGGGCTAATGCCGAATTTCCAGTCAAAGAAAGAATAGCCACCATCACATTATACTTTTGCCTGTGCACAGACCCAATTTACAACTCTGTGTACAGGCTTGTTTTAAGTAGCCAATCATCCAGATTTGAAATTCATTACCTGCTTAAGCCAGGCTGTGTGGCATTGCAAATCTGTATACACCCAGCCAAAAAATCCAGTAAAGACACACCATAACACTGCATAGTTGCACCGCGCGCTAAATTAAACCAGGCTTTAACCCAGTTTGCCTTGAATGGTTAATTAAACCCGATAAAATACCTGTATTTACCTATTAACCGCTTATCGGTTAGTTATGCCTTTCTATATAGAAATGCTTTGCTTTGGTATATTCTGTTTTAGCATCTCACAAAAGCGGTTTTACTTTGTATGGTAAGGTGGTGAAAAGCCCCTAATCTATTTAATATGAGTAAAAATCTATACACTATCTACAGATCATCTTTTCCTAGTAAGACTATGAAGAAGCATGCATTACTACTGTTGCTCGGCCTGAGCACAGTACCCGCATTTGCACAGTCACCTGCTGGTCAGCAGGCACGGCCGGCACAGCAGCAAAGTGCTCCAATACCTGGCACTACGGCTCCTAAGGGCAATGCCAAAATAAGTGGTGTAATTTTAGATGCAGACACCAGGCAGCCCATCGAGTTCGCTACAGTGGCCCTTATCAGTGTGGCAACGGGCAAGCCGATAGACGGCACCATGGCCGATGAAAAAGGCAGGTTCTCAATAAACAAGGTAGGTGCCGGTAATTATAGACTTAATGTTTCTTTCCTTGGCTATCAGCTACAGACAATCGATAATGTAAATGTAGCATCCGATAATTCAGATGTGAATGTTGGCAGTGTATCTCTTGCCTCTGACACAAAGAAACTAAGCGAAGTGGTTATTACAGGTGAGAAGCCGCTGGTTGAGGAAAAAATTGACCGTACGGTATACAACGCAGAGAAAGATGTTACCAATGCCGGTGGTAATGCCGCTGATGTATTACAGAAAGTTCCTTCACTTACATTGGATAACGATGGCAACGTACAGTTGCGTGGCAGCTCTAACGTGCGTGTACTGATCAACAATAAGCCATCTGCGATAATGGCAGGCAATGTAGCCGACGCCCTGAAACAGATACCAGCCGACCAGATCAAGTCGGTAGAAGTGATCACCAGCCCGTCGGCAAAGTATGATGCTGAAGGTACTGCCGGTATCATTAACATTATTACAAAACGCGATGGTGGTTTACAAGGTGTTACAGGCGGCATAACATTAGCAGCCGGTAACCGTGGAAGTAACGCCAATGCCAGTTTAAACGTTCGCCGTGGCAAGCTCGGCGTAAATGGCACGTTTGGGGGTAACATGTTCTATAACAAAGGTAACATGACCAACACGATCATCACTTATGATGATCCTACTACTGCCAACAAAGACGAGTCATCTTATAGCTTCCAGGTTGGCCAGACACGACCTAGAGGTGCTTTTATGAACGGCCAGCTTGGCTTTGAATACGATCTTAATAAGCAAAACTTCTTATCTGGAGGTATTCGCACAAATGGAGGTGCCTTTAACCTTACTAACAACCAGGAGGTTTACGCAACAGCAACAACTGCAGAGATTGTAACCCAGGATTTCAACAACGATATAACCATGCGCAACAAACGCATTGGTACAGACTTTAACCTGGATTTTACGCATTATTTCAAAAACCAGGGCCAGGAGTTAGCTTTATTGTCATTATACTCTGTAACAAATACAGAAAATAAGATCACTCAGAACTTCTATAACGATGGTGAGGCTCCTTTTTCGAATACACGCAACTTCAACGACGGCGCAAACAAAGAGTTGACTTTCCAGGCTGACTACACGCATCCGTTTAAAAATAAAACAATGCTTGAAATCGGGGCCAAATCTATTTTCAGGGACGTGATCAGTGATGCAATTTACCGTACCTCGCTTCGTAGCCTACCTGAAAGTGTTAGCACTAATGATTTCTTTTATCAGCAGGATGTGTATGCCGCTTATATGACATACGGTTTTATGCTTAAGAAGAAGTTAAATGTAAAACTTGGTGGCCGGTATGAGTTTACGGATATTGATGCCGACCTGAAAGGAACCGTACAGGACTATACAACCGACTACGACAACTTTGTACCAAGTATAGCTTTATCTTACAGCTTAAAGAACAAGCACACATTCAAGGCCAACTTTACACAGCGTATCCAGCGTCCTTCGATGTTCTTCCTGAACCCTTACCGCCAGGCACAGACGTCAAACACCTATTTAGAGGGTAACCCTAAACTGGATGCAGAGCTTACTGACCTGTATGAACTTGGTTACAGCACCTTCTTCAAAACAACTTCTATCAACCTGACCGGTTACATGCGCCAGACTGACAATGCGATAGAGCCGTTTGCAACTATAATCACGGTTACTGAAGAGGATGGTTCTACGAGAGAGGCTACATTGCTAACTTTCCAAAACATCGCCAAAAACAAGACATACGGCATGAGCTTGTTCGGAAACACGAAGCCTACAAATAACTGGACAATCGGAGGCAATGCTAACATCTACTACGTTAACTTAAACAGCGCTTACATCAGCAACAGCGGCTGGCAGTATAATATCAATGCCAATACTTCTTACAATTTTGGTAAAGGTATAAGTGCTCAGTTCAATGGTGGATTTAACTCCCAGCGAATTCAGTTACTAGGTCGTTTTGCAGCATTCTCTTACCACAGTTTAGGAATCAAGAAAGAACTGTTCGATAAGAAAGGTGGTATTAGCTTAGGCCTGGACAACCCATTCCGTGAGAACATGCGCATGAAAAACGATGTGAACGCTCCTAAAACTCCTAGCAACCCAAGAGCTTACGAGCAACATGTTCGCATCAACAACTTTAACCGTGGGGTTCGCTTAAGCTTCAACTACAACTTTGGTAAAATGGAGCAGCAAAAGCCGCCACGCCGCAAAAAGTCTATCCGTAACGACGATGCCAAGCAAGGCGAAGGTAACGGAATCGGTTAATAACATTACACTACTACCTATCTTCTATCTATTACTTAGCCCCTCCTTAACCGGAGGGGCTTTTTTAAAGCACAAAAACTTTCACCCAGAAGCAACCTTTTCATACACTTTACATCTATAAGTACAGGTTGCAGCGCGGCAAAGTATGGCAATAGCAGCCACCCAGCATCCTTTTAGCCGAGTACGCCCCCTCCCCTGATATACCCTGAAAACAAAACACAGCCTGGCTTTCTGAAAGCAGGTCAAAAATATGTAAGGCCGTACTGTACAGTGCTCAGCGTTGAGTAAAGCAAAATGCAGGCAAGGCCAAAAGAGATCCATCAGTAACGATGATGCCCTTCGGGGCCTGTAATTGATGGTGTTTGAATTAAAGGTGAAGAAAAGCCCCTGCTTTTGGCAGGGGCTTTTTTCATGTCGGATATCGGGTGTAATATTAACCTAAACAAGTATACTATACCCACTTTTTAAGCACCGATATCAATTCTTTATTGGTAAAGGGCTTGCACAAGTGGTCGTTCATGCCGGCATTTATACTTTTGGCAATGTCTTCCTGGTAAGCGTTGGCCGAGAAGGCCACGATCGGGCTCTCCAATTTATACTTTCGCAACCTGCCGGTGGCCTCAATGCCATCCATGCCCGGCATCTGTATATCCATAAATATCAGGTCGAATGGCTTGGAGGTGGCTATCTTTACAGCTTCTTCCCCGTTCTGAGCTGTGGTAACGGTGGCACCAAGGTTCTCCAGCACATCCTGCATCAGCAGCACGTTTATCGGATTATCATCCACAACCAGTATCTGCGTATCATCGGCTAGTTTAAAGTCAGGTTCGTATTGCTCTTCTTCAGGCTTTACGTCCATGCAGTCTGGTACGTATTTCATTTTTATCTTAAACCAGAACGTGGCCCCCTTCTGCTGCCCGGCCGGCGGACTAATGATTCCCATTTCGCCATGCATCAGGTTTACGAGCCTTTTCGAGATGGCCAGCCCCAGTCCAAAACCACCATACTTGCGCGATGTGGTCTGGTCTGATTGCGTAAAGGAATCGAAAATGATGTCCTGTTTCTCTTTAGGTATGCCAATACCTGTGTCCGTGACCTCAAATTTAAGCGTAGCGGTCCCTTCCTCCTCATCCAAAGACTCCAAAGCACCTTTTACGGTAATGCTTCCTGACTCTGTAAACTTGATGGCGTTGCTCACGAGGTTAACAAGCACCTGGTTCAGTCGCGTTGGGTCACCTACCACTACCTTAGGCACAGCGGCATCAACAGCATAGGAAAAAGTTACACCACGGTCCTCGGCCAGGTAGCGGTAAGGCTCCAGGTGCGAGGCAATGTTTTCGCGGATGTTAAACGGAATAGACTCAATGGCTATCTTGTCCTGCTCTATGCGGTGCAGGTCAAGTATATCTTTCAGCAGCTTGGATAAGGCGGTGCCGGATGTTTTGATCAGGTTTACATACTGCGCCTGTGTTTCGTTAAGCGGTGTTTCCTGAAGCAGGTGCGTAAAGCCGAGTATACCGTTCAGCGGTGTCCGGATCTCATGGCTCATACTTGAGAGGAAATGGCTTTTGGCTTCGTTTGCTGCTTCTGCTTTTTCCTTCGCCTCTTTCAGTTCCTGCTCTTTTTTCTTCAGCTCGGTAATATCCTTGGCAACGATCAGGATGCCGTCTCTTTCCTTGTTGCTGTTCATCAAAAAAGAAAAAGAACAAGAGGTAGGTATCAGATCGCCTGCACTGGTATTTAAAAGCAGCTCAATGCCCAGGCATTTGCCTTTATCCTGCAGCATATCCAGGTGGGCCTGCAGTTTTTTATTGTTCTCAGGCTTAAACACATCGGTCAGCTGCAAACCGGCAAGGTCAGAGTCGCTGTAGCCGGTGACCTCCTCAAATGCCTCGTTCGTGTTCCGGATGCTGAGGTCGTTGTTGAGCACCAGCAGCATGTCTACCACGCCCTGGTAAATGCTCTGCATAAAGTCCCTGGACACGGTTGAGTTCTTTAACTCCTGCCCCAGCATACTTACGCCGGCAATGATGGCATCCATCTCACTCCCTGTATCCGATACATCCAGCTTATAGTCGAAGTTACCATTGGCTACCTCGGCTATAAACGTCATGATCTCTTCTATTCTCTCTTTTAGGATTTCCACGGGTTCAAATTCTTTAACAAGCCGGCTACTCACTATCAACAGCAAAAGTGGCTCCCATCATTTCCATTGTAAAGTTATCTTTTGCCTGATAATATCCAACCCTCTGGTAAACAGCCGCCCCTATTCGTTTCTTTTCGATGGTAGCGGAAATGCCAAAGTTTATTTGCCGGCAACCTAATGCCAGGGCACGCCGGATAACTTCAAACAACGACTGCCTGTAGACGCCATACTCCAACAGGTAATCATAATCCATCCCGATGAGCATGGGGCTATACACCCGGTTTGCATTAATATGATTAAAGCAAACCGCCACAGGCCGCCTGTTTATACTATACTCCTCTCTAATATACAAAATCTGGAACTCCCAATGCTCACTTTCATTGATTTCCTGAAACAACTTTTCAGGGAAGAGGAATGAATTAATTGCAAAGTTATGATTCTTTACATTCTTAAACAGCTTTATGGCATAATCAAGTTCGTCTGGGGATAATCTAATTTTAACTACCGGCTCAAAAAAATGCTGCTTTCGCTTAATTTTTTGTACAAAGTGCCTTCTGCCCTTCTGCGACAGAGCACGCACATACTCCTCTTCGGATTGCCCTTGCAGCTTTTCTACCACGCAGGTCTCGGGCATTAGCATCTTTACAAAGCCCAGTTCTGCCATCAGGTCGTGCATTTGCTGGTCATCCGCATCAAAATCCCGCAACAGGATGCTGAAGGCCTGTTCCTGCTCCTGCTCTCCTGAGAGTTGCTGCAAAAGCTCCTTCACGGCCTGCTGCCAATAGGGGCTGTTACGGTCCAGGTAAAGGTGCTTGCCCTCGGTAAACAGGCTGCCAAGTATAATCCCTTTCGAAGTGAGATAGTATGGGTTGGCTTCCCGTTCAGCCTCAATGGCCCTCGACACAGACACCTGGGCAAACATGTCTTCTTTTTGCAGCGCAATTACGGCAAAGGTCATCAGCACCAGCTTTCCTTGCGGGTCTGTTATAGTATAATACCTGAACTTCCAGTTGTTTTCCGGCTGTACATTGCCACTAAAAGACCGCTCCAGCAGCCGCATACCCTCCCAGTCGAACATAGCTGTGTGCCCGAGATACTTATTCCAGAGCGCCTCATCTATACATTGGATTGTATGGTAACTGCTGGCTTTAAGCAGCTTTTCTACAGGTGCCGGCTCCGGCCGTGGTACGCAGGGCGGCAGCTTAAAGGCTTTCCTGATCTTCTCATGGGTCTGCTCTGTGGACTGCAGGGCAATTTCGAAGTTTGCTACCAGCTTGCTTACCAACTGCGCAATGTCCTCAAAGCTGTTGTTAAGCGAGATGGTAATGCGGATTCCGATGTTCTTGGCAGGCACTGCCGGAAAAGTAGCCAGGTTAACATAAATACCATCGTGCAGCAAAGCCTGCACCAGGTGGTTGCCGGTGTCCATGGTGCCCGTACCGATAAAGAAGATCGGGCTATTGCTTTCGTGCACCAGCGGCAGGTCTGTTTTCCGGAGCAACTCCTTAAAGTATGCTATCCTTTTCTGAAGCTCCTGCTGATAAGTATAAATTTCCTCGCTAAGATGGATTCTGGCTGATGCGATGGCGGCTCCCAGCGTGGCAGGCTCTAGCTGCACCGAAAAAGTAAGCGGGCCGCCAAAGTTGTTTACTTTATGGTACCATGCCTCGTTAGGGAAAAGCGACAGGCCACCACATGCCCCGAAAGCCTTGCCCAGGTTGGCTGTGAGCACCATTTTACAGTAAAGCCTGCCGTCTTCCAGCTGGCTCATTACATATCCGCTGCCATGCTTTCCTGCCCAGCTGGTGCCATGTGCATCGTCTACGTACAGGTACAGCTGCTCATACTTTTCGGCAAGCGCCACCATTTCTTTTATAGGAGCAAAATCGCCATACATGGAGTACACCCCGTCTGCCATGTACCATATCTTGTCATACTTGTTGCCGTGCTTTTTAATGAGGGCTTCAAGCATTTCGAGGTTGCTGTGGCGTATCATTTCAACGGCAACACCCTGAACCAGCAGTTTTTTTACGGCATCCTGTATGCTGGCATGCGCCTGGTGGTCCAGCACCACCATATCATTGAGCCCTACTATGCCCGGAATCGTTGTAAGGTGCGCCAGTGTGCAGTTCTTAGAGATCACGGCAGGTGCCTGGTAGATCTGTTGCACCAGTTCCTCCAGCTCGCGATACAGCGGACTGGAAACATAGGTGCGCGACATCGGAAACTGCGTGCCGTAACGCTCAATGGCTTCTATGGCGCCGCGTTTAACAGCGGCGTGGTGCTCCAGGCCAAGGTAACCACAGGTGCCGAAATGCAGAACCTGCTGCCCCTTTAGGGTCAGGTTTCCCGGACTAAGCACCTCATCTTCAGCATGAAGATGAATGATCCCTTTCTTCTTAGAAACAGATAATATAGAATTTACTGTATCTAATATGTTGTTGTGTCGAATTTTTGCCAATATATTTACTATTATTGTAAACTTGAGCGGGTAACAAAACTATAGGCCTTTACATTCACCGGAATGGGAGAATCTGAAAAAAATAGTGCATTGCATACCAAGGAGACAGCTTATTATAAGATGTTTATCCAGGACGGTATCTTGCATTTCTATTACAAAGAGATCGAGAACATGGATCTCGAAATGGCGAAAACCTGTGTAAAGGACCGCAAAGAGTTTACAAAGTATAAGTCCTATCCTTGCCTTGTGGACGTTGTGATGCTAAAAAGCTCTACAAAAGAGGCCCGCGATTATTTTGCTGTTGAAGGCAATGAAGGAATTACAGCCAACGCCATTTTAGTTAACTCTACGGCTTTTAAAATGATGGCGAACTTTTACATTATGGTAAACAAGCCAAAGAACCCCACCCGCATGTTTACTGATAAAGCAAGTGCTCTTGAATGGTTAAGCCAGTATAAGTAAATCTCCTCTAAACTTATACTTTTCAATTGGGCCTGCCCGAGACCCACCTATCTTACCTATGCTTACAGGCTTCTTTTACCTGGTGTTATCATAGTCGCCTATCTATACTGTCAGGCGGTTTGTCACTTCAAGTCTTGATTGGTTCTCCATGCCTACCAGTATTTTTCTAGAAATACGGCAAAATAAAAAAGCACTTACATCGGTCTGATATAAGTGCTTTCTTTTTTCCAGTGGGCCCACCTGGGCTCGAACCAGGGACCACCTGATTATGAGTCAGGTGCTCTAACCAACTGAGCTATAGGCCCGTTCCCTTTTTAAGTAGTACGCTTTAAAAGCGCTTCCTTTGATTTGGGAGTGCAATTTTACATATTTGCATTCAATATTTCAAATACTAATCAATTATTTTTTTCGTGGAATTCAACAAAGTTAAAAATATCATCTTCGACCTGGGCGGAGTCATCATCAACATCGATTACCATAAAAGTATACAAGAGCTTCAGAAACTGTGCGATGGCGAATGCAACGTGCAGTTCAGCCAGAAAGAGCAGTCTCATTTGTTCGATCTCTTTGAGACTGGCAACAGTTCTCCGGAAGAGTTCAGAAGGGACCTGCGCGAAACCTACCACATGCACGGTGCCACCGATGAACAGATAGACGAGGCTTGGAACGCCATGCTACTCGACATACCACAGGAGCGCATCGCCCTACTGAAAGAGCTGGGTAAAAAGTATAGAATTTTCCTGCTGAGCAACACAAACGCCATACACCTGGAGGCATTCAATAAAATTGTTGAGGAAAGTTTCTCAATCCCTAACCTCGACTCGCTTTTTGAGGAGGCTTATTATTCGCACCTGGTGGGCAAGCGCAAACCCGATGCGGCCATTTTTGAACTGATCCTGAACGAGCACGGCCTGGACAAGGACGAAACCCTATTCATCGACGACAGCATACAGCACATAGAAAGCGCGAAGGCCGTTGGCATACAAACACAGCACCTGCAGCCACCGCTTACCATAAACGAGTTCTTTGCGAATGCGGCAGTTTAGCAAGTGGCAGACATACGGGCTGCACCTGCTACTTTTCTGCATTACGCTTGTAACAACCACCCTTGCCGGCACCGAGTGGACCTTTGGCAAGTTGTACTTTTTTGGCAGAGAAGGTTTTACCTGGACAGGAAGTATAACCTGGGAGGAGTTTCTGGCTGGTCTATACTTTTCGCTGCCCTTTCTGGGGGTGCTTACCGTGCATGAGTTCGGCCACTATTTCACGGCTAAGTATTACCGCACCAAAGTTACCCTGCCCTTTTACATTCCGCTGTGGTTTGGCGTAACCTCTTCCATCGGCACAATGGGGGCCTTTATCCGGATCAAGAGCCGCATCATTTCAAGGCAGCAGTTTTTCGATATCGGCATTGCCGGGCCATTGGCGGGATTTGTGGTGGCCATACCCTTGCTGCTCTATGCCTTTACGCACCTCCCGGAACCCGAATATGTGTTTACCATACATCCGGAATACAGGCAGTTTGGGCTGGATTACGCGCAGCATGTGTATCAGGATGGCCTGGGCAACCTGGCTTTGGGCAAGAACCTGCTTTTTATACTTTTAGAGAAGTTTGTGGCAGACCCCGCACTGGTGCCAAACCAGTACGAGATGATGCATTACCCGTTACTCTTTGCCGGTTACCTGGCCCTGTTCTTTACAGCGCTTAACCTCTTGCCCATTGGCCAATTGGACGGCGGGCACATACTTTACGGACTTATAGGTTATAAGCAGTTTAACCGTATCTCCCCTATCTTTTTTGCCCTGTTTATACTTTATGCCGGGCTTGGGGTGATATCGCCGCACCGTGAGCCGCTCTGGGAAGATGACCTGCTTATACTTTTTATGCCGTTTGCCTACTGGGCCTACTGGAAACTGCTGGACAACCGCCGGTATGCCCTGGCTGCTACCATGGGTATGTTTCTGGTGCAGTATAGCCTTTCGGGTTTATTTCCGGCTTGTGAAGCATATATCTGGATGTGGCCGTTTTACCTGCTGTACCTCGTGTTTGTGCTGCAGCCTGCCACACCACACATAAAGTATACTTTATACCTGGCAGGTATCATACTTGCAGCCCAAGTCCTGATAGTAAGTTTTTACCCAGAGGCAGATGGCTACAGTGGCTGGTTATTGTTTGGCTTGCTGCTCTCAAGGGTAATGGGCCTCTTCCACCCTTCAAGTGTGATAGAGGAGCCCATAACGCTGGCCAGAAAAGTGCTGGGTATACTTGCCTTTGTGGTGTTTATACTTTGCTTCAGCCCTTCACCGTTTATCATCAGCGATTAATTTTTTCTACGATGCCCCAATAAAAAACTGGGCCGTAATCAGAGGACTGCAGAATATAATAGCAAAAGGGCAGCGTAATGAATATCACACTACCCTTTTGCCATAAATCAGTAACAGAAAATTAGCTTTTATAAGCCATAATGCCTCCAAGCAGGTTGCGCACATTGCTGAAGCCTTGCTGCTGCATAAATGCCTTGGCGGTAGCCGATCTTGCTCCTGACTTGCAGTGTACGATCACTTCCTGGTCTTTCAGGTCTTCAAGGTCTTCGAGTTGCTGAGGCAAAGTGCCCAGCGGAATATTCTTTGCCCCGGCAATGTTGGTTTCCTGGTGCTCCCAGTCTTCACGCACGTCTATAATTACAGGGGTCTCACCTTTTGCAAGGCGTTCTTTTAATTCGTCAACAGTGATGTCTGATGATGTGATCATGGCTTAGTTCAGTATGATTTTCTTCGAAATAATCGCTTTTCTTGTTTCGATACGCAAAGTATAAAATCCTGGGGCAAGATGCTCTAAAAACAGCGTTTCTCTGCCAGATTTATACTTGTGGTGGTATACTTCCTGCCCCGTTACAGAGTATATACGCAACTGCACATACTCCCCGTCGATGTGAACGCGGCCGTTTGATGGATTTGGAAATACTTTGATCCTGGCTGCTTCCATTTCCTCGGCTAAGCCAAGCGCCTCCCCTAGCAAAACAGGCCGCATCATAATGGCTCCCTGCAACTGGTTGTCAACGTTCCACTGGGTAAGGCCGGTAAACAGGAACCTGCGGCCAGTGGCATCTTCATTTCTGTCGAAGCCAATGTTCACGAACAGGTTGCCGGGTTGCTGCCAGCCAATGTAAAACGAACCGCTCACTGGCACTGCCTTGCTAAGCTGCACCTCATAAAACTCATTCAGGCGGTTGCTATATTGTATCTGAAAGTTTTGCTGGTGCAGCACCTCCCCCGGAACGCCGTTATTATCTGCCCATACTTTAAACGTCAGCGTAGTGCCGGCAAGGCTTGTGCGCACTCTCGGAAAGTATACCCTGAAGGCTGTCACCTGGTCGGGCTGGTTCAGGTCGAAACGCTGGGCCACCTGTGTGCTGCTGGACCCCGGAAGGCTAAAACCGGCCTCTGCAGTACCGTCGTCGTAGGCGTAGTAGTTGGCAAAAACAGTTTTCCGGAAGGTACTGTCGTTGGCACGCTGCAAAGGGTCGGCCTCATTGGTGTTTAACCTCACGCCATGCACCAGCACAAAGCCATTCTTATCCAGGTCGAGGTTTTCTACCCTGGGCGTACCGGTAATCACAAACTGCCTGGCATTACCCGGTATCAGCGCCTGTCCGCGCAGGAAAGTGTCGGCTGCCGTTTCATTTATTTTTCGCACAAAGCCACGCCAGCTAATGGCCCCCGGCAGTCCACCCAGGTTGTTTGCAGTGGTTTTTACTTCCTGGGCCAGTGCATCCTGCTTATTCTTAAGAAACTGCACGGCAGGCATGGCTGTGTAGTTTTTCAGCAGTTTGCTCACGCTTTGGCTAATGGCAATATCACGGGTGGCATTCTGCCCTTTCCTCCTGTTTTTATCCAGCACAATGTAGTCCACGTTCCAGACATCGGCCAGGCCGTTGCGCTGCCCTACACTCCTGAACCTGAACTGGAAATTATTATGAAAATAGCGCGTGTTATTTACTCCCACAAAAACCTGTGTAAACGGAGTGATCTCGCCTAAACCGGTTTGCCGCCATACTTCCTGCCATTGTCCGGTGTTATCTTTGAATTCCAGCAACAGGTAAACATCATTTACCCGGTCCGGTATATCCCCCAAACCGCCAGACTGCCAGTAAAAGCTCAGGTAAACGGAATCGGCTGGAGTTAGGCCACCCAAAAGTATAGGCTGTGTGGTAAGGGTGTCGGAACTACCTGTTCCGATAGAACCCGGTGCATAAGCCAGCCCGTTAGCGTTAAGGCCATCAAATGAGGCTACGTTAATGGTTATCGGGTCCTGTGCATAGCGGTTATTGATATACACTCCTCCGTTTATCCAGCGGTTTGGGTCCGGTGCCACCGAAACTGTGGCGAAGTCATCGAAAAAAGGTAAGGGCTGCGGGGCCGCAGTTTGGCGCAGGGCTTTATTTATACTTTGCGGCAAGGGCTGCTCTTCCTGCAAGGGGCTAAGCAATGCCTGTGCCGAAGCTACTATAGTACCTGCCAGTATAAAGAAGATGATGACCAGCGCTTTTTTCATAAATCAGGATATGTTCAGTTCCGTGGTGTCGCGTTTCAAAACCTTAAAATAAGCAAAGCCCCGGACTTTCGGACACTTTACTCTACTTAGTTATACTTTGTTCGGCCTATAGAAGCATTTTAGGTTATGGGCTTTTGTATAACGATAAGTTTAAAAGTATAGTACCGAGCCAAAGTGCCACTGCCTCTTCTAAGGGTAATTATAGCATATACTTTCAAGCTGATTTTCATACTTAGTCTTACTAGCCTAAAGTTACACCTTTGTTTAGTGCGCTCAAGGTGGGGATTGACACTTCTTTGCAAACGTCTGTCGCAACTGGAAACAAAGTATAAATAGTAGTGCAAAAATTCCCCGCCTTGGACAATCGAGAACGAGAGTTCGAAGATTGCGAGCGTAGCTCTGAGGGGCTAGGGGCGGTTTGACCCGGTACTGCAGAAATTCCCCTCTTGCAGACTAGCCAAAACGAGAGTTTTGAGCTAGCGAGCGTAGCTCTCAGGGGTGTGTTTACACCTTCGTAGGGACAGGTCGCGACCCAATGCCGTCAATTTAAAGGGAAAGCTCTTTCGGACTTCTCAGTCCGGAAGCTTTCTGACGGGGATTTCCTAATCCCCGTGTTACTGTAATGCGCGGACTAGGATGTCCGTAGCAACTTAAGACCCGGACAAGGATGTACGGATCAGCTTTATATGATTGTTAAGTTGAGGGCATTGGCTTTGCTCTTCGGGATTTGTTATCCGACTTGTAATCCGTATCGCTATAACAAGGTAAGATGAATGGAAGCGGATTACAAATCCTGATAGTAGCCTGCTTTCGGATTGCAAATCCGAAAGAGCTTTTGCTTTAAATTAATAGCGTTGGGTGCATACCATTCTAAACTCTTTAACTTTCTAACTCTTTAGACGCTCGCAGAAGCGGAGACCTGTCCCGGAGTATTTCGGGAACGCTGCGAGGTCATTCTACGCTCAGAGCTCATAAAACAAAAACGCCTGAACATTCCTGCTCAGGCGCTTATCATACCTTAATACTTCCTTACTCTATTCCCTCGATCGGCTCTCTGCCGGCTACCCAGAGGTCCACCAGTTCGCCAACGCGTATTTTAGCACCTACTTCGGCAAACGGACGCTGCTTTAAAACTGTGCCGTCTGGTTTGTCGCTACCCTGAACGTAGATGATATTTCCGATCTGAAGCCCCTGGCCTACCAACAGTACCGTTGCCTCATCTACAGGCATACCTACCACAGAAGGCATTTCAAATTCAGCATTGCCAAGGCCATCGCCAACATGCAGATCAACAACAGAGCCTTTTGGTATAAGTTCTCCTGGCTTAACCTCTTTTCCATTTACAAACTGCTTCAGGATAGCGCCCTGCTGCAGGTCCGGAACATAAGTAAGCTTTCCTTTTTTAAGGTCGTAGCTTTTAAGTATAAGCTCCGCATTCTTCACCGAACCGTCGATCAGCTTAGGCATCTTGATCATCGGTGGGTTCTTCATGTTAATGGAGATGTAGATCTTACGGCCCTCTTTTACCTTGGCACCCGGCGCAGGGTCCTGCGTCAGGATCTGGAAAGGCTTCAGGTCGGGCTTGTAAGTAGAGTCGTTGATGTAGTAAAGCAGGTCCTGGTCTTCCAGCAACTCCTCAGCATCGGCCAACTGCATCCCTTCTATTTTAGGCACCGAAATGCTCTCGCCGTGGTTGGTAGTGGAAGGCAGGTAAACATAAAAGAAGCCAATCACCAGCACCAATACAATGACTGCCATCACGGCCAGATGTTTCAGAACATCTACAAATGAATTCGTTTTGAACATTTTTCTTTAGACAATAGACGTTAGACAACAGACATAAGACTTTGCTCTGTTCTATCTCTAACTTTTTAACTTTATAACTCTCTAATTCAATTAGGCTTCTGCTTTCATTTTAGTGCGTTCCATGCCATACTGCAGAATGCGATCAATGAAGTCGTATGGTTTGTAACCGTTTATAGCCGTCTGGTGGAAAATACAGGTGGCAGGTGTCATGCCCGGAAGCGAATTCACCTCGATGATGACTGTTTCTACCTCGTCGTTTTCCAGCACACGCACAAATGCATCAATTCGGGCATAGCCCTCAATGTTCAGAATCTGGGCTACATGCTTCAGGTCTTCCTTCACTTTGTCAGAGATTTTCTGGCGACGCTCAGCATCAGTAGCATAACGCGCAGGCGTGATATTTTGTCCTTCTCCAGCCAGGAATTTTTCTTCAAGCGATAGCACCTCCCCTTCTGCCAGTGCTTCCGATGCCTCAAACACCTCGTAGTCTACCGTGCCATCCGGGGCATACTTGGTAAGCAAACCGCCCGTGATCTCCAGGAAGTGCTTAGCGCCGTTTTTCGTGATAAGCGTTTCTACCAGGAAGCCCAGCTTGTTCGGGAACTCCTCTTTAAACCCTAACGAAAGCGTCTGGGCGCATTCCATGTCCAGCTCCTCCATCTCACGGAAGATAAGCTTGGTAAAGGCCTCCAGTTCCTGGCGGTTCTTGATCTTTTTCACGGCAGAGCTGCAACCATCGTCGGCTGGTTTGGCAATGAACGGGTACGAAAACTCACGCTCTATACCCTGGAAGAAAGCCTCCGGGTCGTTCAGCCAGTCCTGCTTAAAGGCCATGGCATGCTTGGCCACCGGTACCCCATGCTGGGCCAGAATCTCGTTCGTCTCATACTTGTTAATGGTAATGCGCGACGAGCGTATACCCGAGCCGTTGTATGGGATGTGCAGTTTCTCCAGTTCGGTTTGCAGGGCACCGTCCTCGCCGGGTCTGCCGTGCAGGGCAATGAACACGGCATCTACCAGGTTTTTAAGCTGGCTGTACGAAATGCGCTGCGGCTCCTGCAGGCTGCGGCCTGTATACTTTTTCGTTATACTTTCTGCTTCTTTGGCAATCTCGGCCAGTACCGGGTGCGGCTTGCCGCCTTGCTCAAAGTAGTGTACTTTCTCTTTGATGTCGTCTGCGTTATCCTTCAGCATGATGTTGATCGGGATAGTGTACAAACGATGCTCCTCGTTGCTGCCTGTCAGGAAGATTGGCAGTGGCTCATACTTGGTAGATGATGAAAGCTTTTCGTAAATATTACGGCCACTCTCCACCGAAATATGGCGCTCTGAAGAGTAACCACCCATGATCACACCCACACGAATCTTCTCGGCGCGGTGCGCCTGTTCTTCACGTATAGCCTTGTCCAGCTGGTTCAGCAATCGCGTCAGCTTCACGGTGTCTTTTCCGGTTTTCAGACGCTCTGCAATGGAGGTGCGGATGATATAGGTCAGGAACTGCGACGGGTTAAGGCCAATTTCAGCTGCCTGGTGGAAGAAAAATGACGACGGCAACATGCCTGATGTTGTGTTCGGGTCATTCAGGAAAATCTCGCCACTGTCGGTGATAAAACCATCCAGACGGGCATATACGTTAAAGCCGAAATCTTTGAACAGCTTGCTCGTAGCCTTGCGTATCTGCTGAATCTGCTCAGTCGGCAGGTTTATCGGTGTGATTTTACGGCTCAGGCCCGGAAGGTACTTGGAACGGTAATCGAACACCTCGCTGCCCTTCACGATCTCGGTTGGCGGCAAGGCAATCGGGTTGCCGGCTTCGTCCTGTACTACAATACAAGAGAACTCCTTACCCTGTATAAAGGCCTCTACCAACACCTGCTGCTCGTGCTCAATGTTGGTAAGCGTTAAGCTGTCGGTGGCTGTTGTATTGAAAGTATGGTTGATCTTGTTCAGCAGTTCTTCCGGGTGGTACACAATGGTGCCATCCTCAAGCATTACCGGCATACCGATACCCTCTCGTATGTCTACCAGTTGCTTCATGCTCACGAGCTGCTTCTCCTGCCCCATCGCCAGCCACTGGCTCTTGTAAATGGTTTTGGTGAAGAAACTGCGCTCTACGGCTGCCTCAAAAGTCTCAAAATTATTTTCCTTAATGATGGATACACCAATGGACGAACCCTGATGCGGTGCTTTTAACACCAACGGCAATCCAAGCGCCTCCACCAAAGTATGGAATATCTGCTCGCGCTGCTCCTGTTTCGCCCAGTCGGCATACTGTATAGTGCGGTAGTCTGGTGTGGCAAAGCCGTTCTGCTTCAGCAGTTCTTTCTGTGCAGCCTTGTCGATACCAATGGCCGACGGAAGTATACCTGAGCCAGAGTAAGGAATGTGGTACCACTCCAGCAATCCCTGAATAGAGCCATCTTCGCCGTAGGGCCCGTGCAGGGCCAGGAAAGCAAACTCAAAATGTTCTTTAAACTCGTTCGGCTGCAAGCGCTTACCAGCCTTGGCAATGATCTTGTCCTGCTCCTTGATGCTCAGCTCACCCAAAGACTCCAGGTAGATCTGCAAGCCATGCTCGCTTTCTGGCAAAGCCTCTACCGGTGGGTAAAAGTCGCGGATGGTGCCTTTGTAAATAAATTGCCAGTCTAGAAGTATAAAGTTGCCCAGGCTGTCAACAAACACGGGTACAGGCTCGAACAGGGCCTTATCCAGATTATCGTATACCGTACGGCCACCTGCAAAGGAGATTTCACGCTCACGAGATGGTCCGCCGAAGATTATTCCTACTTTCATTAATGCAAAGGTAATAATTAGAGGGGCTTTTTACCTATAAAGTTCTAAGCTGCTATTCTAGTTCAATTTTAGGTTTTATCAAAGTATAGCGGGGATTTATAGTTTATAGTATGGATTGTGGTTTAGATCAGGTTGTTTTGTCTGACTAACGAGCAGGAGTAATTGCCATGAGCCATGCTGTCCATTACTCGCCTTAATATCTAGCACCGTTCTTCCTCAGTCTTACTTGCCTATAGTTTCACTTCTGGCTTTGGTGCGCTCAAGGCCGCGTGGCCTCGCCTTTTCGCATCGCGCTGCTTTCGCTTCCTTTGCTCCTAACGTCGCAATGCCTCGCTCGCGCTCGTCACCGGAACCTCTCGAGGCGCTCAACGCAAAGGCTGGGATTGACACTTCTTCGGCAACGAACGTTGCAACAGGCAAGCAAAGTATAAATTTGATTCGTAGGGACAGGTCGCGACCTGTCCGAGGAACAGCTGAAGCAATGAAACTTGCATCTCAAATAAGCAACAGTGAAGATTCCCCTCTTGAGAGGGGTGCAGGGGTGTGTTTACACCTGCAAACTTAATCGCATGTAGAAAACCCCATGTTAAAGACTGTCCAAAACCCCGTGCATTTTTACAATTCAGTAGTACCGGGTCCAACCACCCCTGCCCCTCCTTGTCCAAGGAGGGGAGCTCTTACCTGCTTAGACAAGGAGGGGCATGGACGGTTTGATTTGACCCGGTATAGCAGAAAAACAATCATCAACCAACAATCAACAATCAAGAATTAACATTTCACTATATTTGTTTCTCCGAAGATTTAAGGCAACAAAATCTGTCGGAACAACGAACAACGAGTAACATAACCCAAATCACCTCATGAAAACCGTAGACCAATATAACTTTGCCGGCAAAAAGGCATTGGTGCGTGTCGATTTTAACGTGCCTCTTGACGAAAAACACAACATCACCGACGATACGCGCATCCGTGCGGCTGTGCCAACTATCCGAAAGATCATGAACGATGGCGGCGCAGTTATCCTGATGTCGCACCTGGGCCGCCCTAAAAACGGACCTGAGGAAAAGTATTCGCTGCGCCACCTGGCCGACAGACTGGCCGATGAGTTTGACACCGTTGTGCGCTTTGCCGACGATGCCATTGGTGCCGAAGCCCAGCAACTGGCCGCTGAACTGAAGCCAAGAGAAATACTATTGCTGGAGAACCTGCGTTTCCATAAGGCAGAAGAAAAAGGTGACCCTGCCTTTGCAGAGGAACTGGCTAAACTTGGCGATGTGTACGTGAACGATGCCTTCGGTACAGCACACCGCGAGCATGCCTCTACAGCTGTAATTGCGCGCTACTTCCCGAAGGATAAAGTGATGGGCTACGTAATGCAGGCTGAACTTGATAATGCCAGCCGTGTGCTGGACAATGCCGAAAGACCTTTCACGGCTATTATGGGTGGTGCCAAGATCTCGGACAAGATCATGATCATCGAGCAGCTGATGGACCGCGTGGACAACCTGATAATCGGTGGCGGCATGTCTTATACTTTTATTAAAGCCGACGGTGGCGATATTGGCTCGTCGCTAGTGGAGATGGACAAGCTTGACTTGGCTGCCCGCCTTATGAAAATGGCCCGCGAAAAAGGCGTTAGGTTGATGATCCCGGTTGATTCTGTGGTAGCCGATGACTTCAGCAACGATGCCAATGTAGACACTTGCCTGAGTCACCACATTAAACCAATGTGGATGGGTCTGGACATTGGCCCGGAGGCTCGCGACCAGTACGCCGAGGTAATCAAGAACTCTAAAACCATACTTTGGAATGGCCCGATGGGTGTGTTCGAGATGTCTAACTTCTCGGTAGGCACCGAGGCTGTGGCCGAGGCAGTTGTAGAGGCAACACGCCGTGGCGCTTACTCACTTATTGGCGGCGGCGACTCAGCAGCAGCCGTTAACCAGTTGGGCTACGCTGACCGTGTATCGTATGTATCTACGGGTGGCGGTGCGCTGCTGGAGTACATGGAAGGACGCACCTTACCAGGTGTAGCTGCCCTGGAGCGTGACGATTACTAAGAATTTATACTTTAGATTATATAACAAACTCCCCTGCTGCTGCAAAGTGGCAGGGGAGTTTTGTTTTTACCAACCTGAAGCCTTTTCCAAATATTCTTCAGCTTCACAAGTATGCTTTTAAGGTATGACTGATGCCAAAAGTCCACATAAAATTTGTATATTAGCTTCTGACACTAAGGCCAAACGGCTTTCCCTATTCCTATAAAGCAATCTATTTGTAAGCTATACTATACAAGTCAGGCTATTTTTTATTCAATCATACTTGCCAAAAACCTGATACACGATGTCAAAACTTCTTTTACCCCTATTTATCTTCTTTATCGCTCCATTACTACTTAACGCCCAGAATCCGCAGACTTACCTCATAAAAGCAGGCAAATTATTCGACTCTGAGAAAGGAGTATTTGTGAAGTCGCAGGATATCCTGGTAGAAGGAAACGCAATAAAGGAGGTTGGCAAAAACATTAAAACGAATAGTACAGTCAAAATAATTGACCTGACGGATTACACAGTAATCCCCGGGCTGATTGATTCTCATACCCACTTACTTACAGACCTGGCCCAGGACAACAACACCATTGGAGGCACTGTAGAGTATATTACAACCCAGGATGGCGCCTATCGTTCCCTCAGAAGCGTTCAGTTCCTGGAGTCATACTTAGCTGCTGGGTTCACCTTTGTAAAAGACTTGGGTAACTCCGGAATGTTTCTGGATATCTCTTTAAGAAAAGCTATCGACAAAGGTTTTGTGAAAGGACCCAGAATGTTTGCTTCCGGCCCCATACTTAGTTCTGTGGGAGGTCAGTTTCCCGGCTTATCGCATGAGTATGGCCATTTGGCAGCAACTGAATACCGGATTATAAAGAGCCCAGACGATGCCCGTTTTGCTGTTAGGGAGCACATTAACTATGGTGCCGATCTGATAAAAATCTGTGCTGACAATTCGCCTAACAATACCGCGTTAACCCGTGAAGAGATGCAGGCTATTGTGGAGATGGCTCATGGATTTGGCAAGAAGGTAACGGCACACGCAAACAGCCCTGCATCCATCACAAATGCTGTACTGGCTGGAGTTGACGGCATAGAGCATGGCTACAGAATAGACGATGCTACGCTGGCACTGATGGCAAAACACAATGTGTACCTTGTTCCGACAGATTACCATGTGGCCCCCATCGGTGTTGAATACCATAAAAAGGGCGGTTGGACAGATGAGCAGACAAACCAGTTCAAAGCTACTTTAAATAACAGACTAAAATCAGCTGAAAAGCATAATGTAAAAGTTGTGTTTGGCTCTGATATTTACATTGATTTTGAAATACCACGTGGAGATGCCTCAAAAAATGTATTTAAAGCCTACCTGGATGCAGACATTTCTCCGGAGAAAATATTGCAGTATGCGACAGTAAATGCTGCCGAGTTTATAGGGGTTAAAGATAAGTTGGGAGTTATAAAACCGAATGCATTAGCAGACATTGTTGCCTTTAAAGGAGACCTTGAAAAAGATTTTAACAGCATTTTTAATAAAGCAGACTTTGTTGTGAAGCATGGCGAAATCATGATTAATAAAACCCAGCCATCACATGGTACGGTTAGTAAAAAGTAAGCTCATTTTAACCTGATAGTCGGATGTTTAACTGGCTATACTGGGTGTTCGGGAGAGTAACTTGTTTAGCCCACTAATTAGAAGATGTAACTATTCTATACTTCCTTAATTCATACATTCACTATCTCATGAACCTACATGACTTTAAAGCGGAACTGGAGAACTGGAAGTTTACCAGGTATAAAGCCATAAATTTTGCAATTGGATTGTCTGCGTTGCTTATTTACGAGTTTTTTGGCCGGCCCATCTACCGCCTTTATATCTACCAACACAACATAAACGATTTCCATGTAGCCGATACCTTGGGCAACACGCTGGGCACCTTGGCAACCCTGTTCTTTTTAACTGCATTGCTGTCTAAGGGTACTGCTAAAGGCAATTACCTAATAAAACTGGGTACATTTAGCGTGGTGCTATTCGAACTTGCACACCCCTTATTGGGCAAACCAATAGACATCTGGGATATTGCCGCAACCATACTAACAGGCCTTGTAAGTTATGTGGTTTATAACGCTATATTCCGGAAAAGCCGCTTAAGCCAGGAAACTATAGCCCGTGAAGTATAAAACTGCACCTTAAGAGGTATTTGTAAAGGATTCAGTAAAAAACGTCAAACGGCTTCGAGATTAAAAACAGCGCGAGATAATTTGTATATTTAACTCAGGTTGCGATTTACTATAAACCAGGCAGGTATAAACCCACCCTTGGCACCTCCCAAGAGTAGGGCCGTTTCATTCTAGTAAATTACACGGTAATGGCGCGTGCGTCCTCGCTCGTGTCGGACTATGGCTGGGCCTCTGGCCCAGTTGGATTGCAAATCCAACGGTATAATAAGTCACGGATCACAGATCCGCGCCAGCAAAAAATAGAATGAAACGGCCCTACTCTTGGGAGGGGTCAAGGGTGGGTCAATCGTACATGAGTTCTTAGTACCATAATCGTGCAAGCATAGGCTGGTATTTATTACCTGAAAACGGGAAATTTACTTAACTTACTATACTTCAAACAGTGCCCTAGGTAAGTAATGACAATAGATCGCCTTAAAAATCAACACATATGAATCCTGTTCTTAAAGGTATTTTGGCAATTATAGCTGGTCTTGTGATCGGCAGTGCCGTTAACATGGCAATAATTATGGTTAGCGGTTCCATTATACCACCACCCAACGGAGCCGACGTAACCACATCAGAAGGATTAAAGGCAACCATGCACCTCTTCGAGCCAAAGCATTTTATTTTCCCGTTTCTGGCGCATGCGCTGGGTACCTTTGCGGGTGCCCTTGTAGCTGCCCTGATCGCTGCCAACCATAAAATGAAGTATGCGCTTGGCATAGGACTATTTTTCCTGGCCGGGGGCATCGCCAGTGTTTTCATGTTACCTTCTCCGGTATGGTATACTTTTGTTGATCTGATCGGGGCCTACATTCCGATGGCCTGGCTGGCAGCTAAGCTAGCCCTCAGCATACAAGGTAAAGCCGCAAACAGAAAGCTGGCAGCTTAAAGTATAGCTGAACATACCAGCCAAAACTTATACCCAAAAACCTAACCTGTTCCCATGGAAATCACAGACCTATGTATAAAACCAGACACTGAACGGCACTTTAAATTTAGGAAGCGACTGCTTGAACTCGATAAGTTGGTGCATGAGTTAAAGAAATGGCCACTTACTCCGGATGCAATAAGCCATGTTAATGAAAATATCGAACAGGTGAACTCGTTTTCCGGACCTGACCATGCCTTACAGAAATTGGTAAAAAGCACTCAGAAAAGTATACTTAAGATGCTCGAGAAAGACCTCCGGATTGTGCCTAAACACCATTACCGTAATTTATGGATGGCGCTTGGGATGTCGGTTTTCGGGTTGCCGTTGGGGGTAGCCTTTGGGGCAAGCCTGAGTAACATGGCCTTTCTTTCTATTGGTTTGCCGATAGGCATGTCGGTTGGCATGGCTGTTGGTGCAGGTATGGATAAAAAGGCAGCGGCCGAGGGAAGGCAACTCGACTTTGAACTGAAGTACTAAGCTCCCGAACAGGATTGATTTTACAGTAATTCTACCTAACTACTTTACCTATGAAAAGACACCTCTTTGCTATACTTCTGGCCATTGGTAGCCTCTCCGCCAACGCCCAGGATGACAACTGGACCTGGGGTGGCCCTATAGACCCGGCACAGGCTGCTTACGATGTAAAGCATTATACTTTGAACCTGGCCATTGACCCCGACAACAGATCCATTGCCGGCTGGGCTGAGGCTACGGTTGCCATCGTATCGCCTATAGATCACATCAAACTGGACCTGATAGACAGGTATAAGGTTAGCGAAGTATGGGTAGATGGCAAGAAAGCTAAGTATACCCGCAGCAAAGACGGACTGGATGTAGAGTTGAAGAAAAGGTATGAGCCGGGGCAGCGGGTAAAGGTAAAGGTTAGTTACGCTGGCGTTACGCCGGAGGCTGTTCGTCCGCCGTGGCAGGGTGGTTTTACTTTTGCCAAAGATGCCAATGGCAAGCATTGGGTGGGTCTATCGTCGCAGAACGAGGGCGCTAAAATCTTTATGCCCTGCAAAGACCATCCATCCGACGAGCCCGACGAAGGTGTAGACCAGTTCATCTCTGTTCCAGTACCCTACAAAGTAGCTGCGAATGGTGTGTTGGTTTCTGAGAAAAAAGCTAAGAACCAGGTTACCTACCACTGGAAAACCGATTATACCATCAACAACTATAACATCAACTTTACGCTAGGCGATTTTGTGCAGGCCCGGCAAAACTATATTACCGTTAATGGCAATACGGTACCCATGGTAATTTACCTGCTCCGCCAGAACGAAGCCAGGCTGCCCGAGCTGATGGCTGTGCTGGAGAACAGCGTGAAAACGCAGGAAAAATACTTTGGCGAGTACCCTTTCCCGAAAGACAAGATTGGAATTGTAGAAACGCCATACCTGGGCATGGAACACCAGACCATAAATGCCTATGGCAACAACTATAAGTTTACCAAAGTAGGCGACGCTACCCACGACTGGCTGCTGCACCACGAGCTGGGTCACGAGTGGTGGGGCAACAAAGTAAGCGTGCGGGATTGGGCCGATTTCTGGATCCAGGAAGGGCTTTGCACCTACGGCGACTGGCTGTTTATTGAAGAACACGGTGGCCATGAGGCTTATCTGAAGCATGTACAACAGATTGGCAGAGGCATCCGAAACCAGCAACCCATTATTGTGAAAGAGTTTGCTACTTCGGATGAGGCTTACCATGGTGAAATCTATACCAAAGGTGCCTACTTGATGCACACGGTACGGTATATTTTAGGCGATGATGTTTTCTTTAAGGCGATTAAAGGCTTTATTAACGACCCGGCATATACTTATGCCAATCAGGTAAAGACATTTGATTTGCAGAACTACATTAATACCAACTCGGATTACAACATCACGCCAGTCTTTGACATGTACCTGCGCACCACGGAAATACTAGAAGTTGTCGTGAAGCAAACCGGAGATCAAACGCATACCATCCAGATCCCGAACATCAGCTTTACACTGCCTATGGATGTAAAAACCGACACTGGCACACAGCGCATGGAACTGTCTGCAGAGCCAGTTACGGTAACATCTAAAACAGCACCTATGGTAGATGAAAAGGGTTGGTATTTGAAAAAGGTTAAGGTTGAGAAGCGGAGTAGTTAGGAGGTGTGATTTGGGTTTAAAAGTGGGGCTAGTTGCCAATGCCCTTGAAGCTATACTCGCTGACTCCGAAATCTCATTTTTCAAATGTCAAAATGCACCTCTATTCACCTGTGAACATAGTAGTTTATATCTTTATTTTAAATTATGAAAAGTCTTGGGGAGTAAAGGCAAGTTTATCAATTGATATAACAGGTAGTTTTTTTGATAAAGCTACTCACTCTAAGCAGACTTTCACCTCGCCGGCTGGGCCCTACTTTTTTTCTTGACAAAAAAAGTAGGCAAAAAAGTCAAGACAATTTTGTTTGTCGAGGGCCCCTACCCCCACTCGCTGAACGCTCAGACAAAAAATTGTCGCTGTGCACATGGGTAGCGCTCTTACTATGTATAAGCGTAAAAAACACACCCCTTCACCCCTCTCAAGAGGGGAATCTCTGCTGTTACCGGGTCATACCATCCCTGCCCTCAGAGCTACGCTCGCAATCTTCGAACTCTCGTTCTCGATTGTCCAAGGCGGGGAGTTTCTGCAGTCGCATATTTGAGTTGCGAGTTTCATAGCTATCGGTATTCCTCGGACAGGTCGCGACCTGTCCCTACAAATCAGAATTTATACTTGGTAGCTAGTTGCGACAGACGTTTACCAAGAAGTGTCAATCCCAGCCTTTGGGTTGAGCGCCTCGAGAGGTTCCGGTGACGAGCTTCAGCGAGGCATTGCGACGTTAGGAGCAAAGGAAGCGAAAGCAGCGCGATGCCCGAAGGCGAGGCCGCCCGGCCTTGAGGGCACCAAAGCCCAAGATAAAACTGTAGGTAAGTAAAACTGAGGAATGCAACCAGCTAGATAGAAAGGCGGAAATAATACCTTCTATAGTCAAAAACCTTTTCCGCACATACAATCAACTATACTTCCTCAACAAAACAAACTATTTCAAAGCCATAAAAAAATCCCGACCTTTGCGGCAACTAACCAAGAAACACAAATCAAAATGGCTTTAAACTTCCTGAAGAGAATTTTCCTGATCGGGTGCATTTTATACTTGCCATCGCAGGCAATGGCCTGGGGCATGCTGGGTCACCGCGTTGTTGGCGAGATCGCGGAGCGCAACCTTAGCTGCAAGGCAAAGAAAAACATAAAGAAAATACTTGGCAACGAGTCGTTGGCCATCGCCAGCAACTGGGCCGACTTCATCAAATCTGACCCAGCTTACGACTACCTTGGGCCGTGGCACTACATTAACTTTAAGGAAGGCCTGACACTGGATGAGTTTACTGCCAGCATCATGCAGGATACTTCTACTAACGTGCATACCAAGCTGAACATGATGGCAGCTGAGTTGAAAAACAATAAGAGCCTGCCTATGGCCAAAAAGCAAATGTACCTGCGCCTGATCATCCATATGGTAGGCGATATTCACCAGCCCATGCATGCCGGCAGACCAGAGGATTTAGGCGGTAACCGTGTAAGGCTTACCTGGTTTAATACGCCAACCAATTTGCACAGAGTTTGGGATGAGCAGCTGATCGAGTACCAAAACCTAAGCTACACCGAGTACGCCACTGCACTTAACTTTACAAACAAATCGCAGCGCCGCGCCTGGCAGCAGGCCCCGGTTAGCAACTGGATCTACGAGTCGTACCAGATCGCTGAGAAACTGTATGCTGGCGTAAAGCCGGAAGATAAGCTTGGCTACCGCTACAATTTCGACCACGTGGATACAATGAACGAAAGGCTGCTGATGGGCGGCATTCGCCTGGCTGGTTTGCTGAATGAAATTTTTGGATAAGAATATACCTGATCTACAAGAAAACATGAATCATCCCGAACTTTTTAACCTAGAGTAATAGCTAAGTTCGTCGAAGAGGTTGGCCAGTGCCAATCGGATGCGGTAAAGCGGCGTGGGAGTGTTCCTGCACCGCTTTCCTGTT